>CAXTMQ010000035.1:0-25239 GCA_964245305.1 uncultured Pyrinomonadaceae bacterium
ATTCGCCCGCGAGTTGCTGCGCTTCGAGGCGATAGACGGTTTTGCCGATTAAATTTTCCAGCAAATCTTCGCCGCCGTCGGCGCGGTCGGGCGTGGCGGAAAGTCCGAGACGAAACGGCGCGATGGCAAATTCCGCCGCGTATTTGTAGCCTTCCGACGGCAAATGATGGCATTCGTCGAAAATTATCAAACCGAATTGATTGCCGAGTCGTTCTTGATGCCGGAACGCCGAAGCGTAAGTCGTAACGGTAATCGCGCCGACTTCAAAAAAGCCGCCACCGATCAAACCGATTTCGGCATTGAATGTCGAAATGAGCAGGTCATACCATTGATTCATCAAATCAAGCGTCGGCACGACGACGAGTGTCTGCCGCCCGCACATCTCAATCGCCATCGTCGCCGCGTGAGTTTTGCCCGCGCCGGTCGGCAAAACAATCACGCCGCATCTTTCGTTCTGCCGCCAACATTCGATTGATTCGCTTTGATAAGGACGCGGTTCGATGTGAAATTTCGGTTTGAAATCAAACACATCATAATTTTTCGCTTCGTCCGTATAGACAGTTTTCGAGCGAATGAAATCTTTGATAATTTGCCGGTAAACATAAGCCGGAGCGCGGAAATGTTTCGTGCGCGCGTCCCACAAAAACCATTTCGGCACGGCGGCGTTTTCGTCCGCGCCTTCTAAAATTAATGTTCCCGATTCGTATTTAAGAATGAGCATTATATTTCCGAAAAAAAATTGCAAAATCTTCGACGCTTTTAAATTGTCTGCGATTTAAAAAAACAATAACAATTAAAATAACAATTAGTAGAACTTCATATCTTCGACTATTGTTCCCAAACCATCTCGTTTCCAAGTAATGAAACAGTATCTTTTTTGGAGTCCTGTTATTGGATGGTAAAATTCGACATAAACTAAAGATTGCTTGTGATTTTTAGTAAAGCCGATTCTTGAAACACTAACAATAGCTTTTAGAATCAAACTGTTATTTTCTTTCTTTGCTTTTCTGTCTTCCGCTCTAAAGACTGAATCCAATTTGCCGCTGAAATCTACCAAATCAACACCAAATTTTACGTCGTAACCGTCTTTTCTTAGTTTCTCTTGAATCTTATTCTTTTCGATAAAATCATTTATTAAATCTTCCGGCAAATCGGAAAAAGATTTAATATCATCCAGATTTTCCGGTGAAATTGTCTGTCTTTTGACAACCATCCAATTTCCCGATGCGCGTGAGTCAAACCAGTCTGTGTGACTATAGGTAGAAAGTGATTCATCATATTTATCTCGACCGTAAGCAATGCTTTCTAAAGTTTGTCCATAAACCGTATCCTCATTAACATTTACTGAAATCTCATCGGTTTGCATCGGGGCTGGCGAAATTACACTTTGCGGCAATGACTGCAATTTTGTTTCTTCGACAGAACTATAATTACAAGCGAAACTTAACAGTAAAATCAGCGTCAAAATACATAACTTCATAAAATCACTCCTTTATAAAAAATTCGTCGTGCAGTCTTTTAATCGCCTCGCCGACAACATCTTCTTTGACGACGAACGTCATATTCACATTCGACGCGCCGTGCGAAATCAGCGAGATGTTAATGTCGGAAATCGCAGCGAAGATTTGCGCGGCAACGCCGGAAGTGTCGCGCAAGCCCGAACCGACGACGCATAAAACGGCTTGGTTCGATTCGATTTCGACCGCGCCGATGCGCCCTAAATCTTTGACGACGTTTTCGAGCGCATCGGTGTTGTCGAGCGTTAAGGAAACCGAAACTTCCGAAGTCGTCACGACATCAACGACGGTTCGATGACGCTCGAAAATCTGAAAAATCGCGCTCATAAAACCGAACGCACCGAGCATTCTGGCTGAGGTGATATGCAAAACCGTGATGCCTTTTTTGTAGGCGATTGATTTGATTTTACGCGGCGTGGTTTGCGCCTTCGGCAAAATCATCGTGCCGGTTTCTTCAGGCTGATGCGAATTGCAGACGCGCACGGGAATCTGCAAATCCACCGCCGGCTGAATCGTTTTCGGGTGCAGAACCTTCGCGCCGAAATAAGCGAGTTCGGCGGCTTCCTCGTAAGAAAGAGTTTTTAAAGTTCGGGCTTCCGGGCAGATGCGCGGATCGCAGGTTAAAACGCCGGTAACGTCCGTCCAGATTTGAATCTCGCGCGCTTCCAATGCCGCGCCGACTAGAGCGGCGGAATAATCCGAACCGCCGCGCCCCAAAACGGTCGTTTCGCCGCCGCGACTCGCCGCGATAAAGCCGCCCATCACCGGAACTTCGCCGCTTTTCAAAATCGAATTTAATTCGAGGCTGACGATTTTTCGGGTGTCTTCCCAGATCGGATTTGCCGCGCCGTGTTCGTCGTCGGTAACGATTAAACGTCGCGCGTCGGCGAACCGCGCGTTGATATTTTTCGAGCGCAAAACTTCGGTCAAAAGACGCGACGAAAGAAGTTCGCCGTAAGCGACAACGACATCTTTTAAAAGCTGAACGGGCAAACTTCGCCGCGAAACTCTTTCCAAAATTTCCGCGAGTTCTTTTGTGGATTTTTCGATTTCTTTTAAAAACGATTTTTGCTGTTCGTCATTGAGAAAATATTCCGAAACTTCCGTGTGCCTTGCGAAATGCGGCGCGAGCGAATCGAAAGCGTTTTCGGGTTCGTTTCGTTTGGCTAATTCAAAAGCGTTGAGAAGCGCGTCGGTAACTTTCGTCATCGCCGAGGTTACGACGACCGGATTTTTTTCGATCTGCTCGCCGACGATGCGGCAGACGCGCTCGAACGCCTGGATGTCGCCGACCGACGTGCCGCCGAATTTCATTACCGTCGCTTTTTTTTCCTGATTCATTGTGTAAAATGTTCGATTTTTAACCGCCGCGTTGTCAAGTCAAACAGCGGTTTTTCAAATCAATCGGCAATGATGTTAAAGTAGATTTTCCGAAAAAGATTTAACAATGAAAACGCAAAAACTCGCCGCCATTGACATTGGCTCGAATTCCTTGAAACTCGTCATCGTCGAAGCCGCCGCCAGCGATTCGTTCACCGTTATTCTACAAGACCGCGAGCGCGTCAGGCTCGGACAGAACACTTTGCGAAATCATTTTTTATCGAGCGAAGCGATTGACGCATCGGCGACGGCAATCGCCAAATTCGCTTCAATCGCCGAAAGCCGCGAAGCCGATTCGATTATCGCCGTCGCTACGGCTTCGGTTCGTGAAGCCGAAAATTCCGCCGAATTCGTGCGCGAAATCAAACAGCGAACCGGCATTGCCGTTGATGTTTTATCTTCGATTGAAGAAGCGCGGCTGATCGGCATCGCCGCCGCGCAATACTTTGCCGCAGACGACAAAACGCTGCTCAATATTGATATTGGCGGCGGCTCGACGGAGCTTTCTTTGATGAAAAACGGCGAACCGTTGAAACTTTTTTCGATGAAATTGGGGGCGGTTGGCTTGACTGAAAAATTTATTTTTTCCAATCCGCCGAAGGAAAAGGAACTCAAAAATCTGCAAACGGAAATTTACGCCGCGCTCGCTTCGCCGCTTCGCAAGATGAGAAATCAAACATGGAATTTCGCCAGCGGAAGTTCCGGCACGATTCTGAATTTCGCTTCGCTTTTAAATTTTCAAACTGTCGAAACCGTCGCGGCGAAACCGGAAATCCAACTGAAAAAACTTGCCGGTTTGAATAAAATGCTGGCGAAAATTTCTTTAGAAGAACGCGCGAAAATGCCGGTCATCAGCCCGCAGCGCGCCGAGGTGATCGTCGCCGGCGGGCAGATTCTCGAAACGGTGATGCGGGCATTTAAAATCGAACGGCTTTTGCCGTGCGGCTATGCCTTGCGCGAAGGCGTGATTATTGATTATTTGCGCGAAATCGAATCAGAATCGCTGCCGCCCGTGCCGGACGTTGAAGACAAAAAACTGCGCGACGTTTTCGCCATCGGTCGGCGTTACGGCTACGAAGAATCGCACGCCCTGCAAGTGGCGGATTTGGCAGAGAAAATTTTCGACTCGCTCGCGCCGGTTTATAATTTGAAACGCCACAACCGGACGCTTTTATCAGCCGCCGCGCTGCTGCACGATGTCGGCTATCACATCTCGCACGAATCGCATCACAAACATTCTTTTTATTTGATCAAACATTCGGAAATAACCGGCTTTTCGGAAATCGAAAAAACGATTATCGCCAACGTCGCGCGTTATCATCGCGGCTCTCTGCCGAAGGAAAAACACGCGGACTTTATGATTTTGGGCGAAACGGAACGCCGAACAATTATGCAGCTCGGCGCGATTCTGCGGCTCGCCGAAGCTCTCGACCGCGGACACGAAAATCGCATCGCGGACGTAAAATTCAAACGCGAAAAACAAAAGGCGACAATCAAATTAGTCTGCGACGAAGACTGCGCCGTCGAACGCGAAGCCGTCGAACTGAAAAAGGATTTGTTTGAAACGGCATTCGACTGCAACCTGACGGTCGTCTAAATCGTTTAAATTTTTGTTGGAGATTTTGAAATTATGTCTTTAGCGAAATTTATCGAAGAACGCATCCGCGAAGCGATGGAAGCCGGCGAATTCGACAACCTCGAAGGCGCGGGCAAACCCGTCAATCTTACCGATTATTTCAACACGCCCGAAGATTTGCGAATGGGCTATTCGGTTTTGAAAAGCGCGAAAATCGTTCCCGAAGAAGTCGAACGCCTCAAAGAAATCGGCGAACTGAAAGAGAAAATCAAACTCGTGTCGGACGAAAGCGAAAAGAGAAAACTAATAAAAATTCTCAGCGAAAAACAGCTCGCCCTTGATTTAATTTTGGAAAGAAAGAAGCGCAGATAGTGCTGATAAATAATATGCAAACGGTCGTTGAATTTCACGAATTTGTCCGAAAAGCCGAAAAGGAGTTCGGCGCGGAAGTACGCGAAAACATTGTAAATTTCTTGTCTCAAAATCCGAAAGCCGGAAATAAATTAGAAAACTTTGGCGGCATCAGAAAACTCGAATGGTCAAAGAAAGGCGAAAAAACCGGAACAAATATCTTTTACCATTCCGGCTCTAAAATTTTGCCGCTCGTCGTTATCGGAGTTTTCAGAAAAGGCGAAAAAATGATTTTAGAAAAGATCATCGAGATTTCGATTCACGGCAAATTGTATTATCGGAATATGAGATTTTAATTTCTGTTCCCCTTGCTGAATGAATATTCATTCATTTATAATTCTCTCAAGAAAAATTATTTAAAATCAGGAAAATCGAATTATGTTAAATGTCAAAAAAGCCGCCGTTTTGGGCGCGGGAACAATGGGCGCGGCGATTGCGGCGCATCTTTCAAACGCCGGAATTCCGACGCTTCTGCTCGACATCGCGCCGCAGGAAGAAGATGCGAAGGATAAAAATCAAATCGTGAAATCGTTGTTTGATGCGGCGAAGAAGTTAAAGCCCGTGCCGTTTATGCTCGGCGATAACGCGAATTTGATCGAGACGGGCAATTTTACAGACGATTTGACGAAGCTGAAAGATTGCGATTTCGTGATCGAAGCAATCGTTGAAAGACTGGATATTAAACATAAACTTTTTGCCGAAGTCGAAAAAAATATGAAACCGGGCGCGGTCATCGCGTCGAATACTTCGGGCATTCCGATTGAATCAATCGCCGAGCCTTTTTCCGACGATTTCAAAAAACATTTCGTCGGCATACATTTTTTCAATCCGCCGCGCTATATGAAATTGGTCGAAGTGATTCCGACCAAAGACACGAGCGGCGAGATTGCCTGCGCGGTTTCGGGATTTTTGGATCAGCGGCTTGGCAAAGGCGTTGTTCCGGCAAAAGATCGTCCGAATTTTATCGCCAACCGCATCGGCGTTTTCGGGATGATGGCGACGATTCACGAAATGCTCGAAATGGGATTAACGCCGACCGAAGTTGACCAAATTACGGGAAAAGCCATCGGACACGCTTCATCGGCGACTTTTAGAACGTCGGATTTGGTTGGTTTGGATGTGACGGCGCACGTTACGAACAATCTTTATCCGGCAATCCCTGACGACGAAGATCGCGAAGTTTTCAAGATTCCCGAAATGATTCAGACGCTTTTGGACAAAAAGATTCTGGGCGATAAAACCGGCGGCGGATTTTTCAAAAAATCGAAAGACGCGGAAGGCAAACGGCAGATTCTCGAACTTGATTTGAATTCGTTTGAATACAAGCCGCAGGCGAAAACGAAATTTGCATCATTAGACGCGGCGAAACAAATCGAAGACATTCCGGCGCGTGTCAAAAAATTGGTTTGGGGCGATGATAAAGTCGGCGAATTTTTATGGAAAACGACTTCGCGGATTTCGCGCTACGCGGCAAACCGCATTCCTGAAATCGCCGATACGATTGTCGAAATTGACAACGCGATCAAATGGGGCTTCGGCTGGGAAATCGGCGTGTTTGAAGCGTGGGACGCGATTGGTGTGCGCGAATCGGTCGAGCGTATGAAAGCCGAAAATCAAACGATTCCCGAAAACGTGCAGAAAATGCTCGACGCGGGCGCGGAAACTTTTTACAAATACGAAAACGGTACGCGCAGCTTTTACGATTTGGTCAACGGCGGTTACAAGGAAATCCCTGAAAAACAAGGCGTGATCGTTTTAAAATCCGTCAAAGACCGCACGGGGGTTATCAAGAAAAACACGGGCGCGAGTTTAATTGACATCGGCGACGGCGTGGCGTGTCTGGAATTTCATTCCAAAATGAATTCTATCGGCGGCGATACGATGCAGATGCTGAAATTTGCAGTCGAAGAAACGGAGAAAAATCACGTCGGTTTGGTCGTCGGAAATCAAGGCGGAAATTTTTCGGCGGGCGCGAATATTATGATGCTTCTGCTCGCGGCGCAGGAAGAAGAATGGGACGACATCAATTTGATGATTCACACTTTTCAGCAAGCCAATATGCGTCTGCGTTATTCGTCGAAACCGGTCGTCGCCGCGCCTTATGGTTTGAGTTTGGGCGGCGGTTGTGAAATTCCTCTGCATTGCGACAAAGTTCGCGCCGCGGCGGAAACTTATATGGGCTTGGTCGAAGTCGGAGTCGGTTTGCTTCCGGGCGGCGGCGGAACGAAGGAAATGGCTTTGCGTTCGATGGATTTAGCAAAGAAAACGCCCGATGCTGATCCGCTGGTTTTCCTGAAAAAGACGTTTGAAATTCTCGGAATGGGCAAAGTCGCCACGTCGGCGCAGGAAGCTCGCGCATTCGGTTTTTTGCGCGATTCGGACGCGATTTCGATGAACGGCGACCGCCTTATCGCCGACGCGAAACAGGAAGTTTTAAATCTCGCCGCCGCAGGTTATACGCAGCCCGTTCAACGCACCGACATTTACGCGATGGGCGAAGCCGGAATGGCGGCGTTCAAAATCGCGCTGACGATGATGAAACGCGGCGGTTATATTTCCGACCACGACGAATTGATCGGCAGAAAAATCGCTAAAATTTTGTGCGGCGGCGAACTCAATCACGCTTCGCAGGTTTCCGAACAGTATTTGCTGGATTTGGAACGCGAAGGATTTTTGAGCTTATGCGGCGAGCGCAAAACGCAGGAACGAATCGCGGCGATGTTGAAGACAGGCAAGCCTTTGAGAAACTAGCAAAATATAGCCGCGAACAAACACGAAAAGGCGCGAAAAAGTTTTTACTAATTCGTATCTTTTCGCGGCGGTTCGCGGCTAAAATAAAATTATGAGCGAAGTAATTTCCGAACTTGAAAAATTTACCGAAGATACGCAAACGACTTTCGGCAAACTTTCGCCCGAACAAGTCAATTGGAAACCGGGCGCGTCGGGTTGGAGCGTCGGGCAATGTTTCGAGCATTTGATAAAAACGAATGAGCTTTTTTTCAAAAAACTAGATGAAATTGCCGACGGAAAACACGAACATTCTTTTCTTGAAAATTGGTCGCCGCTGTCGGGGTTTTTCGGGAATCTTTTGAAAAGCTCGCTCAAGAAAGATTCTCGAAAATTTAAAGCGCCGACGCAGAAAATCGTGCCGCCAAGCGAGATTGATCCGAACATCGTCGAAATTTTCGCCGCGCATCAAGCCGAATTGATCGGCAAGATGAAACTCACCGAAAAGGCGAACTGGAAAAAAATTAAAGTAACTTCACCGTTTCTGAAAATCGCCACCTATACTCTCGAAGACGGCTATGAAATTATCGTCGAACACGAACGACGGCATTTTCGCCAAGCCGAAAGAGTCGTAAAATCGGAAAATTTTCCGAAGTGAAAAATTATGGAAACACAAACAGCAGAACAAAAAATCTCCGTCGAGAAACGCGGACACGTTCTTTTGATCGGTTTGAATCGCCCGGCGAAACGCAACGCTTTTGATTTGGAAATGCTCGATCAACTCGCGCTTGCCTATGCCGAACTCGAAGACGACAGCGAAATTCGCTGCGGCGTTTTGTTTGCCGAAGGCGAGATGTTCACGGCAGGTTTGGATTTGGCGAACGTCGCGCCGAAAGTCGTCGAAAAAGGCATTTTGCAATATCCGAAAGGCGCGATTGATCCGCTCAATCTATACAGCGAACGCTTGCGGACAAAGCCTTTGGTGACGGCGGTTCAGGGAAAATGTCTGACCGTCGGAATCGAATTACTGCTCGCGTCGGACATCGGGATCGCTTCGGAAAATGCGACGTTCGCGCAGATCGAAATCAAGCGCGGAATTTTCCCGTTCGGCGGCGCGACTTTGCGCTTTCCCGAACGCAGCGGTTGGGGAAACGCGATGCGCTGGCTTTTGACGGGCGACGAATTTGACGCGAACGAAGCGTTGCGAATCGGTTTAATTCAGGAAATCACCGCGCACGGAAAACAGCTCGAAAAAGCCGTCGAAATCGCCGAAACGATTGCCAGGCAAGCACCGCTCGGCGTTCGCGCGACGATTGAATCGGCGCGGAAAATTCAGATTGACGGTTTCGACGAAGCTAAAAAATATCTCGCGCCGCAAATCTTAAAACTATTCGCTTCGGAAGACGCGAAAGAAGGCGTAAAGTCGTTTCTCGAACGCCGCGACGGAAGTTTCAGCGGCAAGTAATTTTACAAACGTATGAATTTTTACGAAACACGCGCGTTCATCTTCGATATGGACGGAACGCTCGTTGACAATATGCGTTTTCACACCGAAGCGTGGGGAAAAATGCTCGCCGAAAACGGAATCGAGATGAACGCGCGAGATTTTCTGATCAAAACGGCGGGCAAAACCAACCGCGAGATTATGCCGACGATTTTCGGCGATATTTCCGCCGAGCGCGTCGAAGAATTAGGCAGTCGCAAGGAAAGGCTTTACCGCGAATCTTTTCTTGAACATCGCCAAACAGTTATCGGCGCGGTCGCCTTTTTGGAAAAAGCGAAAAATCTCGGCATAAAAATGGCAGTCGCCACTGCCGCGCCCGTCGGAAACGTCAAATTTATTCTCGACGGTTTAAATTTGCGAAAATATTTTCAAGCCGTAACAACTGCCGCCGACGTTAAAAACGGCAAACCCGATCCTGAAATCTTTTTAAAGTCAGCCGAAAAATTGAGCGTCGCGCCAAACAAATGCATTGTTTTTGAAGATGCCGTCGGCGGTTTTGAAGCCGCGCATCGCGCCGGAATGAAATCAATCGGCATGGCGACCGTTAATTCGATTGAGGAAATTCTACAGCTCGATTCGGTCGTTGAAGCGCACAAGGATTTCAACAATTTAGAGCCGCAGAATTTAATTGAAAAATATCTTCCGTTTGAGAAACGGAAAAATAATTCGGGGAAAAATTAGATAGAATCCGGTCGAACGAATTTGTTAAAAGCGATGTTGCAAAAATTCAACCTGTTCCAATACACATTAACGATTCACGCATCAAACGACGGTCGGCGTTTCGCATTTTGAAGCGAACGCCGTTGCTCCAAACGTCTTCCGCATCTTTGCCTCGGAATGTTAAATCGCAAATCCAAATGATTTCGCTCGATTTTGTTTTTTCCTGTTTGGCGACGAATTCGATTTGATTCGAGCTTTCCGGCATCGCTTGAAACGACAACACGCCGCTCAAAAAATCGAGAAGCGTTCGGTCTTCGCCCGATGTGCCGACGCTCCCGCAATTTTTTGCGGCGGAAAGCAAAATGTTTCCGTTCAGCAAAACTTGTCTGATCGCTTCTTTGACAGTCGGCTCAACGATTTTCGCATCTGTCTTTTTCGCCTGCGCGTCGGCGGCTGAAAATAGAAAAAGGAAAACGATTCCGAGCAATGAAAATTTAATAAAAACTCGTTTCATAACGGAAATTCTCCAAAAAATATTTCGTAACCCGTTCCCTGATAATGTTGTTTGAAATCGGCGGGCGTTTGTTTGATGACGTGGCGAAAGCGGTTTTTGTATTGCCAAACGTCTTGATTGATAAAAATTCCGATGTGTTTGCGCGGCACGTTTTCGATGGTTTTCGCCTTCAAATTAATATTCTTGGCTTGCGTTACGAAGATAAAACCCGTCGTCAAATCCGCCGGTTTGTTTGCCCAAATTCCGACGCGGCGACATTGCGGAAAAACTTCCTGAACTCTGATATTCGCGCTCTGCGCCTGTGAGCCTTTCTGCGTCATCCCGTAACAAGTCAAACCGAAATTCAGTTCGGTCGCGTGGCAAACGAAATGCGCGCAGTGATTGTCGCCGTCGTTCACAAACGAACAGCCGCAAATCTGCGAGATGTGTTTGTTAACGTATGCGTCAAGTTCCAACGCCGTCGGTATTTTCATACTTTTTATCTCCCGATTTTGTAAATTTTAGAACAGAAATTTACATATTTGACTCGCCGACTTGCGCGATTTTGCCGACGAGCCAAAAATTTAATTCAAGAGCAGCGACGTTACGGAAAGAATTTTGGAATTAATCCAATCGCTCGAAAATTCCAGCCGCGCCCATTCCGCCGCCGACGCACATTGTGACCATTCCGTAACGCCCGCCCGTTCGTTTTAATTCCTGTAAAACGGTTGCGGTCAATTTCGCGCCGGTGCAGCCCAAAGGATGTCCGAGCGCGACTGCGCCGCCATTGACGTTGACTTTCGCGGGATTCATTTCCAAAACTTTCATCACCGAAAGCCCTTGCGCGGCGAACGCTTCGTTTAATTCGATCACGTCAATATCTTCGAGCGTTAATCCGGCGAGTTTCAACGCTTTCGGAATCGCGTAAACCGGACCGATGCCCATTTCTTCGGGCAAACATCCGGCGGTCGCAAATGAAACGAAACGCGCCAACGGTTTCAATCCCAATTCGTTCGCTTTGTCCAGAGACATCACCACGCAAGCCGCCGCGCCGTCGGACATTTGCGAAGCGTTTCCGGCTGTCACCGTTCCGTTGACGTGAAACACGGGTTTTAATTTCGCAAATCCTTCCATCGAAGCGTCGTAACGTACGCCTTCGTCGGTGTCGAAAACGACTTCTTTTGAGCGAACGCGACCTTTTTCGTCGGTTTCGTCAATGCGGACGATGAACGGCACGATTTCGTCTTTAAATTTTCCGTCTTGAATAGCCGCCGCCGCTTTCTGGTGCGAACCTAACGAAAATTCGTCCGCCTGTTCGCGCGTGATTTCGTATTTTCGCGCCAAATTTTCGGCGGTCAAACCCATATTCAAATAATAATCGGGATAAGTTTCGGCGAGCGTCGGATTCGGGCGAAAACCGTTGCCGCCCATCGGAATCATTGACATCGTTTCGAGTCCGCCCGCGACGATAATATCCGCGCCGCCGGTTTTAATTCTGTCCGCCGCAAGCGCAATCGTCTGCAAGCCGCTCGAACAATAACGATTAACCGTCATCGCCGAAGTTTCCGGCGGCAAACCCGCCAAAATCGCCGCCGTCCGCGCAACATTCATTCCCTGCTGCGCTTCGGGAAACGCGCAGCCCATAATCACATCGTCAATCTCATTGACATTTAGATTTTCGACTTTTTCAACCGCGCCTTTGATCGCCGCCGCGCCCAAATCGTCGGGACGCGAATTTTTCAAAGTTCCCTTCGGTGCTTTTCCGACAGCCGTTCTGACGGCTGATACGATAACTGCTTCTTTCATAAGTTTTTCCTTCCATAATTTCACTCACAGAAAATGAGTGAATGTTCATTCATTTTTACAATATACACCTTCCGCAAAAATTTATCCAGACTTATCCGAACAGGTAACTTTTGAGTCGTTAATCTTCGCGCGTCAAAGTTAAATCTTCCGGGCGGCAAACGACGATGGGAACTTTTTCGACGACGACGTTGCTCGAATCGAGTCCGTAAGCCTCGTCTTCGTTGAGCGAAAACCAGCGGCGGATGAAATAGTAGGAACGCATCACGAAATTTTGTTTGAACGGCAGTTCGTTTTCGTGACTCAAAAACGAACTGAGCAGAACAAAGCGAATGTCGCCGGGAACATTGTGTTTTTCGAGCGCGGGATGGCGGCTCGTAGTAGTTACGTCGCCGGATTTTTCGAGTTGTTCGAGTGCCATTCGGAAAAAGTAATTGATGCGCGTTTCGATGCGGAAGCCGAATTTGAAGGTAATGAAATAAACGTCTTCTTTTGCCAGAGTTTCGACTTTATATTTCGTTGTAAAAGGATGGCTGTCTGTTTCGACGTGCAGAAACCAGTAAACGTCGGCGCGTTTCGGCGTGCGTTCGAGAATCGAGCGCATCGTTTCTTCTTCGAGTTTTTTCGGCGTATCCGAAGCCGTCAGGTAAACGAGATGCGTCGCATATTGCGGCAGGGTTTGATCATTGCTGAGGTCTTTTAAGGTTTTGTAAAACTCCTCGGTCTTTTCCATTTTGGTCAACTGACGGCGCAGTTTTCTGCCTTTATGCCACGACCACATAATCGTAAACAAAATGAATCCGACGAGCAGCGAGACCCAGCCGCCTTCGTGAATTTTTTCGAGATTCGCCGTTAAAAATCCGAGTTCGATGGTCAGGAAAAGTCCCGTAACCAAAACGACGAGCGGCATCGGCAGGCGTTTTGAATGCAGGTAAATCGCAATCAAAACGGTCGTCATCAGCATCGTCAGCGTGACCGAAAGCCCGTAAGCCGCTTCCATAAATCTGGATTCGCGGAAATACAAAACGATGAAAATACAGCCCGCCATCAAAAGCCAGTTGACCTGCGGAATGTAGAGCTGACCTTTGAAATCGGTCGGATAAATTATCCGCTGGCGCGACCAGAAATTGAGGCGAATCGCTTCGCCGATGAGCGTAAAACTGCCGGAAATCAAAGCCTGCGAAGCGATAATCGCGGCAAGCGTCGCAATGGCAATCGCCAGAGGCAAAATTATCGGCGGCACAATCGAATAAAACGGTGTCGCGCCTTCGATTTGTTTGCCTTCGTTCTGCAAAAGCCACGCGCATTGACCGGCGTAGTTCAAAATCAGGCAAATTTTGACGTAAATCCAGCTAAAACGAATGTTGGCGCGACCGCAATGTCCCATATCCGAATATAAGGCTTCCGCGCCGGTCGTGCAGAGAAAAACCGCGCCCAAAAGCCAGAATCCGTGCGGATAATCAACTAAAAATTCGTAGACGTAAAAAGGATTGAGAGCTTTGAAAACCGTCAAATCCGAAGCGAATGACATCACGCCCATCACGGCGATAAACGTGAACCAGACAAACATCACGGGTCCGAAAAATTTGCCGATAAACTGTGTTCCGAATTGCTGCGCGACGAACAAAATCACTAAAATCGCAATTACAATCGGCACGGTCGGAATGTTCGGCTCGTAAATTCGCAAACCTTCAATCGCCGACGAAACCGAAATCGGCGGCGTGATAATTCCGTCCGCCAAAAGAAAAGAACCGCCGATAATCGCCGGATACAAAAGCCATTTTCCGGCGTAGCGTTTGACGAGCGCGTAAAGCGAAAAAATGCCGCCTTCGCCGTTGTTGTCGGCGCGAAGGGCTATAAAGACTTAATACAACGTCGACTTAATCTTAAGCCCCCACACCACCCCCGAACCGCCGCCGCGCGCGAGGCGCGGATCAATCGTTTTCGTTCCGACAATCGCCGAAAAAACATACAAAGGCGAAGTCCCGATGTCGCCGAAAACAATGCCGAGAGCGATCAGCATTCCGGCGAAAGTTATTTTGTCAATGTTTTGAGAATGCGAACTTTCGTGATTTGCCATAAGCGAAAATAATCTGGAACTAAAAACGTAGCATTTATCGAAACTACAGATTCGCACAAATAACCACGGATTTAAGAAAAAGATTTTATCCGCGTGCATCCGCGACAATTTGCGGTTTCAATTTTTATATTAACTATCGAAAGATTACTCGGCTTTGACCGCAACTTCAACTTTTTTTACGTCTAAAATCATTTCTAAAACTTCCGGCGCGATTTTTATCAAAAACCCGCGCTTGCCGCCGTTGATAAAAATACGCGAAAGATCGAAAATCGTTTTTTCGGCATAAACCGGCATTCGCGTTTTCACGCCGAACGGCGAAGTTCCGCCGACGAGATAACCCGTTAATTTATTTGCCTTTTCGGGCGCAACGGGCGCGACTGTCTTGACATTCAAAATCCGCGCCAGCGTTTTCGTCGAAACCTGAAAATCGCCGTGCTGCAAAACAATCAAAGACCTTTTCTCGTTCGTTTCAAAAATCAAAGTTTTAACGACCGCGTGTTCGTCAACATTCAAAACTTCCGCCGAATATTTCGTGCCGCCTTTCTCGACATATTCAAAAACGTGCGGCTCGAATTCAATTTTTTTCTCTCTTAATGCGCGAATCGCGGGCGTGATCGGGTAATTCATTTTTCGACTTCCTTGTATCGAAAACAATTTGTCAAATGATCGTTGACCAGACCGCAAGCCTGCATAAACGCATACATAATCGTCGAACCGACGAAATTGAAGCCGCGTTTTTTCAAATCTTTGCCGAGCGCGTCGGAGATTTCGGTTTTGGCGGGAATTTCCGACAAGTTTTTTCGTCTGTTTTTAACCGGTTTTCCGCCGACGAAATTCCAGACGTATTTGTCGAATGAACCGAATTCTTTTTGAATTTCGAGAAATGCTCTGGCGTTCCGCACGGTCGAAGCGATTTTCAAACGATTGCGGATGATGCCTTCGTTCTGCAAAAGTTCGGCGCATTTCGCTTCGTCATATTCAGCGATTTTTTCCGCGTCGAAATTATCGAACGCGGCGCGATAATTTTCGCGTTTTCGCAAAATCGTGTCCCAGTTCAAGCCGGCTTGCGCTCCTTCCAAAATCAGAAATTCAAATAATCTCCGGTCATCGTGAACGGGAACGCCCCATTCTTTATCGTGGTAATGAATCGCCAAATCATTTTTCGCCCAATTGCATCGTTGCATAATTTTCGAGATTTTCTTTTACATTCTTCGCATCTCTAACTTTTGCGTTCTTTGCGATCAAATTCTTCTTAACCGCAAAGAATTTTTTAATGTCTAAAGATGATTTTGCAAACGCCGCAAAATCGCTTCCTTGCTCTGTAAACCGACAAGACGTTCGACTTCTCTGCCCTGTTTCAAAATCAAAATCGTCGGAATGCTCTGTACGCCGAAACGCGCCGCCGTGCGCTGATTTCGGTCAACATCCAATTTTCCGACGACGCATTTTCCGGCGAGTTCCTTTGCTAACTGTTCGATGACCGGCGCGATCATCCGGCACGGTCCGCACCACGCCGCCCACAAATCCAGCAGAACCGGCAGAGCGGCGTTTTCAACTTCCGCCGTGAAATTCGAGTCCGTTACGACGACCGGTTTAAGATTCTTCTCGAGCGGCATTTTGCATCGCCCGCAAATCGCTTTTTTTTCCGCGTCCGCTTTAACGCGATTGTTCGCGCCGCAATTTCTGCATTTGATAATTTCGCTCATAACGATTCAAATTATAAATCAAAGACGAAATTTGCTGAATAGAGATCGAGCGAAGGCAAAGACTTTTATTTTATAAATTCGACGAAAAACTCTTGCTGAATGAATACTCATTCAGTTATAATTTTCTCCAACTTATCTTAATAAAAAAACAGAGGAAAATTTATGGATGCACAAAGGCAAAAAGAATATATGAAAGGCGGCGCGTTTTTGATCGAAAATCGCGCGGCGGACGAAATTTTCACGCCGGAAGATTTGACCGAAGAACAGCGAATGATCGGCGAAACGACGCGCGATTTTATTGATAACGAGGTGATTCCGAATCTCGAAGCGATGGAAAAACACGATTGGGAAATGGCGCGTCAGCTAATTCACAAGGCGGGCGAACTCGGACTTTTGGGCGCGAATATTCCCGAAGAATACGGCGGCTTGAATCTCGACCAAACGACCGGCGTGGTCGTCGCCGAAAATATGGGACGCGGTTCGGGCTTCGGCGTGACGTTCGGTTCGCAGACTTCGATTGGCTTGCTGCCGATTCTTTATTTCGGTTCGGATTATCTGAAAGAAAAGTATATTCCGCAAATCATTTCCGGCGAGAAAATCACGGCTTACTGCCTGTCGGAATCGGGTTCGGGTTCGGACGCGCTCGGCGCGAAATGTAACGCGAAATTATCGGAAGACGGAACGCATTACATTTTGAACGGCGAAAAAATGTGGATTTCCAACGGCAGCTTCGCCGATTTCTTTATAGTTTTCGCCAAAGTTGACGGCGAAAAGAAAAAGTTTTCGGCGTTTGTCGTCGAGCGTTCGGAAACCTGTCGTCCGGGCGCGGAAGAGCATAAAATGGGCATTAAATCTTCTTCGACCACGCCTTTGATTTTGTCGGATTGCCACGTTCCGGTCGAAAATCTGATTGGCGAAGTTGGCGACGGGACAAAAATCGCGTTCAATATCTTGAATGTCGGACGCTTCAAATTAGGCGCGTCGGCGACCGGCGGCGCGAAGTTGGCTTTGCATCACTCGATTCGCTACGCCAACGAACGGCAGCAGTTTAACGTGCCGATTTCGACGTTCGGCGCGATGAAACACAAATTAGCGGAAATGGCGATTCGCGTTTGGGTCGCCGAATCAATGTCATACCGCACGGTCGGAATGATTGACGCGCTGATCGGCGAAGACGGCGGAGACAAGGAAAAGAAACTGCGCTCGATTGAAGAATACGCGGTCGAATCTTCGATCAATAAGGTCTGGTGTTCGGAAGCCTTAGATTACGTCGTTGACGAAATGGTACAAATCTACGGCGGCGCGGGCTATTCGGCGGATTATCCGGCGGAAAAAGCGTATCGGGATGCCAGAATCAATCGCATTTTTGAAGGCACGAATGAGATCAATCGTCTGTTGATTCCCGGTCAGCTTTTGAAACGCGCGATGAAAGGCGAACTCGGTTTATTGCAAGCCGGAAAAGCCTTGCAGGAAGAAATCTTAAGTCCGCAAATGTCGCTTGACGAAGATGATTCGACGCTCGCCAATGAAATGAAATTAGCGCAGAACGCGAAGAAAATCGCGTTGATGGTCGTCGGCACGGCGGCGCAGAAATATATGACCGAGCTGCAAAATCAGCAGGAAATCCTGATGAACGCGGCGGACATTATTATGTCGGCATACGCGATGGAAACGGCGATTCTACGGGCGCAAAAACTCGCCGCCAAAGGCAACGCCGAAAACCAGATCGCAATGGCGCAGGTTTTCTGCAACGACACGATTCAAAAAATCGAAATGGCGGCGCGCAACACCATCGCGGCGATGGCGGAAGGCGACGAGGGCAAAATGCTGCTCGTCGCGCTCAAGCGTTTCACGAAAAACAATTCGCCCGTCAACACGATTGCGGCGCGGCAGAAAATCGCCGACACCTTGATTGCGGCGAATAAATACGTTTTCTAGTTTTGGGTTTTGGATTTTCGATTAGCCCGAAGTTTAACGACTTTGGGCTTTTTTATTTTAATCAATCGAATTTTCCGGCGGCGATTGCCTTTGAATTTTGACGAACGTAGAATAATTTTATGGATACGAAAACTTTGAAAAAGATCGCCCGCATCGGTTTGGGCGGCGCGTTGATTTTTGCCGGTGTCAGCCATCTGACGTTTGCGCGAAAAGATTTTCAGGCGCAAGTGCCGGATTGGGTGCCGCTCGAAAAGGACGATACGGTAGTTTATTCGGGCATCGCCGAAATTGCTTTGGGAAGCAGTTTGGTGTTGACCGACGAAAAACACGAAGAATTAATCGGACGCATCGCCGCCGCGTTTTTCGTCGCCGTATTTCCGGGCAACATTTCGCAGTATGTAAACCGAAGAAGCGCATTCGGTTTAGACACCGACGCGAAGAGATTTGCCCGTTTATTTTTTCAGCCGGTTTTAGTCGTGTGGGCTTTAAAAAGCACCGACGGCGCGAACGGGGAAGCGTGAAAATCTAAGATTGTTTGAATTCTTCCGGCGAGTTTTTCAGGCTGAATTTCTGCCCGCGTTGATGATGCCGAATGAACAGCGAATGATTAATTTTTCATACGTTTCGCGTTCGTCCGCGCCTTCGCGGATTTTGGTCAGCGCGTATTGCTGAATCGTCGTCAGCGGCAGAACTATTTTTTCCCGCGTACGAACCGATTGCTGTTCGATTGGATAATCCGCCATCAAATCGGTTTTGCCGGAAATCTCCGCCAGATATTTTTTGCAGAGCTCGTATTCGTCGTAAATTTTCCGCCAGATTTCGCCGTAAATTTCGTCGTCCGACAAAAATGCCGTCAATTTAAAATCGGATTTCTGCATCGCCATTTCGCAGTTGTCCATTAAAGTTTTGAAAAATAAATTCGTCTTATAAAGCGTTTTTATTTCTTCTAAATTCGCTTCCAAATCGCGCAGAGCCGCGCCGACCCCGTAAAATCCGGGGACGTTTTGTTTGATTTGACTCCACGCGCCGACGAACGGAATGGCGCGTAAATCGTCGAGCGTCAGTTTTCCCGCGCCGCGCTTCGCCGGACGCGAACCGATATTCGTTTCGGCGTAAAATTTCAGAGGCGAAACGTCCGACAGATAATCTAAAAAGCGCGGATGATTTTTCAATTCGTCGTAAGCCGCGAAACTTCGTTCGGCGAGTTTTCGCATTAAATTTTCTTCCGCGCCGGTAAAAGTTTCGCTTTTCGGACTAAAAAGATGCGGCGAGATTCCGGCGTGGACGAGTTGTTCGACGTTGAACTGCGCCGACGCAATCGTGCCGAAATTCGACGAAACGGTTTGCCCCTGAATCGTTAATTCGAGTGCCTGACTCGCTATTTCCGCGCCCATCGAAGAATAAAATTTGTGCGTTTTGCCGCCGCCTCGCGCGGGCGGTCCGCCGCGACCGTCGAAAAAAATCACGTTTATTCCAAATTCGCGGGCGAGTTTTGTCAATTCTTTTTTCGCTTGATAAATGCTCCAATTCGCCATCAGATAGCCGCCGTCTTTCGTGCCGTCGGAGAAGCCGAGCATAATCGTTTGCGTGTCGTTGCGTCTGGCTAAATGCTCTCGATAAACCGGAATTTCGTAAAGCTCGCGCATAATGCGCGGCGCGTTTTGCAAATCGGCAATCGTTTCAAAAAGCGGCACGATGTCAACGGTCAAATCTTCCGTTTTCCAGCCGCCGAATTTGAACAAACTGAAAACTTCGATGACGTTCAAAGCCGATTCGCAATGGCTGATGATGTATCGCTCGCAAGCCTGTTTGCCGTTTTCCGCCTGAATTTTTTTGACGGCGCGAATGTTTTCGAGCGTGTCCTTAGCAAGCGCGTCGGCGAAATTTTTCGGCGCGATTTCGGTTTCGACATTTAATAACCGTTCGATTTTTTCCGCGTCGGAAAGCGCGGCATAATTTGCGTCGGGAAATTCACGGTTGAAAATTTCTTCTAAAATCTGCGCGTGAACGCCGCTGTCCTGCCTGATGTCGAGCGCGGCGAAATGCAGACCGAAAATCCGCGCTTTCTCGATTAAATTATCAACTAAATGCACGAATAATCCGTTGTGATTTTCTAAAATCGTTTGGCGGATTTCCGTCAAGCTTTCGAGGATTTCCGTTTGCGTTAAATCGTCAAATTCCGACTGAAAAGCGTTTTGATAAAGGCGCGTTTCAAAATCGGCGAGCATTCGATCAACGCCGTTAAAAGTCAGACGTCGTTTCAAACGGCGCACGTCTTTGTAATAACAGCGCAGAATCGAACGCTTCAGCGCGGCGGCGACTTTTTGCGTCGTCTCAACCGTGACGAATGGGTTTCCGTCGCGGTCGCCGCCCGACCAGAAACCCATTTTGACGAGATTCTTTAAATCCAGATTTTCATTCGGAAAATTATTTTTCAGCTCGGACGCGATGCTGCCGACGGCTTCGTAAAAGACGTTTTCGAGATACCAGATCAAGCTCATCGCTTCGTCAAACGGTGTCGGCTTCTGCTTTTTGAAAAACGGCGTACGCCCAAGCTGCTGTAAATATGTGTTGATGAGCGCGACATCGTTCGTTTTAATCGCCGCTTCCAAGTCGTTGATGATTCCCAAAACCGCGCCCGGATAAAACTGCGTCGGATGCGCCGTCAAAACCAGACGCGCCGAAAAATCATTTAATTTTCCAACAAATTCCGCCGTTTTATTTTCCTGCGCGACGCGGGTTTCAAGCTGTTTCAAAGTTCCCGCGCCCTGTAAATCGTGAAGTTCGGCAAACGAAGCGTCCTCGAGCGCGTCGAACAAAACAACCTGCCGCTCGGCGTATTGGACAAAGCGAAACAGAAAATCGTTTTTCTCGTTTTCCGAATACGTTTCAAAAAAACGCTCGATAATTTCCGTCGGGCTTTTATCGCCTGCATAGCCCGTTTCGCATTCGCTGCTGAACAAGGAGAGCAAAATTCCCGTTTTATCCACACCGTAAAAAGGCAGCGATAGAAACAAGCTGTTGTAAAGTTGAAACTTCAGCCCGATTGAATTTTGAAATTTTTCGAGCGCGTTTGAGTGAATTTCGTTCATAAAAAAATTGTAATATAGCGGCGCGAGTTAAAGAAATTTCACGTTCTCTGCGCCGGTTGAAAAATTAAACCAATATCAGTCGAACAAATTATTTTTCTCGCGCCTTTGTCGGAAAATCAGTATGAATGTGAGATAATTTTTTATATGAGCAAAGCAGTAACATTGGGCGAATTAAGAGCAAGCGGCTACGCCTCGCGTTCGGTGAAAGACGAAATGCGGGCGAATTTGATTGAAAAATTAAGAAGCGGCGAAAAACTTTTTCGCGGCATCGTCGGTTACGACGAATCGGTCGTGCCGCAAATCGTAAACGCGGTTTTATCGCGTCATAATTTAATTCTTTTAGGAACTCGCGGACAGGCTAAAAGTAGAATTATCAGACAATTGACTGAATTATTGGACGAGGAAATTCCGATCATTCAAGGTTCGGAAATCAACGACGATCCGTTTCATCCGTTGAGCGCATACGGCAAACATCAAATCGAAATCAACGGCGATAACACGATGATTGATTGGGTTTCGAGAGATTCGCGCTTTGTCGAAAAACTCGCCACGCCCGACGTAACCATTGCCGACATCATCGGCGACATTGACCCGATCAAGGCGGCGAAAGGCGGTCACGTTTTGTCGGACGAATTGACGATTTTCTACGGACTTCTGCCGAGAGCGAATCGCGGAATTTTTGCGATTAA
Organism: uncultured Pyrinomonadaceae bacterium; assembly: GCA_964245305.1. Taxonomy (GTDB): domain Bacteria; phylum Acidobacteriota; class Blastocatellia; order Pyrinomonadales; family Pyrinomonadaceae. The sequence continues at coordinate 21,577 of CAXTMQ010000035.1, forward strand.
CGAACTTCCCGATTTAGCCGGAAAAATTCAAGTCGGTTTGTTTAATATTATGCAGGAAGGCGACGTGCAGATTAAAGGTTTCCCCGTTCGTCTGCCGCTCGACGTGATGCTGGTTTTTTCGGCGAATCCTGAAGATTACACGGCTCGCGGAAAGATTATCACGCCTTTGAAAGACAGAATCGGCGCGGAAATTCAGACGCATTATCCGAAAGACATAGGTTTGGGAACGGAAATTACCAAACAGGAAGCGTGGACGAAGCGCGCAGGTTTTGAAGATTTCACGATCGAAATTCCCGATTTTATCGGCGAAATAATCGAGCAAATCGCCTTTGAAGCCCGCGACGATCAGCGCATCGACAAGCGTTCCGGCGTATCGCAGAGATTTCCGATCACCGCGCTCGAATCGGCGATTTCCAACGCCGAACGCCGCGCTATTTTGACTGATGAAAAAGAAATCGTGCCGCGTGTTTCGGATATTTACGCTGCCTTGCCTTCGATGACCGGCAAAATGGAACTCGAATACGAAGGCGAGCAGATCGGGGCGCAGAAACTCGCCAAAGATTTAATCAAAAAAGCGGCGAGCGCGATTTTTGAAGGCTTTTTTCTCGGCATTGATTTCGAGCCGACCGTGCGCTGGTTCGACGAAGGCAACAAACTGCTTTTGGGCGATACCGTTTCCGCCACGGAAGGCGTGATGTTGCTCGATGCCGTGCCGGATTTAATTGATTCGACGCGCACGACTTTGGACATCGAAAAATCCGACGAAGCCAAATTGGTCTCCGCCTGTGAATTCGTTCTCGAAGGGCTTTACGCCCAAAATAAAATCGCGCGCAACGAAGAAGGCGGCTACGAAGCGATGACCAAAACCCGGCGCGACCGGCGCGGTCTGATTTACGACGATTTGACTGATTTGGAAGGCTATAATTAGCTTTATGAGAACGCCGTTCAAAGCGGCGTTTTCTTATAAAATTTATGCGTTATTTTTTGCTGTTTTTATTTTCAATTTTCCTGTTTACGGCTTGTCAAAAAACTCAAACGCAACCGCAAAACGCTTCGGCGGACGCAAAGCGTTTTCCGTTTAAAGGTCAGATTGTCGCGGTTGATAAGGCGAAAAAGAAGGCGACCATCAAACACGATAAAATCGAAGGTTTTATGGACAGAATGACAATGGATTTTCCGATCAAAGATGATTGGGTTTGGGAAGATTTGAATCCGGGCGCGGACATTCAAGCCGATTTGGTCGTGGACAAAGACGGTTATTGGTTGGAAAAAATCGGCATTTCCGCTCTGCCGAATCCGAATCAAACGCCGCTGCCCGTTCGTGAAGATGTCGCGCAAATCGGCAATCTCGTTCCAGATTTTACGCTGACCAATCAGGACGGGAAAAAGATTTCGATAAAAGATTTTCGCGGCAAAGCGACGGCGATTACTTTTATTTACTCGCGCTGTCCTTTGCCGAATTACTGCATCTTGATGTCGAAAAATTTTTCCGACTTGGCGAATCAATTGAACGACAATGCGGAATTGAAAGATAAAATCCGGTTGTTAAGTGTTTCGTTCGATCCGGCGACCGACACGCCGGCGAAATTGAAGGAATACGGGCGCGGTTATTTGGGCAAAGACTCCAAAACCGATTTCACGGTCTGGCAATTGGCGACCGGAACGGATAAAGAAGTCAGATCAATCGCCGATTTTTTCGGCTTGCGCTATGAAGTTGACGCGCAGGACAAAACGCAGTTTAATCATTCTCTGCGAACCATCGTCGTCGCGCCGGACGGCAAAGTGCGAAAAGTTTTTTCCGGCAACGAATGGACGACCGGACAACTCTTAAAGGATTTGCAGTCAACGCTTTAATCTGATAATCTGCGGCGCAGCGGACAAATCAATGGAAGACAAAATACTGCTTAATGAAAGGAAGAGATTAAAAGAACTGAAAAGTTTTGATATTCTCGACACGTCCGCCGAGCAGGCGTATGACGATATTGTCGAGCTTGCTTCGCAAATCTGCGAAACGCCGGTCGCGCTCGTTACTTTGCTTGACGGCGCTCGTCAATGGTTCAAATCTAAAATCGGCATCGAAGCCGAAGAAACGCCCCGCGCCATTGCCTTCTGTTCACACGCCATTCTTCATCCGCAGGAACTTTTATTAGTCGAAAACGCCGAAACCGACGAAAGATTTGCCGACAACCCGCTTGTCAAAGACGCGCCGCACATCAGATTTTACGCGGGCGCGCCGCTCGTTACCGAAAGCGGCGAAGCACTCGGAACGCTCTGCGTTATTGACGATAAGCCGCGCGAATTAACCGGAAAACAAAAACTTGCTTTGCGCGTTCTGGCGCGTCAGGTCGTTTCGCAGATGGAACTGCGCCGCGCACTCAAACAAATGCGCGAAGCCGAAGCCAAACAAAAAGATCTCGAAAAAGATTTGCTCGAATCGAACACGCGCTTTAAGGCGTTTATGAAAAACAGCCCGACGCTCGGTTTTATGAAAGACGAGCAAGGTCGCTATATTTACGTCAATCGCTTTTTTGAAAAATTGTTTGAACTCGAAGAAGACTGGCTGTTGGGCAAAGACGATTTTGAACTGCTGGAAGAAAGCGAGGCGCACGCCGTCAGAAGAAACGACGCGCTCGTTTTGTCCGAATGGAAAACCAAGGAAATTGTCGAAAAAACCGAAATGCCCGACGGTTCAACGATTTACTGGTTGAGCTTGAAGTTTCCGTTTGTAGACAACAGCGGAGAAAAATTTATCGGCGGCATCTCGATTGATATTACCGGACAAAAATTTATCGAAGAAAAATTAGACCGCAGCGAACAGCGGTTTCGTCATTTATTTGAACTCAGTCCGGGCTACATCAACGTCCACGATTTGGACGGAAATATTATTTCGGTCAACGAAGCGGCGGCGAACGCGCTCGGTTATCGAGCCGAAGAAGTTATCGGCAAGAATCTGGCGGATTTTTTGATTCCCGAATCGCGCCCGTTTTTTGCGGAATATCTGGGGCGGATAAATCATACACTTTCGGAAGAAGGCGTATTTTACGCGCTGACCAAAAGCGGCGAACAGCGCATCTGGCAATTTCACAATCGTCTTTTTCAGGAAGAAGGTTCAAGCTATATTCTCGGCTACGCGCAAGACATTACCGAACTCAAACAAATTCAGGAACGCCTGCGCGATTTGACGATGACCGACGATCTGACGCAGTTATATAACCGGCGCGGCTTTTTCGCGCTCGCCGAACAATCTATGCGTTACGCTCGCCGCAACAAAAAGGAATGCGTCATCGTTTACGCGGATTTGGATAATTTAAAAACGGCTAACGACCGATTCGGACACGCCGCCGGCTCGCAGATGCTTGTTGACACGGCGAACATTTTTAAATCGTCGTTCCGCGACTCGGATATTATCGCGCGGCTCGGCGGTGATGAATTCGTCATTCTCGCGCAGGATTCCCTGCCAATCGGAGTAGAAGCGATAAACGAACGCCTGCATAGAGAGATAGAAAAATTTAATTCGGAAAATTCTCGTCCTTTCCCGTTGTCGGTAAGTTTCGGAATGGCGCATTTCAACGCGGAAAGCGTGCAGTCAATCGAAGAAATCGTCTCGAAAGCCGATAAATTAATGTATACGCAAAAACGGGCGAAAAAAATCTTTGACGAACA
>CAXTMQ010000036.1:0-8261 GCA_964245305.1 uncultured Pyrinomonadaceae bacterium
TGCCACATTTCAAAATTGATTAAAAACCAGAGCCGCTCGTCGTGGTTTTCGCCCGCGAAATGTTCGGCAACTAATTCGCGCAGAAAATCAGCGTCGAAAATTCCGCGATTGAGCGCGCGTTCGCTCAAAACATTTTCCTCAACGATGTGCCGGAATTCGCCGCGCAGCCACGCGCCGAGCGGAACGGGAAATCCCATTTTCGGACGATTGAGAATTTCGCCGGGCAGAACGCCGCGCATCGCTTCCTTTAGCAAAAATTTGGTCGTCGTGCCGCGAATTTTCATCCGCGCGGGCATTTTGGCGGTTAATTCGACGAGCTTGTGATCGAGAAACGGAACGCGCGATTCAATCGAAGCCGCCATTGACATTTGATCCTGTTTCATCAAAAGCTCGTGCAAGTAGGTTTTCGTGTCGGCGTATAAAAGTTTGTCCAGAATTTCTTCGGCATCGGATTTTTCCAGCCAATCGCCGAGCTGCGAATACGGATTTTTGTCGCCGATTCGTTCCTTCGTTTCATTCGTCAAAAGTTTTTCCTGCATTCGCTTCGGGAAAATCGCAAAGTTGTCGAAATAAAGATTTTCGATGTCGGCTTCGCGCGATAAAAATGTGCGGTTGAGTTTTCCGCCGAACGAATTCGGCAAAACGCCGACACCGGATTTGACGGCGCGGCGCAGAAATCTCGGCGTTAAACTTTCATATTTTTCGCCGTATTGAAGCAGCGCGAGCGTTTTGCGGTAACGACCGTAACCGCCCAAAATCTCGTCGCTGCCTTCGCCCGTCAAGACGACTTTGACGTATTTCTGCGCGAGTTTCGAGACGAAATAAAGCGGAACGCTGGCGATAAATCCGAGCGGTTCGTCTTCGTGATAAATCAAATTCGGCAGCTCGTTAAAAAATTGTTCGGGCGTAATCGTGATTTCGTGATGCTCGGTTTTGAACGCTTCGGCGACGATTCGCGCAAATTCAAATTCGTTCGCTTCGCGCTCTTTAAAACCGACCGAAAAAGTTTTGATCGGCTCATCAACCATCTCAGCCATCATCGCGCAGATCGCGCTCGAATCAATGCCGCCCGACAAAAACATTCCGAGCGGAACGTCAGCCATCAAGCGCAGTTTGACGGATTTTTTAAAGAGTTCGCGCCATTCTTCGATGAATTCCGCATCGGATTTTTCGGCGTGTTTCGGCTCGAATGAAACGTCCCAATATTTTTCGACGCGGATTTTGCCGTCTTTCCAAATCAAAAAATGTCCGGGCAAAAGCCGCTTGACATTTTTGAATAAAGTTTCGTCCGCCGACGTTCCGTGATTTGCCAGTTGGTCGGGCAAAGCGTCGTAATTTATTTCGGGTTTGACGGCGTTTGCTTTTAATAAACTTTTGATTTCCGAAGCGAAGAATAAATTTCCCTCGTCGTCCGAAACGTAATAAAGCGGTTTCACGCCGAGCCGGTCGCGGGCAATGAAAAGTTGTTTTTCGCGTTTATCCCAAACCGCGAACGCGAACATTCCGCGCAGTTTTTCGACGCATTTCGCGCCGTATTCTTCGTAAAGATAAAGAATCGTTTCAGTGTCGCAGTGCGTCTGAAATTCGTAGCCTTTCGCCGTTAATTCGGCGCGATAATCGGCGTGATTATAAATTTCGCCGTTGTAAATTATCACGCGCGATTCATCTCGATTAAACATCGGCTGCTGCCCGTGCGCGACATCAACGATTGACAGGCGGCGATGTCCGAGACCGATGTTTTCGGAAACGAATTCGCCCGCGTCGTCGGGTCCGCGATGCGTGATGACATCGCGCATCGCGGCGAGCATATGCCGGTTGATTTTTCTTTTGGAACGGCTTGAAAAAGCGATTCCGTTTATTCCGCACATTTTTAATTTCTCTGCCGCATCGCTTCAAAACCGCACGCGCTCTGGGCGAAATTTTCAATCGCCGAAGAAGCGTCAATGCGATTCAGCAGAAAGCGGTTCGCATCTTTTCGGTTAAATCCGTAAGCGGTCGTTACCGCGCTTTTGTAACCGGCATTTTCGACCGATTTTCGTACCCGCGCGTCGAGCGAACCGTTCGGATAACAAAAGTGTTCTATTCGTCTTCCTAAAATTAATTCCAATCTTTTTTTTGAAGTCTGTAACTCAAAATCGAGTCGCGCCTGATCAATGTTCGTCAAAATCGGATGCGTGACCGTATGCGATTCGACGCTTAAATTATTCGCGTCCATTTCCCTCGCCTGTTCCCAATTTACGGGCGCGAAATCAACGGTCGGCAACGCGGGAATTTTGACGTTTAAATTCTCCGCGATTTCCTTAATTTTCGCGTCTTTCGCTTCGTCGGGCAGTTTTTTCAGACGAGCGTTGACGCGCGAAGCCGTCGTTAATCTTTGCTGTTTGTCGGATAAAACCGTTTCAAATATTTCGCCGTCCTTAAATTCGATTTTCAGATTCGTCAATTCTGTTTCAGCCAAAATGTAACGCATCAAATCCGTCCAAAGCCAGCATTTTTCGTCAATCCAATCGGTAACGACGAATAAGGTTGCCGGCAAATCGAATTTTTTCAACAGCGGAAACGCGATGTCAAAAGCATCTGCATAACCGTCGTCAATTGTAATCGCCGCCGCGTTCGTTGGTAAAGTTTTACCCGTTTCGAGCGCGTCAATAATTTTGGTCAAAGGTAAAACCCGATTATATTTTTTAAGATAGGCGAGATGCGCGGCAAATTCTTCGCTCGAAATCTTTAACGGATCGTTTTCGCGGCTGAAACGATGATAAGTCAAAATCAAAAATTTTCCGCGCGTCAGCAGATGAAACGGCGCGAAACCGCCGAAATTGTAAAAGGTTTTGAGCAATGCTTTTTTCACGAAATTTTCGATTCGCTCGCCGAAGATTTATTTTTCGATGCGGCTTTTCGACGTTCCTTTAAAACACGCAAAAGCGCGTCTTTTTCAGCTTTTAGCGGCAGGCGATAACGCTTGCCGAGACTCGTATCTTGTTTGATTCTCTGTTCTTTCCCGTTCGCAATTAACTCGACCGCTTCGGCGATAAGCTGTGTCGAAGGCTCGACGAGCGCGGCGCGAAAAACATCAAAAAAAGATTCATAGTCCAAGCCGTAGCGCGAAAAATCGTATTGAAGCGGCACGGTTTTTTGCAAAATTATATCGCCCGTATCAACTTTCGCCGCGACGAAATGAACCGTCATTCCAACTTCTTGTTCGCCGTTAAAGAGTTCCCAAAAAACCGTCGGACCGCCGCGATAAAACGGCGCGAGACCTTGATGAATATTAATCGAACCGAGCTTCGGAATCGAAAAAACCGCTTCCTTTATAATGTTCGTGCCGTAAAGAATTCCGAGATCGGCATTTGTTTTTTTCAATAAATCAATCGCCGGTTCGCTGTGATAATTTTCGACTTCGACGAACGGAATCTTCAAATCTTCCGCCGTTTTTTTCAATTCGTTTTGATTGGCGCGAACGACATTCATTTCGTCCGCGCCCGCGGTTTGATTGCCGAAAAGTTTCGCCGAAAATTTTTTCGCCGTCGCCCAATATCCATCGTAACGAATCGAGCGTTTGATTTTCTGCTGAAAACTTCGGCGCGGTTCGGTCGCAGTTTCGACAAATACGCCGACGATTTCGATGACATCGAGCGTGGCGAGCAGTTCGAGCAGACGATCCGCGCCGCCGTGTGTCAGAACAATAACTTTTAATTTTTCCGCGCTCATCAATTCAATTTTATTTTTCAGCCAAAACCCGGTCGGTTTTTATAGTTCTGCGGTGTTATGAAAATCTTTGTTCAGATTCATACGGTCAGTTTCGAGACGGATTTTTCGCCGCTCGAAACAGTTTTTCGCGCGGCGAGTTTTTCATACAGCGCGAGCCACTTTTCGCGCACGTGTTCCCAAGAATATTCCGAGCTTTCGGCGCGTCCTTCGGCGATAATTTTGCGGGTGAATTCGGTATCTTCCAGAAGCCGCAGCGCGCCTTCGGCTAACGCTTTGTGATCGTTCAATTCAACGAGCAAGCCGGTTCGATTATTCTCGACAATATACGGTATGCCGCCCGCGTTCGTCGAAACAATCGGCAAGCCTGACGCGAAGCATTCAATTAATGAACCGGGCATACAATCGAGATTCGGCGAGTTCAAGTAAATATCAACCGAATCGTAAAGTTCGGCGATTCGTTCGTGCGGCACAAGTCCGACGAAATTTGCATTTTTTAAATTCAATTCTTTCGCCACATTTTCGAGCCGTGCCCGGTCGAAGCCTTCGTGCGCGATGGTTAATTCGGCTTGCGGGTATCGATTTTGAATAATTTTGAATGCCTTTAAGATGCAGTCAATATTGTAAAGCGGTTCTAAAATCCGGTTCGACAAAAAGATCGGTCGGAGCGGCACGCGGTCGCGGAAAATGTATTTTTCGCGGCTGATAAAATTATTTATCGCGCTCGCTTTGACATCGAATCGGGCGAAAACGTCAACCAGATAATTCGACGGCGCGATAATCGCGTCGAATCGTTTCAAAAGCGGCAGAAAAATTTTTCCCCAACCCGAAAAAAAATCTTCGGCTTCGCCGCTTCGATAGTTGAGAATCGTTTTCACGCCGAAAATTTTGGAAATCAGCAATGCCGGAATCGAAACGTAAACGAACGTAAAATACGACGCGGAAAAAATATGAACGATGTCGTATTTATAGACTTTAAAAAGCAAATCAAACCAATATTTAACGGTCGTCAAAACGGTGCGAATGAATTTTATTTTTTGCAGACGCGGCAGATATTGCGGATTGGTCGGCTGAAAATCAATTTGTAAATGAGATTCTTCCTTAAAGTTATTGAGAATGCGCTTCGCCTGCACCGCTTGTCCGCCGATCAGCGGCAATGCGGGCGCGATTAACAAAACTTTTATTTTTTTCCCTGAATTATCCATTGAAATTTTTCCGCTCAAATCTGAGCCACGCTTCAAAAACCAAAATAAACCACAACTGGCGCGGCGACCAGTTTTTTTGTTTCGCGTTTTCGAGCATTTTGACGACGTTTGCGCTTTTAATCCAACCTCCGCGTTCGAGCATCGAATCGCGCATCATTTCGACGAAATTCGATTTCCATTTTCCGACCAGCCAACGCTGCACCGGCACGCCGAAGCCCTGTTTTTTCGCCGCCGCGAGTTCGGGCGCGATGCGCCGCCGAACGATTTCCCTAAGAACGGCTTTCAAAGTTCGCCCGCGCATTCGCAACGCGAACGGCAAACCGGCGGCAAATTCCCAGAGTTTTGTATCCAAAAACGGCGAACGCGCTTCGAGCGCGTAAAACATCGTCGCGCCGTCAACTTTCGGCAGATATTCGCCGACAAAACGAGTCGCGCGGTCGTATTCGAGAAATTCGCCGAGCAAATTTCGCCCGGAAGTTGCGGCGATTTCACGATGCGAAATTTTGTAGCCGCGCAGACGCTCGCCTAAAAGGTCGTTTTGTTCGTAAACCGGAAAACCGTCGCGCGCTTTGGTAATCGCGCCCAAACCGCCGAACGAATAACTTAAAAAAGAATTGGCGCGTTTTAAAACGCCGCGTTTCGGCAAAACGGCGATTGATTTTTGCAAAACGCCAGACAAAGGCGCGGGTGTGCGGTCGGCGATTTGCTCCGCCGTCCAAAAATGCAAATGTTCCGGGTAACCGAGAAAAACGTCGTCGCCGCCGTCGCCGGTCAAAAGCACCGTCGCGCTTTCGGCGACTTTTTTTGAAATATCCAAAAGACCGAGAGCAGACGCGCAGGCGAACGGTTCGGCAAATGCTTCGGTCAGAGCATTTATGTCGAACGGTTTCTCGCCCGACATTTCTAAGATTTGATGCTTGATGCCGAGTTGTTTCGCGGTTTTAACGGCGACCGCGCTTTCGTCCCATTCGTCGTTCGGCACGCCGACGGTGAATGCCGTGACATCGCCGCCGAGTTTGGCAATCGCCCAGCAAACAAGACTCGAATCAATGCCGCCGCTGAGCAACGCGCCAATCGGTACGTCGGCTTGCAGGCGTTTTTCGACCGCTTCCAGAAAAAGCCGTTCGGTTTCTTCGACGGCTTCCTCAAATGAAATTTCCGCGTTTTTTTCCGCCGGCAAATCCCAATAAGTTTCCGTTTTGATTTTCCCTTCGCGCCATTCGAGAATCGTCGCGGCGGGCAGTTTTTCGATGTTTCGGTAAATCGCGCAGTCATCGGTCAGAAAACCGAATTCGAGATATTCCGCCACGCCCTGCTCGTTCAAATCTTCGCCGAATCCGGCGGATTTCAAAGCGCGCACCGTCGAAGCGAACGCTAATTCATTGCCGCGAACGGAAAACGTCAGAGGCTTTACGCCTAATCTGTCTCTGACCAGAAAAAGCGTTTTTTCGCGGTTGTCCCAAACGGCGAAGGCAAACATTCCTTCAATCTTTTCGGCGAGTCGCTTAATTCCCCAAGTTTGAAAACCGTAAAGCAAAACTTCAGTGTCGGTTTGACTTCGGAACCGGCAACCCGATTGTTCGAGTTCGCGGCGAAGCCGGTGAAAATTATAAATCGCGCCGTTGAAAACGATGCCGATTTCGCCATCGTTAATCAACATCGGCTGATGTCCGGCTTCGCTCAAATCGAAAATCGAAAGGCGGCGATGTCCGAAAACGGCGTTATTCCAAAACTTGATTCCTGAATCGTTCGGACCGCGGCGAGCCAAAACGTCGAGCATCCCGCCGACTCGCGTCTCGCTTGATTTTTGATTTTCGCACCCGACAATTCCGGCAATTCCGCACATAACCTTCAGGTTCAAGGTTCAAGGTTCAAAGTTTAGGTTTGTTGAGAATTCAACTTTGAACCTTGAACTTTGAACCGATTACTCGCTTTGTAAAACTTCCTCTAAATTGAAATGCTGCGCTTCGCCGGTTCGCGCCGCTTCGAGCATCAGCAGACAGCCGAGCGTTGCCCGCGTTCCGTCAACGGCGTTGATCGGCATTGCCTGTCCGTTTCTTAAGCTATTGACGAACGATTCGAGTTGCGCTTCGTAACCTTTGGCGGCGAAAAATCTCGAGCGCGGCGTAACCGATTTTCGTTTGACGACGATGCGTTTAAAATCTTCGGTCGTCGCGGCGATGCCGGGCGCGAAAACTTCGACCAGTTCGCCGCCCGAAGTTTCGCTGCCGACGACCGTATAAATAAAATTGCCGATTGAACCGTCAGCGAATTTGAAGGTCGCGGCGATGTTGTGTTTGTCGAAGCCGTAAGCCGAAACGCTGACCGGCTCGCTTTCGGTCAGCCAATACATCAAATCTACGAAATGACAGCCTTCGCCCAAAACCACGCCGCCCTGCGCGGGTTCAGCCGCCCAGCCGTTTTCGATGCCCGGCGAATTCATCCGCGTTGAAACGACCATCGGACTCGTGCGGTTTTTCAGTTGATTTTTGATTTCGACGTAATACGGCGCGAATCTTCGATTGAAACCGACCATTAATTGTTTGCCGCTTCTTTGCACCGCGTCGTAAATTTCGCGGCATTCTTCGAGCGTTACCGCCATCGGTTTTTCGATGAAAACGTGCTTGCCGGCATCGAGCGCGGCGATGGTTTGCGCCGCGTGTTCCTTATGGCGCGTCGCAATCAAAATCGCGTCAATGTCCGCGTCGTGTAAGATTTCCTCAAAATCCGAAGTCGCGTAATTCGCGCCGAAACGCATCGCGTAGGATTTGCCGCGCGCGCCGTTGTTTGAATAAACGGCGTGAAGATTCGCGCCCGAAAGTTTTTTCAAAGCCGGAAGATGCGCCCATTTTGCAAGATTCCCCGCGCCGACGAGCGCGAAATTTATTTCGTCTTTTTTAACCGGCGCGGAATTAACGACTATTTTTCTGACGGGTTTGAATGTTTCAATCGCGTTCGGCGTTTCGTTGACCGGATATTTCAAAACGACGGCGAGGCTCGAACTGCCGTTCCCGCTCATAATCGTTTCGTAAGCCTTCGGCGCATTCTCCAATTCAAATTCGTGCGAGATTAACGATTTGACGTTGACTTTGCCAATCGAAACGAGCCGCAAAAATTCTTCCATATTGCGGTTTTCCGTCCAGCGAACATAGGAAATCGGATAATCAATGCCCTGTTTTTCGTATTGCGGATCGTAACTTCCCGGACCGTATGCGCGGGAAATCATAAATTTCAATTCTTTGATATACATTTCGGCGCGCGGAATTTCAATCGGACACGCGCCGACCATCACGACGCGCCCGCGGTCGCGGCTCATCGAAACGGCTTGCTGCAAAGGTTTCGCCGAAG
>CAXTMQ010000036.1:8361-24382 GCA_964245305.1 uncultured Pyrinomonadaceae bacterium
GTTTCGCCGTGTCCCGTGCCTTCGCCGCCGTAAGCGACTGGCTGACCGATCTGCAAATCGGAAACTTTGTCGTCCTTGTCAATCACGATTCCCGCGCCCGAATAACCGAGAACCGCGTAATCTTTAAATTTGGCGCGAATTTCGTTAAAAGTGCTGACCGGATCGGTTTTCAGCATAATGTTCCAAACCGTCTGTAAATGCGAAGGATTGTCGGCGACTTCTTTGACGATGCTGTCGGTGTGAATGTCGGCGGTTTCCGTTCCCGGACTAATCAATGAATAAAACGGTCTGACCAAAACGTGATTCGACGACGGAAGCGGATCGGCAACTTCGTCAACGATAATTTCCTTCAAACCTCTGCGAATAACTTGTTTCATAATTTTCGGATAAATAATTTCGGATAAATGAAGCAAAATAAGAATTAAAGGGCAGGAGCGCGTGGTTTGCGCCAACTTCTTTTATGATTTCACGAACAACGATTTTTTGTCAATAAATTCACGCTTGAATTCCGTTTTCATAAAGTTCGAGCGTCAGTTTCAATTGCGTTTCGCACGAAAATTTTTCTTCGACGATTGTTCTTCCCCTCGCCCCGAATTGTTTTGCTTTTTCGGGATTTGCAAGAAGTTCCGTCAAGCGTTCGGCAAGCATTTTGTCGTCATCTGATTCGACAATAAATCCGGTTTCATTCTCAACTATCGCTTCGTTCGCGCCGCCGACATTCGTAGCAATGACCGGCAAGCTCGCCGCCATATATTCGAGAATCGAGTTGGAAAATCCTTCGGCGAACGACGTTAAAACGCCCGCGAAAGAAATCGAAAGCAATTCCGGCACACGCCCGCATCGCCCGATAAAATGCGCTCGTTCGGTGATGTTCATTTCACACGCCAACTTTTCCAAATCGCTTTTCAACTCGCCTTCACCCGCCAAAACAAAATGCGCTTCGGGAACTTTTTCCGCGACGGTTTTCGCTGCCCGCAGAAACATCGGCTGATTTTTAATCGCGTGTCTCAGATTCGCCACGAGCGTGATGAATTTTAAGTTTTCATCTGCCGGTAAATTCAATTCTTCGCAAATTTTTTGGCGATTTGTTTCCTTCGGACGCAATCTTTCCAAATCCAAACCGTTGTAGACGACGTTGATTTTTTTGCCGGAAACGCTCGCGTCGGTTAGATATATTCCAACCGCTTTTGAATTAACGACAATCGCATCGGCGATTTTGAAAATATTTCTTTCGATTCGTTCCTGCGTTCGGCTTTTCATTCCCGAAGTCTCGCGTTTCGAGGCGATTTTCAAAGGAACGCTCGCATAACGCGCCGCTAAAACCCCGAAAATATTCGTGTAAAAATCGTGCGTGTGGACGATTTCGATTTTGTTTTCCTTGATAAATCGAGCGCAGCGTTTTAGTTGCTTAAGAAAATTCAAATCATAAAACGAATTGAGACGAAATTCGGGAATCTCCATAAAACCGGCGAGTTCGGCTTCGGATTTTAAAACGCCTTCGCTCGTCAGCGCGACGAGGAAAACATTAAACGAATCGTCTTCGCGCAAAAGTTTGGCAAGCTGCAAGGCTTGCCGTTCCGAGCCGCCTTGATGAAAACTGCCCGTGATTTGAAGAACGCTTTTTTTCATCGAATGAATTTTTACTCGCGGCGAGTAAAGAGAATTTTAAGATTTAATCGGATGAATTTTCCAAAATAATAAATTTAGGAAAATGAAGATTCCCTGTTTTTATAGCGAACAGTTAATAGTGAAAAGTGAAAAGTTCGACGCGCTGAAACTATTCACTTCTCACTATTAACTGTTCGCTGGAAAATGAGGAAACTTTTCGACGCATTAATTCAAAACGCGCTTGAAAGCCACTTCGAGCGTCGAATATTCAAACTTAAAATTCGCGTCAATTAATCTTTGCGGATAAACTTTCGCGCCCTGCAAAACCGTTGTTTCACCCATTTCGCCGAACAGAAGTTTGATCGCAAATTCGGGAATCGGAATAATCGTCGGGCGATTGAGAACTTTGCCGAGCGTTTTAGTGAATTCTTCGTTCGTCGCCGCGTTCGGCGCGACGGCGTTGACCGCGCCGCTAAAGTTTTCATTTTCCAAAATGAAATGAAAAATTTTTATCAAATCGTCGAGCGCGATCCAAGACAAATACTGTTTGCCCGAACCGATCACGCCGCCGAGACCGAATTTGAACGGCGTGAGCATTTTCTCCAACGCGCCGCCGTCTTTTGCCAAAACAACGCCGATACGCGGATTGACGACTCTTGCGCCGAAATCTTTCGCCTTTTGCGCTTCGGCTTCCCATTCCGAACAAACTTCAGGAAAAAATCCTTCACCTTTCGCGCTCGCTTCGGTCAATTTTTCGTCGCCGCGATTGCCGTAAAAACCGATTGCCGACGCGGAAATAAAGTGCTTCGGCGGCTTTTCGGTTTTCCGCAAAGCGTTAACCAAAACGCGCGTTCCGGCAGTTCGGCTTTCCTTGATTTTTCGTTTCTTTTCGTCAGACCAATTTTTCGACGCGACGTTATCGCCCGCCAGATGAATCACCGCGTCGAAGTTTTCGAGCTTCGCCTGCTCAGTTTCGCTGAATCCCCTTTCCGCGTCCCATTGAATTTCGTCCGCGCTTTTCGGCGTTTTTCTGACGAGTTTATAAACTTCGTTGCCCTTCGCCCGAAGAGTCGGAATCAAATGCGTCCCGATCAAGCCGCTCGCGCCTGAAATTAAAATTTTCATTTCGCTTCTTCCTTTTTTCCCTGTAAATCGCGCCGCACGAATTTTACCATTTTTTGAATTTCGTCTTCGGTCAATTGATTTTTGAACGCGGGCATCGGCAGTTTGCCTTCTTTGATTTGCTGATAAATTTGCTCTTCGCTCAAATTCGCCGCTTCGCCATAGCGTAAAGACGGAATCAGTTTGCCGTCTGTTTCCTTGCCGTTTGCTTCCTGTCCGTGACAAATCGCGCAGTTTTGACGAAATAGCGACGCTTCATAAGATTTGCTGTCGGCGATGGCGAATTCGCTGTGTTTGGACTGACTTTCGACACACGCCAGCAATCCGAAAACGGCAAATAAGAAAATTATAGAGAGCTTTAGACGAAACATTATCAGTCGGGATTTTTCTGCGATTTGTTCACAACCCATTTCGCTATCGGCGTTCCGAGCAACCCGACAATCAAAAGTATCAGACACCACATCCGAAAAAAAGAATTCCACGTTTCCCTTTCGCGCAGGCTAAACCACGCCAAACCATTTAACAAACCGCCGATAATCATCACGATTTGCAAGCTGTTGATAAGCGTGAAAATCTTTTCCTTTGACCATTTGCTGCTTAACAAAAAAACCAGAAACAAAGGCGTGCCAACCATCAGTTCGCCGATTTTGTGCTGAATCACGCCGTCCGAAGGAACTGATGCGATGCCGGAGCGATTTACATCTTCTAAAAACACGCGCATCAATTCTATGAACAGCCAAACAAAAGCGGGAATGCCGATTAATATCATCAGACAGAAATTTGCCTTTTGTTTATTCATTTATTTTATCGCGCCTTCAATCGGGCTGGACGCGCTGGCGTATAATCTTTTCGGCATTCTGCCCGAAAGATATGCCAAGCGTCCGGCTTTGACGGCGTAGTTCATCGCGGTCGCCATTTGCGCGGAATCTTTCGCTTCCGCGATTGCCGTGTTCATCAAAATCGCGTCCGCGCCGAGTTCCATCGCAATCGCCGCGTCCGACGGGACGCCGACACCGGCATCAACGATAATCGTCGCGCCGTGCAACTGTTCGCGCATGATTTTCAAATTCGCCGGATTCTGAACGCCCAACCCCGAACCAATCGGCGCGGCAAGCGGCATCACGCACGGGCAGCCGATGTCGAGCAGCTTCTTCGCCATAATCAAATCGTCGGAGAAATAAGGCATCACGATAAAGCCTTCTTTCACCAGAACTTTCGCCGCTTCGAGCGTTTGTTCATTGTCGGGCAGAAGCGTCGTTTTATCGCCGATGACTTCGAGCTTTACCCAATCGGTTTCGAGAGCTTCACGCGCCAGACGTGCCGTCCGAATCGCGTGTTCGGCATCGAAACAGCCCGCCGTGTTCGGCAAAATCTGCATTTTCGGATCGAGATAATCAAGAAAAGATTCGGTGGCGCGGTCGAGCGGAACACGATTAACGGCAACCGTTACCATCTCCGCGCCCGAAGCCGTGTGCGCCGCCTGCATTTCAGTAAAGGAGCGGTATTTTCCCGTGCCGATGATCAGCCGCGATGTAAAAGTTTTTCCGGCGAGTTTAAATGAATCAGACATAGATTTAATTCCAGATTTCAAATTCCAGATTTAAGATTTTATGGTAACAAAAAAATTTGCAAAAGAAATGCGGACTGAAAAAATCAACCAGCAATCTGGAATTTGAAATCTGGAATCTGGAATTTATCACCCGCCGCCGACAAAGTGGATAACTTCGATTCGGTCTGCTTCGTTGATTTGCGTCGCCGTCCAATCTTTTTTGCGGACGACTTGTTTGTTTAATTCAATCGCCACGCGCTCGGCGGGCAGCGCGAAATGTTCGAGAAGGTCGGCGAGATTTATCGGTTGATTGATTTCTTTGATTTCGCCGTTGAGCGTGATGTTCATTTGATTTCGAGATTTTGTAAATTTAATTGCGGCGAATCGCGCGGCGCATTTCCGTTTCTTCGCCGCCGCTGATTGCCCGAACGATGACTGCCGCTCGTCCGCCGGTAAAGTTTGGCAGTTGCAAATGAACCGTCGCCGCGCCCATGTCGTTGGTTTTTGCGTGGAAAATCAAAGGTCGGAACGACGAGCCGATAATTTTCACGAGAATCTGCGCTCCGCTCAAACCGTTTACGCGCTTGCCGCGCCGCACCATTAAATTGACGGTTTTGCGCTCGCCGCTGCGAAACGGCGTTTCTTCAAGCATTTCTATTCGCAGTTTATCGTCGAGCATTTCGCCCTTCGCCAGATCGGCGATGATTTCGACGGCTTCGGCTGGCAGAATCGTTTCTTCGCCGATGACTTCGACGATTTCAATCGCCGAATCATCGAGAATATTCAGAGGAATATCCCAATCCGCGTCGCCAATCCGCGCTTCGAAATTGTTTTGCTTTTCAAAAGACAGTTGATTATTGAGCGCCGGCGCGGTCGGCGGCAGTTTTTCCTGAAGAATCGCAGGCATCGGAACTTCGATATTTTCGAGTTTCGGTTCTTCCTTTTTCTCGACTTTTTCGACGACCGATTTGACTTCCTTCTGCGCGATCAAACCTTTCTGACGCGAAGCCGATTCCTTCATCGTCATTCGCTTCAAATCTTCGATGCGTCCGGCTCTGACCGCCGCGCAGATTAATTTGTGCTGTTTCTGAAGCCGCTCGGATAAAATCTGTTCGTCGAAATCTTCCAAAAGATCATTGTAAGGCGAACGCTTGCTCGCCAAAATCGTGCCGCGATTGTAAACCAAAGACAAAATCAACGGTGTCGCCAAACCTTTGTCTTCGGTTTGGACGTGATAAGTTACGCCTTCAAAATCAATGTCTGTATTAAACCCTGTAATCACGGTGTATTTTATTTATAAAGAAATCGGCGAGCCTGAATTCGGAAGATTCTGCAATTGTTCCCAATACAAAATTAGCACAGCCGTTCGCGCACGGTCAACGAATAAAATTCGTCGCCGACGCGCCTCGCCGGACAATCAGGCGATTCGGGAATTATTTAATTTTTTTTCGGTTTCCCGATACTCTTGACTCGGTTTCGCTTCTTAACTTACGATTGATTTGTGATATAATTCTCAATATAATTTCGCACGAATTTTCGCTGTTTCCGCGCTTTACGACAGCCGAAATTCGACAGCGGATTTTAAATTTTATGAATGAATTTAATTTATTCGATTACGCGCCGATCATAATGATGTTTCTGGTCGCGGCGGGCTTTGCGACAAGCCAGATTTTAGTAACGCAGCTTATCGGACCGCGCAAGCGAACCGCCGTTAAACTGATGCCCTACGAATGCGGCAAAGACCCGGTCGGCTCGGCTCGAGACAGGTTTTCGATCAAATTTTACACGGTCGCGGTGATTTTTCTGCTGTTCGATATTGAAGTTTTGTTTATGATTCCGTTCGCCGTCGCCTTCAAAAGTTTGCTGGCTGAAGAAAAAATCAGCGGCATCGCTTTCGGAACAATCGCGCTGGTCGAAATTTTGGTGTTTATCGCCACTTTAATCGTTGGATATGTTTACGTTTGGAAAAAAGGCACGTTCGATTGGGGCGTTCAGGCGCGCGTCGAAGCCCGCGCCGAAGCGCACGAATTAGTCAACAAAAAACGCCAGCGCATCGAAGCGATGAAACGCGCGGCTTAACGATTTACGATTTCGGTTTTTAATCCGAATTCTAAAATCTAAAATCGAAATTATGGGTTTAGAAAATACTTTATTTGAATCTTTGCCGGATGTAATAACTGTCAAGCTCGACGCGGTTGTTAACTGGGCGCGAAAATCGTCGCTCTGGCCGGCCACGTTCGGGTTGGCTTGCTGTGCAATCGAGATGATGAACAGCGTTTCCGCCAGAAACGATTTATCAAGATTCGGAGCGGAAACTTTTCGCGCTTCGCCGCGTCAGGCTGACGTGATGATCGTTTCGGGACGAGTTTCCCGAAAGATGGCTCCGGCTCTGCGGCGTATTTACGACCAGATGCCCGAACCGAAATGGGTGATTTCGATGGGCGCGTGCGCGACGAGCGGCGGCGTTTTCGATAATTACGCGATTGTGCAGGGCGTAGATAAAATTGTGCCGGTTGATGTTTATATTCCCGGCTGTCCGCCGCGCCCGGAAATGCTGATTCACGCGATTATGATGCTTCAGGAAAAAGTGATGAACGAATCAGTCAGAGACCGCCGCGACAGTTATGAAACGGAATCGCGCCAATCAATCGTTCCCGGCACTTTGCCCGTGACGACCGGAACAAGGCTCGAAGAAAACTCGAAAACAGCGGTGGCGCGTCCATACACGACGGCTTCCAAACACGAGAAAAGACGTTCTTCGTAAGTTTCAGAGCGGTGAGAAGTTTGAAAGTCATCACCGCTTTTTTATTGATAAAATATGGCTGATACGGCTGTTCTATTGGATTATATCGAAAAATTAAAGGCGGAAAATCCGGCTTGGGTTTCCGACTTTAAAGATTCGCACGGCGAAGTTACGATCATTGTTCCGCGTGAATACATCGTTGACGTTTGCTGGATTTTGAAAACGAAACACGATTTTAATATGCTCGCCGATTTATGCGGAGCAGATCGCGGACCCGAAGAAGACCCGCGTTTTGAAGTCAATTATCATCTGTTTTCGACCAAACATCACAACCGTCTGCGTCTGAAAGTTTTAGTCAGCGAAGACGAAGCGAACGTGCCGACCGTCGTAACCGTTTGGAAAACGGCGAACTGGCACGAGCGCGAAACTTATGATTTATTCGGCGTGATTTTTGAAGGACATCCTGATTTACGCAGAATTTTGCTGCCGTCCGATTTCGACGGACACGCGCTGAGAAAAGATTATCCGTTGCGCGGTTACGAGCCGTATAGCTTGACTTAAATAAAATGATTTCCGAAACTCTCCGAAATGAACTGACCGAGATTCGCCCGCTGCCGATTTCCTACACGGTGGACGACTTGGACTTTATGCCGGAAGACACTAATCGTTATGAATTGATTGGAGGAAAATTATTTGTGTCCCGCGCGCCGCATCTCGACCACCAACGAACCGTTACTAATTTTAGTATCGCTTTCGGCGAATATTTGAAAAGAAATCCGCTTGGCGAAATTTTCACGACACCCGGTGTAATTTTCAGCCCGAAGGACACGGTAATTCCCGATCTGGTTTTTGCCGCGCACGAAACGATTGAAAAAAACGTCGCCGATGAAAATGAAAAATTCGACGGAAAGTTTATCGCCGCGCCGGAATTGATGATTGAAATTCTGTCTTACGGAAAACAGGACGTGAAACGCGACCGGATTTTCAAAAGACAGTTGTACGGCGATTACGGTGTCAAAGAATATTGGGTGATTGACGGATTATTTAATACGATTGAAGTTTATCGCCTCGACGAAAACGGGCAGAATTTAATCAAGCGGTTCGAGATTCACGAAACGATTGAAACGCCGCTTCTGCCGAATTTTTCGCTGAAGTTGACGGACATTTTCAAATTTTAATTTTTTATATTTATGAGCGTGGTAGTAGAAAATATACCGAACCAATTTGAAGTCGTTGATCAAGCGTTAGATTCGCAGATGACGCTTTCGATGGGACCGCAGCATCCTTCGACGCACGGCGTTCTGCGGCTCGAACTCCAACTCGACGGCGAACTCGTCGTCAAAACCGTTCCCGATATCGGTTATTTGCACACGGGAATGGAAAAGCTGTTCGAGTATAAAAAATATCAGCAAGGCATCGTCATCACCGACCGGATGGATTATCTGAATCCGCTCGGCAACAATCTCGCTTATGTGATGGCGGCGGAAAAACTGCTCGGCTTGGAAATTCCAGAACGCGCTCAAACGATTCGCGTTTTGTTTTGCGAATTACAGCGCATCGCTTCGCATATGGTCTGGCTCGGAACGCACGCGCTCGACATCGGCGCGATGTCGCCGTTCTTTTACTGCTTTCGCCAGCGCGAAAAGATTTTAAATTTGATCGAAGCGGCTTCGGGCGGGCGAATGACTCCGAGTTATTTTCGCATCGGCGGTTTGATGATGGATTTGCCCGCCGGTTTTGAACGACGCTGTAAGCAGTTTTTAGAAGATTTTCCTGCCGCGCTCGATTTACTCGAAACGCTCGTTACCGGCAACACGATCTGGCAATCGCGCACGAAAGGCATCGGTGTCATCACGGCGGAAGAAGCGATTGACTGGGGGTTGACCGGACCTTGTTTGCGCGGCAGCGGCGTTGAATTGGATTTGCGCCGGCATAATCCGTATTCGGGTTACGAAACTTACGATTTTGACATTCCGGTCGAACGCGACGGCGACGTTTGGGCGCGTTTCAAAGTCCGTATGCGCGAGCTTTACGAATCATATAAAATCGTCCGTCAGGCTTTAGAAAGATTGAAACCCGGACCGATCAAAGCCGACGCGCCGAAAGTCGTTCTGCCCGACCGCGACGATATGCGAAAACATATGGATTCGCTGATTCACCATTTCCTGATCGTCGCCGAAGGCTTCAACGTCCCCGAAGGCGAAGTTTATCACGCGATTGAAGCGTCAAAAGGCGAACTCGGCGTATATATGAAATCGAACGGCGGACCGAAACCCGACCGCGTTCATTTCCGCGGTCCGAGCTTCGTCAATCTCGCCGCTTTGCCCGTAATGAGCGAGGGCGAAATGGTCGCCGATGTCGTCGCCATCATCGGTTCGCTCGATATTGTTCTTGGTGAGATTGACAGGTAAAAATTATGACCGAAAATCAGGAAAAAGAACTGTTCAAGACACTTGCCGCATTAGTTACGGGAGTGAATGCGATTCAGATTGATGTCAAGGTAATTAAATCGGACGTTGAAGACATTAAGGGAACCGTGAGCGAGCATTCGCGGACTTTGAATAAGCATTCTCAAATCCTGAATAATCACTCACAAATCTTAAACCGTTTGGAGGCAAAAACGGACAGCATTGCCAAAACGGTGATAACCAATGACAAACGCTTGACTGCCGTCGAAAAGGATGTAGCTGAATTGCGTGACGGAGTTCATTAAAAATTATGGCATCAGCAGTTGCAACGGATTTTACCAATCAGGTCAAATACACTAATGAGATGGCGGAGTTTTCGCCGGCGGTCGTCGAGGAAATGAAATCGCATCTGACGAAATATCCGCCGGAGCGGAAGCGTTCGGCGTTGATTCCGCTGCTGTTCGTCATTCAGCGCGAGCGCGGTTGGCTCGATAATCCGGGCGTAAATTTTCTGGCGAAGTTTCTCGATTTGGAAGTTACGGACATTTGGGAAACGGCGACGTTTTATTCGATGTTCAATCTGCGAAAGATCGGCAAATATCATATTCAGGTTTGCAAAACTTTATCGTGCCGCATTATGGGCGAGCCGGAAATTACCGGACATATTTGCGACAAACTCGGCATTCACGTCGGCGAAACGACGGCTGATGAAAAATACACCGTGTCGCGCGTCGAATGTTTGGGAAGTTGCGGAACCGCGCCGATGATGCAGATTAACTTCGATTATCACGAAGATTTGACGACGGAGAAAGTTGATAAGATTTTAGATTCGCTGAAGTAGTTTTGATTCAGCCGAAATTACTATGAAAAGAATTTCGAGTCTAATTTTTCTGATTTTAATCGGCGCGTGTTTTATAAGGGCGCAGGAAAGCGGCAACCGCAATTATAATCAGCAGCGGCGCAAACCGTTGGTCAACTCCGGCGTTTTAACCGGAAACAGCAACGGGAAAGACGTTTATTTCGTTGAAGCGAATGTAGCGATAAACGTCAAAGCCGATGCTTACGTCACGGTGTTCGGTTTGTCGCAGGAAGCGATGACGGCGGCGGAAAGCAACGATAAAATCAATCGTTTGATCGCGGCTTTTATAAAAGATTTGGACGGTTTGGGCGTTAAGAAAAATGATGTTTTCGTTGATTTTATCACGCAGAATAAAGTTTACGATTACACGACGAGCGGCAATGTAACGACGGAAAAGTTTTCCGGTTTTGAAACGAAGAAAAATATTGCCGTTCGCTACGGTGACCGCGAGACTTTGGAGAAAATCATCGCCGCCGCGACGAAAAATTCGATCTTTGATTTGATAAAAGTTGATTACGTCGTCAGCGATATAAAATCGATTCACGCCAGGCTTTATGACGAAGCGGTGAAAATCGTCAAGCAGAAGGAAACGGCTTACACCAATTCGTTCGGCATCAAACTCGCGCCGACGAATTTAGCCGGAGAAAAATACGACGCTTTCTATCCGGGTGAATTATACACGGCTTATCAAGCGTTTGAAGCCGGAACGACTTACGGTGATTACAACAATCGTGTCATTCAGCAGCGTAAGACGAAAACCTTTTATTACGAACCGTTCGACGCGAGCGATTTCGATTCGGTCATCAATCAAATCGGAATCGAACCAATGGTGCAGTTCACACTTTATATGCGAATGCAATACGAATTGAAGAAATAATGCGAAGTTTTATTGTTTGCACAATTTTAGTTTTTTGTTCTTTAATGTCCGTTTTTGGGCAGAATTATCAAAGAGCGTTTGATACCGAAGAAAGATTAAAAAATAAAGTTGCAATTTCAAAAGTTGCGTTGAAAGCATTGGTAAAAGATGAGCAAATTCAAGATTGTCTTGAAAATTCAGGTAAAAGTTTTCCTTTATCCGAATGGTTTACAGCAACGGAAATAAACTTGAATGGTGATAAGTATCCTGACTTAATTGTTGAGCCGGTAAGCAGGTGTCGAACGGCGATGAGACCGCCGTATTGGATTTTGCTCAATAAAAGAAATAAGTATGAATTGGTTTTAACTACCAATACTTTTTTCTTATACATCAATAAAGAAAGGACAAATGACTATTTTAATGTAACAACCGATTGGTCAACCGCAAGCACACGCTATACGATCACTTACGGATTTGACAGCAAAAAATATATTGAAATAGCAAAGAAAGAAAGACCTAATCTTTAATTTATGGAAATCAAAGCAATCGGCTGTGAGCCTTTACAGTTAAAGCGAGTTCATTTGAAAGACTCGCACACGCTGAAGGTTTACCAGGAAAACGACGGTTATAAATGGCTGAAAAAGGCACTCAATATGTCGCCTGCGGATATTATCGAGGAAGTGAAAAAATCGGCGCTGCGCGGGCGCGGCGGCGCGGGTTTTCCGACGGGGATGAAATGGTCGTTTGTGCCGAAGGATTCGCCGAAGGAAAAATACGTCGTCTGCAACGCGGACGAATCCGAGCCGGGAACATTTAAAGATAGATATTTGCTCGAACGCGATCCGCACGCGTTGATCGAAGGAATGCTGATCGCGGCGTTCGCGCTCGGCTCGAAGGCTTGTTACATTTATTATCGCGGCGAGTATAAATATCTGATTGACATAATGGACAAGGCGATTG
Source organism: uncultured Pyrinomonadaceae bacterium (assembly GCA_964245305.1). Classification (GTDB taxonomy): domain Bacteria; phylum Acidobacteriota; class Blastocatellia; order Pyrinomonadales; family Pyrinomonadaceae. The sequence goes on from CAXTMQ010000036.1 coordinate 20,467, forward strand.
ACGAAGCGCGCGGCGCGGGTTTGGTCGGTAAAAACATTCTGGGTTCGGATTTTTCGTGCGAATTTTACACGCACACCGGCGCGGGCGCGTATATCTGCGGCGAGGAAACCGCGCTTTTATCGAGTCTCGAAGGCTATCGCGGACATCCGCGAATGAAGCCGCCGTTTCCGGCAATCGAAGGTCTTTACGCTTCGCCGACGGTCGTCAACAACGTCGAAACTTTAACCGCCGTGCCGCAAATCATCGAAATGGGCGGCGAAGCGTGGCATAATTTAGGAACGGAAAAATCCGGCGGCACGAAACTTTGGTCGGTTTCGGGACACGTCAAAAAACCCGGCGTTTATGAGCTTCCGATGGGCTATATGGATATGGAAAAATTCATTATGGAAGACTGCGGCGGCATTCGTGACGGACACGAATTAAAGGCTTGCATTCCGGGCGGATCGAGCGTTTACGCGATGCGGGCTGACCAGATTATCGGAAAAAAAGTAAGATTAGACTATGAAGGCTTGGTCGAAGCCGGTTCGCTCGTCGGTTCGGGCGGATTTATCGTGATGGACGAAACGGTTGATATGGTTGATTCGACCAAAAATTTGACCGAATTTTACAAACACGAATCGTGCGGCTGGTGTACACCGTGCCGCGAAGGAACCGATTGGCTGACGAAAATCTTCACGCGCATCGCCGACGGCGGCGGAAGACCCGAAGACGCGCAGCTTGTTTTGGATTTAGTTGACAACATCGAAGGAAAATCATTCTGCGCTTTGGGCGACGCAGCGGCGTGGGCGATTCAAGGCGCAGTTAAAAGGTTTCCCGAAGATTTCAAACCGTATCTGACTGAAGGCAAAAAATTTTCCAACGGTCATACGAGCAATAAAGAAAACGGCACCGGCGGCAATGGCAACGGCGCATTTTAATTTTTAATAAGGAGGAAAAACAAAATGGGCAGAGGAGATAAAAGAACCAGAAAAGGTAAAATTTTCGCCGGAAGTTTCGGCAAAACCCGTCCGCAGGGCAAAAAGAAAACTGCGACGACGGTAAAGAAAGAAGAAATAGTAACTGAATAATTTATGGGCGAAGTTCGAGTTACAGTTAAATTGACGAACGCGACCGATGAGGCATTAGCCAGACGCGGTAAAATTGACAAGTCCGAAGTTCGCATTTACGAGGCGGACGCGATGGTTGATACCGGCGCGGTTCAAACCGTAATTCCGCACGACATTATGACGGCATTAGGTTTGGACGCGCCGCGCCAAAGAGGTGTCGAATATGCCGACGGGCGAACTGAAATTGTTCCTGTAACCGAAGCGATAGTTATTCAAATAAATAATCGGGCAACTAATGATGAAGCCTTAGTTTTGGGTGATGAAGTTTTAATCGGACAGACGGTTTTGGAAAAACTGGATTTGCACGTTGATTGCGCGAATCAAAAAGTAATTCCAAATCCGGCTCATCCGCATCAGGCGATCACAAAAGTTAAATAATGTCAGAATCAATCAAAGTTACGATTAACGGGCAGGAATTTGAAACAGAAAAAGGCGCGCGGCTGATTGACGTTTGCCGCGAACAAGCCTTTAATATTCCGTCGTTTTGTTATTATCAAGACCTCGCTTTGCAGGCTTCGTGCCGGATGTGTCTGGTTCGGATTGAAAAAATGCCGAAGCTGCAAACTTCCTGCACGATCACCTGCACGGACGGGATGATCGTTACGACGCAAAGCCCGGAAATCGAAAAAGCGCAAAGGGCGATGGGCGAATTTCTGCTGGCGAATCATCCGCTCGATTGTCCGGTTTGTGATCGCGGCGGCGAATGCGAATTGCAGGAAATGATTTTCGATTGGGGCGATGTCGAAGAGCGTTTTACCGAAAAGAAAAACGCCACGCCGGAGAAATTTTTATCGCCGATTGTCGCCAACGATCCGCAGCGGTGCATCGTCTGCAAACGATGTACACGGGTTTGCGACGAATGGATGGGCGAAGATGCCATCGAAGCCGGCAATCGCGGCGTGAACACGGTCATCGGAACTTACGGCGGCTGGCTCGGCTGTTCGCAGTGCGGAAACTGCATCGAAGTCTGCCCGACCGGAACGCTTTTAGACGGTGTTTATCGTCACGAAACTAGACCTTGGGAATTGGATCAGACGATTACGACCGACACTTATTCGTCGGACGGAATGCAGTTGTCAATCGGTTCGCGCGGCGGTCGCGTTCATCGAATTGTCGCCCGAGACAGGTATGTTGACGGTTTGAACGGCGAATTTTTAGATGTCAAAGCACGCTTCGCGCACGAATTTATCAATCATCCCGACAGAATCAAAACGCCTTTGATCCGCTATAAAAAAGGGGGCAAACTGATTCCGACAACTTGGGACGAAGCGATTCATTTTGCGGCGAATAAATTTAAAGAACACGGCAAAAACGTCGGCGTGGTTGCTTCGGCGCGTTTGACGAACGAGGCGATTTTTACATTGAAACGCTTTGCGACGGAAGTTTGCGGTTCGGAAAATTATGCGGTTTCCGATGCTTACGATTTGGCTCCGTTTTTTGATAATTTGAGCGTTCCGCTCGCTACGCATAAAGAAATTCGCAAGGCGAAAACGATTTTGCTGATCGGCGGCGAACCCGAAGAAGAACAGACTTTTACCGCCAAACAAATGCGCCAAGCCGTCAGAAATGACGGCGCGAAATTAATCATCGTTCACGACACGCCGATTCGTCTGACGGCGCAGGCGACGCAGTTTATTCACGTTAATAAAAATTCGCTCGACGCTTTTGCGCTCGCTTTTGCGGATAATTCGGACGACGCGACGTTGAAAAAGCTCGGCGTTGAAAAATCTGCCATCGAAGATTTGAACAAAACGATTGACGGAACGACGGGCGATTTTGTCATAATGTTCGGCAGAGATTTGTCCGCCGAAGCGCAAGCCGTTTTAGCGAGCGCGGCGGCAAATTTTTCGACCGACGCGCGGCGGGTTTTGCTGCATCCGATACCGCTTTATAATAATTCGGTCGGCTCGAACTATATGACGGCGGGCAGAAAATCTTTGTCCGACGTTTTGATAAATTCGACCGCGCTTTTGATCGGCGGAAGTCTTTGCAAACCATCGGCGTTGACCGACGGATTTCTGAGCAAAAAAGATTTTATCGTCGTGCAGGAATTGTTTGAAACGCCGACGACCGAATTTGCCGATGTCGTTCTGCCCGCCGCGAGCTTTGCCGAAGTTGACGGAACTTACACGAACAATTCCGGCTTTGTGCAGAGAGTTCGTCAGGCAATCGAACCAATTCACCAGGCGAAAGCCGATTGGATAATTACTTCGATGATCGCCAGAGAATTAGGCGTTGATTTTAATTACAACTTTTCCGCTCCGGCGGTTTTTCGCCAGATTGCCGATGCGGTCGCGGCTTACAAAGGCTTGCGCTATCCGAATCTGAAAGACGAATCGAATCCGGCGCGGCTCAGTTATTCGATTGCCGCAAATAAGGATTTGTCGAAAGAAACTGACGCGCTGCAAAGACAAGTGGCGGCGATGAACGACGAAGCGAATAAAATTGCCGAAACGCCGAAAGTCGGACACAAACTTCATCGTTTGACGACGATGACTGGCAAAACCGCCCAATTTCATCTGCTCGCGCACGGCAATCCGAAGCCGGATAATCTGCTCGTGTCGCCGCTCGTGCAGTTTAATTTGGACGGAACGCCGCGAATTGAAGAAAAAGCGGAAGCGATGGCAGTCGGCATCGGCGACCGCGAATCGGACAAAAATGTTCCGTCGCAAACAATCAAAGATAAACCAGAAAAATGGAAGCTATCGTAAAAACAATTTTTCCAATCGCCGTCATCAGCGTCGGCATTTTGCTGGCGTTTCAGGGCGTTTTGATGATCGTCGCTTACACGGTTTTGGCGGAACGCAAAG
>CAXTMQ010000037.1:0-23294 GCA_964245305.1 uncultured Pyrinomonadaceae bacterium
GAAATACTATTAGTATTATTTCAATGTGCTTTACATTAATGTCAATTGATGTATAAATGAAAATCGAAAAATTTCGACAATTAATTTACATTTAGCACAAAGAAACGAAGCTTGAAGAAATTCAGCATTGTAAATTAAAAAGGTTTTGTTTGATCGTAATTAGATTTGCGGTCTGTTGATAGTTGCGAACACTTGGGATAGGATTTGGACTCGCTATCATCGTAAGAGAATGGTTCTGATAAATGCTGTTGGAAAGCATCACAGGTGGACAACCATGTCTTGCGACCTTTCCAAGTGTTCGCATCAATTCTACAAATATATCGGCTATCTGGCAACCCAAATGAAACATAGGGTGCGAAAAAATTAAAAAGGGAAGTTGAGGCTTCCCTTTTTAACTTTCACTCAATTTTACTACCTAACCTTTTCTATAAAGTCTTCTATCTCCTTGACCGCAAAATTATATAAACTGCCAAAAGAATTAACCCTACAGCAAGCACTTTTTTAAGTATCCAGAGAATATAATCAATATCATTATTGCCACTAGAAACTTTTTTTGCTTTCATTAATGGCTGAGACGCGCCGCAATGATGGCAAAATTGCGCGTCGTGGGCATTCCATTTTCCGCACTTAGAACATTCTCTATTCGTTTTGTTTCTTTTCTTCAAATTACACTTTCTACAAAGCTGCTGAATAGTTTCGACCGTAGCCGGTGCGCCCAAGCTGTAAGGCGTGATGTGGTCGAATTCCATATATTCAGAAGTCCTTCCGCATATTTGGCAAATATCTCTATCTCGCTCTTTAACGGCTTCCCGGACGTGCTTTGGAATGTAGCGACTTGGAGTTTTTCCTTTGGGCATAAATTTAACTTCAACCGTGAATCTATAAGGCAAAATATCTTTGCATAAATTCAAGCCGAATCTCAATATTCGGCACGATTATTGAAGTATTTTTTAACCGCCCTGTCCTAATAGCGCGGTAGCGCGGATCAGCAAAAAAGTTCTTCGAGCGTAGCGAGTCCGATAATGACTTGATTTCTTTTCCACAATCGCCAATTTTACGTGCGCTCTATACATTCGGGTTTCTTTAAAAATCAGAGAGAACTGTCTTTTAAAGGTAAATGCTATCTTTCGTCCATATTTGGACGAAAGTGTAAGGAAAGATTTTTAAGAATTTACACTTTCGTCCAAATATGGACGAAGCAGTTACTACGCTTTCGTCCAAATATGGACGAAGCAGTAAGCAAATTTTAACTTTTGCACATTATGAAGGCGTAAGAGTAGGCTTTTTCTGTGGAAAATAGCCGTTTCACAGTTGAAATGATTTTAATCAGGATCGTGTTCCCGGCGGCTCGTGATCGGCGGCGATGGCTCGAACCGGCAGATCGCGCAATGTTCGGCGAAAAACGCTTTCGGGAGTCGGTGTTTATTAAACAAGTGCTAAATTTATTTGAATTTCAAGTTAAGCTGAATTTTTCCGCCGCGCCGGAAAAATCTTGTGAAATTGTTTCAAGTGTGAAACAATCATTGAACGAAAAAGGAAAAGGCAAGTTGGAGTTGATTATTAATTGACTTGTATTAAACGGCTTGTTTTAGTAAAGTTTGGACATCGGAAAGTCCAAACTACTTAGGATAGTTTGAACCAATTATACCGAACGTCTTGGCGGACGCTGCGGAAACCGATGACCAAGCCTTTCGGCTATAACATCATAGCGATAAATAGAATAAATTTCTAATTTACCCAACTTTCCTTTAAAGCGTCCGCCAACTCGTAAATTTCACGTTACAAGTTGCCGATGCAAACAGTAAAAGGTAGAATTTCAGACAAAAGAAAAGAGCCAAATTGGAACTTTGACTCTATCTATTTAGATGCGCTAGCCGTAAAACTAAGCACCCGTCGAACTGTGCTTACGAATATAGCGCATCATTATCCTGTTTGCAAGTAAAAAAAGGAGTGATGATGTCGAAAAAAGAGCCGACCTTTAGAGAAAACCCCGCCAATTCAATTTTCTATAATTCCGAATTTTTCCGCTCGAAAGACGAGCAACGAAACAATTTCGCCTTTTGCCAAGTGTATTTCATCACGGACGAACACGGGCGATGGACGCGCAACCTCGACATCATTTGGGAAAAATATGTCGAAAAACATCGTTTGATAAAAGGCATTGACGGCGGACTTTATTCTTATTACTTATCGCTCGCCAACCGCCGTGTTCGGCTTTCCAATGAAGGCATCGCTGAATTTATGGGAGTGAGCAAAACGACGATTCTTGAGTGTCAGGATCGTTTACAGGACGCGGGATTGGCGCACCGCGTTTGCCGCGCCGACGCACACGGCGCGGGACACGACATCATCATTCATTCGCCCTGCACACCCGAACAACTCAAAATTTACCTGCCGACTTTGCAGCAACGCGCCAAACTTGAATTCACGAAAAACAATCGCCAGAAAAGGCTTGAAGAAAGGACTTTCACTATTAACAAGGGTGAAAAAGCCGGACAAACGGAAACCAAGCTAATGCGAAACCGTGAAACTTGTTGCCCGGAACATTTGCGGCTCGATTTGCGCGAAATCCGAATGATGTTCCACACCGGGCAAACTAAAGAGCAAGCGGGCGGCAAAATACCGCGCAAATACTGGAAACCCGAATGGCAAACTAATAAATTTTTGACAGCTTGCCTCGACGCGCTGCGCGAGCTTCACCGGCTCGGAATCAGACCGAACGCCGATCCGTCGCAAACCGAAGTCAGAACGGAAAATTGGAAAACATTCAAAACCATTTTCAGAAAGTTTTGCGAAGACGACCGAATCGGCATCGGTCTAAATGCTTCGCGCTGGAAAGCCGCGTGGCGGCTCGTCAATTACTATTCGCCGAATGTTTTTTATTATGTGGAGATTTAAATGTTTTATTGGATATTTTTTAATCTCCGGCGATGGCTGAAAAGGAGAATAACAAAATGAGGTTTGAATATTTTGTAGATGCTCAAAACGGCTGGCGATGGCGATTTATTTCTAAAAACGGACGAATAATAGCCGTCTCGTCGGAGAGCTACGAAGATAAAGAGAGTTGCTTACGTTCAATCGAAATCGTTCAAAAATACGCGCCGGACGCGACGATTGAATACAAATAAAAATGTCGAAATTAACGCCTTTTGAAGAATTATTCTCGCAAAGCGAACGCGCTTTGATCGAGCGATGGGCGACGACTAAATTTGTGCCGCGAGAGCGACCGTTCAAAACCAAGCCTATGGAAACGCAGACAGTCAGATACAAATTGATTCACACGCACGAAGGGCGAGAAGTCAGCGGACTGCTCGAATACACGGACAAAAAACTTGCCGTCGGATTCGCCGACGCGATGAATAAAAAGTTTCCCGGTCGTCGTTATCACGTCGTCCCGGTCAGACCGACGACCGGCAAAGAAAGAATGCTGGAACTCGTCAACTAAAACTATGATTGACTTAGATAAAATCAAAGAATCGCTTCACGGATTGAATTTTATAAGCGAAACCGACGCGCCTTTTGAATTGGTCGAATACCGGGAAATAAATTTCGATAAATTTTTCGAGCCGCTGATTAAATCTCAGGATTGGCACGGACAGGGGGAAAAGGAACAGACGGAAAAGTTTTCCGCGCTCAAAAAACTGCTTAAAGAAAATTACTCGAAATTAGTAGTTGCGAAGATCGGAAAAACCGATTTTGAAATTTATATTGTGGGAATAGATGAACACAACAAACCGATTGTGATTAGGACTCGCAGCGTTGAGACATAAAAAGTTTGGAAGTTGACTAACTAGAGGAGAAAGAAAATGACAGTTAGAGAATTGATTGATGAATTAGAAAATTTTAATGACGAAATGGAAGTGTTTATCTACGATGATGATTTAAATAAACCTATCGTTTCAGTTGACGATACAGTAACAATGAATCCGAATCAGGCAGATGATAAAAGAATTGTCATTCTGGAATTGAAATAAATTTACCTGTCATAAAACTACACATTTTTGACAGGCATAAAGACAATTACAAAACTCTTGTAATTATTGGTTTATGAGCGCGGGATTTCAGAGAGGTTTTTTGACACTTAAATTTATTGATATGCGCTAATAGCTGATATAGCATTTTCGCCGATAAAAAAATTGTTTTGTTTAATCATCGAATTTTCAGCACCTTTAAGCGATAACGCTGAAGCCGTGCCTTGATAATGCAAATCAAATCTCGTGAAAACTGTTTTTGAAGGTATATGAATAGTTTTTTCGGTGAGATAAGAATTGCATTCGCCGTCAACAACAATTCTGAATGAACTTGTTGCCAGCATATCAGTTCGCATATTTAACAAATCCGCGTCGAGGATATAAGGATTTGCTTCTGTTCCATCGCCGGAGAATGCCAGATCAGATGCGCGAACTGTCACAGCACCAAAAGTATCTTGCTTTGAAAGAGTTTGATTTAGACACATTTGATTAAAAGTTAAAGGTTCGGATTGATGCGAAAAGGCATAAATCGCCAAACCGATTGAAAAACAAAAAGCAAATGCAAATAAATTTCGCAGTTTCATACAAGGAATAATAGCATTTTCAGCAAAGTATCAAACAAGAATATTTAGAAGTTGAAAAAAGTGAAAGTTGCCATTTACGCGAGAGTTTCAACAGCCGATCAAAACACGCTTTCGATGCAAATCGAAGCGATGCGAAACTTTGCGACGGCGCGGAATTTTGAAATTGTTTGCGAAGTTTCGGAAATCGGCAGCGGCGCGAAAGTTCGCCCGGAACGAGAAAAACTTTTGAAAGCGGCGCGACGGCGCGAATTTGACGCGATCATCGTTTGGAAGTTGGATCGTTTCGGGCGCAGCTTGCCGGACTTGGTGAACACGCTGGACGAATTGAAACAAATTAATATCGGATTTGTTTCAATCACCGAAGCGTTAGACTTCTCCACGCCAGCCGGACGCGCCCTTGCCGGAATGCTTTCAGTTTTCGCCGAGTTCGAGCGCGATATTTTACGCGAGCGCGTCAAAGCCGGAATCGCCGACGCGAAAGCCAAAGGCAAACCGCACGGCAGACCGCAGATCACGATGTTGAAAAAGAACGAAGTTTTAAGACTTCATTTCAAAGGCTTGAATAAATCGGAGATTGCAAAAAAGGCAAAAATCAGCCGGGCATCTGTGATTAACATTTTGAAAGATTCTTAGATTATCGGACTCAAAAATTATGAATTCCAAACAGAAGTTTACTTGTCCGAATTGTAACGGACATCATTTTAAATTCGCTGGCGAAACGAAAGACGGCTTACTGATTAGATATTGCCCAAATCGTTGTAATTTGAGTTTACTTGCAAAGATAAAAATAGCTTTGTTTCCATTTCTACCTATTAAATTTGAGGAACAATTTTTTACCTTTACGAACGACAAAGACTATCTATATTTTCACTAATCGGAGACTGCAGTAACGGCAAATATGGCGGAATATCCGGGCGGAAAAGGCGGCAGCGGAGTTTATCAGAAAATCATTTCTCTGATGCCGCCGCACCGCGTTTATATCGAATGCTTTTTGGGTAACGGCTCAATACTTCGATACAAGAAACCGGCTGAAAAGAATATCGGCATCGAGATTGATGCGAAAGTTATCAGAGAGTTTTGGAAAGATAGTCCATTCGATAAACCTATAGAGATTTTGAACGAGGACGCAGTTAAATTTCTTAAAGAGGCTTCCAAGTATTCTTGGTATAACAAAGACTGTCTAATTTACTGCGATCCGCCTTATTTGAAAGAAGTCCGACGGTCAAACCGGCAGATTTACCGATGCGAGTTTATGAACACGCCGCAGCACATTCAACTTTTGTGCGCCCTTCAAAAGCTGAATTGTAACGTGATGATTTCCGGGTATGATTCGGACGTTTACAACAAAATTTTGTTCGACTGGAGAAAAGTTGAATTTACAGGAGTTTCACGCGGCGGCGCGACAACCGAAACAGTTTGGCTTAATTTTCCCGAACCGCTAGAGCTTCACGATTATCAATTTTTGGGCGACGACTACCGCCAGCGCGAAAACATCAAACGCAAAAAGCAGCGATGGATTAACCGACTGCAAAAAATGAATCCGCAAGAAAGATATGCTTTCCTTTCTGCGTTTGAAGAATTGAAATCGGATCGAGCAACGGCAGAGTTGCCGGTAGGATCCTGAATTGGGTCCAATCGGCAGAAATGCCGTTGCTCGATCAACTGCAAATTTGCCGATGCCGCCGGCAGCATCGCCACTTTCGCCGGTGAATGCCGGCAGATTTAAATTGACAATTAAAATTTACTTCGCTATAAAGAACAGCTAGGAACTCAAGAGAAAAAAGAAAGTTCCTAGCCGTTCGCAAATTCAAATTTATAAATAAATTCGAGGTAAATAAATGGTAGCACAGAAAAAAGCGAAAGTAATTCAAGACGAAACTTGGGTCAAGGAACATCAGAAACCGTTGCCCCTCGATGAATACGAATTGCAGCCCGACGAGATCACGATTGAACAGTTCGCCGAGAAAGCCAGCGTCAGCACCCGCGCCGTGCAGAAATGGCTGACCGCCCGATTGATCAGTTACGAGTTGAAAAACAAACGCAACCCGAAAGACGGCGCGATCAGAGAAATCAGGATTTTCAAAACGGCGGACGTTGACGAGTTTTTGAATAATCGCAGCAAAGGCAAACTATCACCGAAACTCGATAAAGTTATGAGAGAAGAACCTACGAACAACAACGAACATTCTCAAGTTCCTATGTTTTCGCCGGACGCGGCTTTCGGCTTTTTGGAAAAATTAGCGGCACAGTTGCAGCCGAAACAATCGGTTTTGACGCAGTTATCAAACAAGATTTTTATCGGACTGGACGAACTCGCTTTATATTCGGGAATCGCTAAGGCGCGACTCGAACCGGCGATTAAACAGGCGTTAGAAAAAGGAACATTACAACACTTCACCGGCGAGCGCGGAAAATCCGTTTATAAATGCGTCGAACTCGATTTGATAATCGAAAATTTGCCGCCGACACCGAAACAGTTGCCGCCGACACCGCCGCCGATCAAAAAGAAAAAGAAGTAATTTATGAACCGGATTCAAAAGCAAATTTTAAAATCTCAAAATAAAATTGCACAGTTGAAAGCCAAACAGCGGGAACAAGATTTGAAGCGAAGAAAGAAAACAAAACCCAACCCGCGCGGAAAAAAAGGACGACCGAGCATAGACGAGAATTTAATACTGCGGGCGATCAAGTTGGCGGAAAACAAGCCGCTAACCGATGTCGCTTTGAGTTTGGGAATCTCTTTAAGGACGCTTTACAACAAAGGCATATCACGAAGAATCTTGGAAGCGAAAACGCGCTGAAACGCCGCTTATCGCACAAGAAAAAGCCCGCTGTCATTGCAGCGGGCTTTCATTTTGGATTCATAATTTTTATTTGAGTTGTTTTTCGATCAGCCGGTCTACTTTTTCTTCGAGCCGTTTGAAATCCTCACGTTCCAGAGCGTTTTGTTTATCCTGCGATTCGCGCAGCTCGCGGATGTCGTTTTTGACTTCGCGCTTCGTTTCTTCGATTTGCGTCAGACGTTCGTTGCGCCCGGTCGTCATTTGATCTCTGACCGCCTTTTGACCGGCTTTTAATTCGTCAATGTCAAGACGAGTCGAAGCCTGCGTGTCGCGCCAGCCGTAACCGAAATTAAAGATGAACAAAATCAAAATCGCAATCGGCGTGATGAATTTTGAAATCGTATCGTAACCTTTCGAGAATTTTTCATAATTCGTAGCTTGAGTTTTTTCTTCTTCCATAAGTCCCCCTGGATAGTTTGAGTTTATTCTAATTTTCCTCCGTTGCGCGGAGTCGTCGAGATGTCAACATTTTCCATTTTGTTGACATCGAAATTTTGTTGCGACGGCTTCGTTTGCTGCTGTCGGGAAATTCCCCACGCCGCGCCGAAACCCGAAGTCATCAAAGTAAAAATATTCGTGTCGCGCGTCATCACCCAAACGATGAGCAGACAGAGCGACAAAAACGAGATGATTTAAATTTGCGGAAGTTCCTTGAGAAAATTGAGCATAAAAATTTAGTCCAATAATAAAATGAGAAGTAAACCGCCGATCAGCAGACCGCCCGCCGAAAACGCAGCCGTTTTGTTACCGTCATTTTTCGGCTCGTCGTTATCCGTCACGATTTCAACCTTTGCTGGCTTTCCGTATGCCGCTTGAGATTCGGCGAGATATTTTTTATACCCGCCGTCAGTATAGCCGCCCCACGATTTCCAGAGTTTTAAGTTGCCGTTGCGGTCTTTATCGTTCTTGTAAATCCGCAGAGCTTCGGTCAGATTTATAACCGGGTCTTTCAACTGTTCGGGCGAATAATTCTTATGCGCGAGCGTGTTGATTTGAGCGATGCCGATTGAATATTCGCGTCCTACGGCAATCGTGCCGACAGCATCAGTTTTGAAACTGCTTTCCTGTTTGAACACAGCCGCGCCCTTGACGATTTCGCTTTCCGGGAAACCGACTTGCCGCATCAATGCCTGAACTTGCGGGAAACTTAAAATCATTATCTTGACTCTGCGTATTTTTTAATCATTTCATCAGCTTTTGCGGGCTTATATGTTTGAAGTTCTTTGTAGTAGTCTTCAAACCGAAACATACAATCTTTATTGCAAAAATTGTAAAGATTTCCCGCTAAGCGGCAAACATAAGATTTGTGATTTACAACATAAGTTATGCCGCAATTACAGCAAACTTTCGTTTCCTGACATTCCGGCGCAGATTGCACCGGAGTATAAATGACCAGAAATGCCAGCGCGAAGCAGACACTTGCCTTAAATAAACTGTCTAATTGTTTTTCGTTCATAATGCTGATAACATCGCCGCCGCTTTGATTAAAACTTTCTCCGCGTAATCGGCTTCCGTGCCGCCACCGGCGAGCGCAACGCCGCGATCAAACGGCTTTGAAGTTTTGTATTTATGACCGACCGAAAACGCGATCAAACCGCCGTCCGGGAAAAACTCTCGGATCGTTTCAACCAGACAGCGGGCGAGTTCTATTTGTCCGCTTTCCGATTTGATGATCGCCGAGTAAATCGGATTCGTGCCGAATAGCGGTTCAAGCAGAACAGCGGGCATATTCGTTGCCGATAGATTGCCGTTACCGCGTCCTTTGAAACCGCCGACCGAAACGCCGCCCTTTGCGAAATTATTATTAGCAAGAGGCGTATCAAAAGCGTGAGAAATTCGATTAACATAACTGTTTGCGAATTGTTTGGACTTTTGCCCGGCGTTCGTTGCCACGTTGCACAACGAATAATTCGCCGTCGCCGAACCGCCGTTAAAATGATGCTCGACATATAAAACGGCTTTGTCGGCGTTCGCGTCGCGCTGCCGTTTCGGATAATCGCCTTTGTAAAATTTGACTGAGAATTTCATATTGAGTTTTATAAGTTTGTCGAAATTTCGATCAAGCCGCTTTCTTCGGCGGACAAGTTTTTTTGACCGCTTTCTTTTTCGCCGGTGTTTTCGTTTTTGGTTTCTTCGCCGTCGTTTTCGCCGGTGTTTGATTCGCCTTGAGAATTTGGTTTTTGAGATTTTCAATCACATCCATATCGGCGAACAATTTGATATTTTGCGCGAACTTTAAAACCATTCCCGTCGAGTGCGTAAACGCCGCTAAAGCCTTTTCAATATCGCCGCCCCAATTTTTGTCAGCGTCGGCTTTAATTTCTTTGATTTGTGTTGCTGATAAAGTTTTCATAAAAAAGACCGTCCTTAATTGAAAATTAGAAATCCAACCGACGTTTCCGCCGTGCAGTTGGCGGACATATTGATCGTAAAAGTTCCCGCGCCCGCGACGACGTTTTTTTGTGTGCAAGTCGAATCATTCGTTCTGGTCGTCAGAAATATGAGCGAATTAGCGGTAACGAGCGAGTTTGTAACGACTAGAGAATTTGCGCCCGCCGCGACGTTGACCGTTCCCGAACTTTTGTTAATGGTTTGTGCGCCTGTCGTTCCCGCCGCCGTGATGGTTTTTGATAAAAATATACTGCTAAACGGATTAGCGGAACGTCCGATTGATTGATTGGTTTGAGTGGGAAAAATACCGCCCGAATTTATATTTATGATATATCCGACATCGGAACTGAAAGTGTAAGTATTTGTCGCCGTATCAAATGTTAATCCGTCATTTGGATTTTGTCCGGTGAATAATAATTTAGTTGCGGTAACATTCGGCGTGATTATTGACGTGCCGAAATATCCCGTTTTGAATCTCAATGAACTTGTGCCGATGTCGTATTCGTTGTTGTATTTGGTCGTCAGAGGGACGCGCAAATCTAAGCCGCCCGCCGCGATCAACGCTTTAATTTTGCTGCCGTGATTGTTGTCGCCCGCCGTCGCAAAGGCAATCGGAACATCGCCGTTATTGCCGGATTGAATGAGCATCGAATAATTACTTAAATCTTCAACAAATCCGGTCGTTCCGATCTTCGGCTGCAATCCCGTCGTCGTGATACTGCTCATTCGCGGAACTAAATCCACCGCGCCCGTAACGCTCATTACGTTGTTTGTTTCAGTTCCTAATGTCACGCCGCCTTTAACATTATTTGATACGCTATGCCCTAAACTTGCTGTTAAAAGATAAGGCGTAGTTGTTTCGATATTATTATTTTCGATGCTTACGCCGTAATTGCCACCGCCGTTCGCGCCCGATAATTCAACACCGATTGCTGCCGGAGTGCCGCCGCTGTATTGTTCGATTCGATTTCCCTCGACCTTAACGCCCTGTGCGCTTTGTAATTGAATAGCGGTTTGATTGTATGAGACGTTTATCCAATTATTTTTAATCGAACCGCCGGAAAGATAATTCAGTTTAAAAACAGGCTTTGTTGATGCGGTCGCCGCGCCGTCTATGATAAGGTTTTTTTCAATGGTTGTTCCTTGCACCGAATACCCGTTTTCATTAACTACGGCTTGGACTACGTTAAACGCGCTGGCGTTTAAATCTTCCGGTTCAAATGTGTTATGAAAGATATGCCAACTATTATGAGGATTCCAAATGCAGATACGGATAAAATTGAAATCATTATTTTCAATTTTTGCGTCGTAAGAAAATCTAGTTCCGGCGACTGTTCCGTTTTCAACGCCTCTTATTCCCCAATTCGTGCTGTAAAGGAAATGATTGCCTTCGACTTTTCCGATGATGGAAAATGCCATATCGAGCAAGCCGGTTAAGGATTGACCGCTAACGCCTTGAATCGTGCATCCCGTAATTAAATAATCGGTAACTTCGATTTGGTCGTCGGCGGTCGTCGCCGTATCTTCTCCGATTCGACCGAACTTAATCACCCAACCCGTAAACGCGGCGTTCGTCGCTTTGATATTAAGATTTCGCAAAGTTACGCCTTGCGACGATGCCATATTTATTCCTGCGCCCGCGCCCGCCGTCGTCAGTTCGAGATTGACGGTGCTGGTTTGCAAACGCTTTCCGGCTGAACCCTCCAACGTGATGTTTTTACGACCGGACAAATCAACCGACGCGGCTTTGAAGGTGTAGCCGTCCGGGAAAACGATTGTGCCGCCGCCCGCGCCGAGCGCGTTCATCGCCGTCGTTAAGCAACTTGAATTATCATTCGCCGCCGGATCGCAAAAATCTAATAAATTGATTCGCCGCCCGGCATCTTCGGGAATCCATTTTGAGCCGTCGTATCGGTAAATTCCCTTTGTCGAATCGGTGACTCGCGCCCTCGCGCCCGTTGCTACGTTTGAAGTAGGCAAACCGGCTTTCGTATAGTTTCCGATCACGCCGCCTAGCCGGTCGTCATTATCGGCAGCGGCTTTATTCGTGCCGGATTTTGAAAGCGTAACTTTGCCCGCCGTCGTAGTCGTCGCATCGCTCACCGAGCCGCCGCTGGAAATCGGACTGCCGTTGACTAAAACCTGTTTGCCCGGACACGGAACAATATTTACATCGCCGTCTTTCGTAACGTCAACTTTCGCCTCTTTCGTTGCCGGATTACGACCGGCGCACGGGCGCGTTTGTTGCGCGGTCGCGTCGTAAAGATTGGCGAAAAGAATAAGAAATGTGAAACAGGATAAAATTGATAATCTGAAATTTTTCATTGGTTTTTTCTTCCTTTTGAGTGAATTTATTCGACTTCCCGGAAACACGAAAAATAAACTTTCGTCTTTCCGGTTTTGCGGTTCGTGCAGCGCACGAAAATTTGCTTGAGATTCGACGCGAAAATATAATCGGTCGTTTCTCCGGCTTTGAGCGGGTGAACGCAGTTCCCGGCGAATCCGTAGTAAATCGTTTCGTCGTCAAGGTCTGCGATTGTTCCGCCGCCGTCCGTTTCCGCCCAAACTGATAACTTGACGGCGACGCATTGTTTTTCCGGCAGCGGCGCGGAATTATTATCCGCGTCCGCCGAAAATGAATAAAATCCTTCGAGTCGTTGCTTGTCCATTATGGTTTTCGTAAAAGCAGTTCGATTTGTCCGTCGTCCGCGAAGCTCACGCCGTTGATCGTATCTTTGAAAGACAAATACACCACGTCGAGCGGCGGGACGGGAATCGGACTTAAAAGCCGGTTGTAATTGTCCGTATCGTTCCCGGCTTCGGCGGCTAACGCCCAGATCGGGAAAAAGTCGCGCGAAAACTTCGTATCGCTCGAAAATCCGAGATTGACCATCGCGTTTGAAATCGTCGTCCGAAAGCCGAGAATCAATAACGGTTCTTCGGATTTCGGCGTTTCCACGATTACCGCGCCGTCCGCGAATTTGACCGGCACAGCCGACCAGCGATCTTCGGGCGTGAAAGTCTCGCCGATTGATTTCAACACCGCTTGTTTTAATTTCTCCGACATCTGCGCTTCGGAAAACTTCAAATCGTAAACGCGATAGCCGTTGAAAACGACGTTGACGATCTCATCGTCGGCGGTGTCCTCGTCTTTGAAAATTTCGAGCGCGAGCGCGTCGCCGGTTCGCAGCACGAACGGCGTAAACGGCTGAACGCCGGTGATGCCCGCCGCTTCTTTTGATTTTCCGGCAATCGCGTCGAGCGAGATTTTCGCGGCGTTCGCTTCCGATCCGACTTTTACGAGCGGTCGCCGGTTATCTATTTCCCGGTAAAAGTTGATGCGCTTGTTTTCGCCGTCCGTGATCGCGCCGGTGATGATGATGTCGTAATCGTTGTTTTCGACGGTTTCGCCTTTAATCGGCAAAGATTGCGCGTCGGCGGGAAGCGTTACCGAAACGGGCAAAAAAACCGGGCGAACGCGCATCGCATCTTCAAATTCGGTGAATCGTTCCTTGTTGTATTCGTCCTGTTTGACTTTCGACAATCCCGGATTCTGCATTACCGAAACGAGATGGTTGAAAGCGCGTGCGTAGTGGTTTTTCATAAAATTATTCGAGCGAGTTTGATAAAAGAACACTTAGGAACAAAATAAAATTTTATTCGTTCCTAAGTGTTCGCCCCTTGAATTATTGATACTCTCTTACGAGTTCAATCGTGTGCAGCTTGACCTGCTGGACGATCTCGAAGCCCAAGCCGGTCGCCGTCGTCATATCGAATTCCGACGCGAGCGGGTGAATTCTGACGTGAAAATCGTCGCCGCCTTCCAAAACCTGAACGCCCGGCAGAATGTTCATCCCGTGCGAGCCGTTTTGAATCAACGCGCCCTGATTGCTGCCGAGAACGCCGTTCAAGCCGGTCATCGCCGGAAAATCTTCCAGAAGCGAGCGGAAGATTTCCGTCTCGCCGCGCCAGAAAGACAGTTCGCATTGCTGCAACCACGACACGCAGAACAACGCCGGATCAAAATCCGAAGTGAAAACCGCTTTCGGATTCGTGACGATGCCCGCCGTTTGCGCCGTCGCTTTGGAAGTTACCGGGAACGGCACTTCAAAAGCGTGGACGATGACGAGCGAACCTTTTTCAAATTCTCCGTCGCGGCTCATATTCGTATGAACGCGGGTTTGTTTGTAGGTGGTTTGATCGTCGGTTGCGTAGGCTTGCGGCTGTCCCACGCCCTTGCGAAAGATTATGCCTTCGTGCGAAGGCGTGATTTTCTTGTTGGCTTGCCACACCGCCATATCGCGGCGGCGATAACGCCGGACTTTAACGAGTCTGTCTTGAAAAGCGTAAAACTCCGGCAAAGACATATTTTCAATGTCTTTTTTCATAATCAAACCGATGTTTGATGGATTGAGATTCGTAATATCTCGATTAAAAGGAAATGCTGCTCCGTCTGCCATAATTAAAAGATTCTCCTGTGATTATTTAGTGAAAATGAAAATCTGAGGTGAATCATTACGTTAAAATTTCGCGCTTACGTTAAATTTTTAACGTAACGATTCACGGTGAAAATTAAAAATTACTGATAATAGTTCGCGCCCTGATTGCTCGGATAGCCGCTGTAATTCGGCGGGTAAGCGTCGTTCGCGTCATCGAAAATACGCATACGACCATCGGGCGTTTGATACTCGTAGCCGAGTTGTCCGGTCGCCGGGTCTTTGACGACGACCGGCGCGGAAACCGCTGCGGGCGCGAGCCAGTTCACGACATACGGCACGACCTTATTGCCGAGAATATCGAGCGCACCGGCGAGCAGAAACGCATTGCCGACCGTATCGGAATACGCGCCGACGAAGGGCAATTTTTTGCCGAACATTTTGAAACCGACACCCGCGCCGACTTTCACGACCGTTCGCACGGTCGTTGAAATCTGCGGCGCGAAACGATTGATTAACAAATCGCAGCCGGTAATGACCGCCGCGCCGCCGAACGCCGCCAACGCGCTGCCGAATAAGGACGCGACCGCGCCGTTGCGCGTGTAGTTTCGTTTATTCTTGCTTTGCTGCGTCGTTTTCGCCGCCGCTTTGCCAGCCGGTTTTTTTGCCGCCGTCGCTTTCGCCGGTGCGCTTTTACCGTTGCTCGTTTTTGCGGTGTTCTGCATCAACGATTTGTGAACTTTTGTAACATTTGAATTTGTAGCCATAAATTTGAGTTCTCCTAAAATTGAGTAAAATTAGTTTGCGATGCCGAGCGGTTCGATTGTGTAATCGCCGCCCACGATAACGGGAAAGCCGTTTCTGTCTCGTCCAAGCGTCGGGCGTTTCCCGCCTTCCTCTCCAAGTTTATGGATATATCCCTGACCGGGAATGTTATCCAAATGCGCTTTATGAGTTTCATAAACGAGATGCGTTATTTCTCCGACCATTTCGGAAAAACCTTTTTTAATTGAATTGTCGGGCGAAGCTATCGAGCCGCCCAAAATCCAAAGCTGCTGAGAGTTCATATCAGCCGCCAAATAATAATTTTTGCGCTTGCCGGTGAAAAAAAGATTCGGGTGTCCTTTGAGCCGAATCTCAATCAATTTGCCGACGCTCCAAGTGTGGCGCGGCGCATCTTCCGGGCGATCAACTTCTATCGTTCGTCCCGGAAATCTGCCCTGAAAAGCATAGAAAGCGTCTTTGCACTTTTTGACCGCCGCCGACGTTGCCGGGTTTCGTTTCGGTTTCGCGTCGGCGATCAACTTCTTCGATAAAGCAACGGTGTCATCAAATTGCTTTTTCGTGATTAAGCCTTTAGCCAAAGCTCGCTGCGCTTTCTGAACGCTTTCCTTTGCGAGTTTGGTTGACTGAGCATTCAGCCGTTCCAACTCGGTCGGCTGCCGTTTCGCCGGGTTTCTTTTCGCTTTGGCTTCGGCTTTTGCGCGTTTGGCTTTTACGCGATCTAACATCGCTTCAAGTTTCAACTGTCGCCCGTAAGCCGCTTTTGCCCTGCCCCGCGCCCAAAGCTGCTTTAATCGCCCGTTATGAACGAGTTTGTGCGCGTCGGCGAGATTGATTTTCGCCGGATTGGTTTGCAGCCGGTGAGTCAAACGAGCGCGATGCGTCAAAATATCCACTTCGTTCTGTGAGTATCCGGCGAGCTTTCCTTTCGATTTGGCGAGTCGAATTTTCGACGTATCGCCTTTTTCGATCAAGTCGAGTAATCGCTCGAACTCTTTTTCGTAAAAATCAACGTCCGACTGCGAACGGTTCTTTTTCAGATTGCCGTTATGTTTCAAAGCCGCCGTTCCCTGCACGTTTCGCTTGTTGGAAATCTTCGCGCCTTTGACAAAACGATCAGCTAATCCGACCGCCGCGCTCGCGCCGACCGCGACGGCGGCGGCGGTTTCGATTATTCCGTTTTTCTTCACGGCTTTTTTAGCCGTTTTCTTTGTCGCCGGTTTTTTCGCCGTCGTCTTTTTAGCCGCTTTCTTCGCCGGATTTTCGAGCAGTAAAACGAACGATTTCCAATCTTTATAATCCTGATAAAGTTTCGGATTCTTTTTCGCTTTTTCAACGAATGACTGTAGCTCTCTGCGCTTGTCGGCGAGCGTTTGACCGTCGCGCAAGGTTACATAGTCGTAATCCGTTCTGCCGTCTTTAAGCGTGATTTGCACGCTCGCCGTGCGCGTCGGATTTTTTTTCGCCGTCGTCTTTTTCGCTGCCGGTTTCGCCTTTTTCGCCGTCGCCGTTTTTTTCGTTTTCGGTGAAGTTTTCATTTTCTGTTCCGCCTTTTTAGCGAGCTGCAAAGCGATGGTTTTCGCCTTCTGCAATTTATTGACTTTGACCGTTTTTTTGCGCTTTTTAAAAAAGGCAATCGCCTTGCCGATCTCAAATGCTTTTTGCTTCCAAACAATCGCCGGTGTCGTCGGATTCGTCATATAATCCGCCGAGAAAAACGGGTAAATGTCGCCGGTTCGCAAGTCTTTGGCGAGCGCGTCGAGAAAATCCGATTCGGTCTGCATATTCGGATAACCGGCTTCGTTCGCCTGTTCCCTCATTCCGTCCACGCCGTATTTTCCGTTTTTATGAGCAAGCCCTTTTCTGCCGCACTCTTTGAACGAAAAAGCCGCGAGTTCGCCATACCACGAATCTTTTTTGCCGCCTTTATTCGTTCTGCCGGTCGGATCGTATTTCAACCCGCCGCTTTTGCGAACAAACTGCGAAAGCGAAAATTTGCGCTCGTCGCCTAACGCGCCGTCGAGCGATTCTTTCAAAAGCCTTTCCTGATAAATCTGATCGGCTTTTTCCTGATTCCGGGCGCGGCGTTCGTCGCGCTCTGCCGGGAAGTCGTAATCACCGGCAAGACCGGCATCGTAAAGACTGCCCTGCTCTTTATTGCCTGAGCGGATCGGGTGAAAAATTCCGAGATAATCGGTGAATCCTTCGATATTCTTTTTTAATTTTCTGGTTCGTGAAGCCATAAAAATTATCTGTTTTTCAGCAAAACGATAGCGACTAAAATAATGCCGACCGTGCCGACCGACAGCCCGGCGATTCCGAATAAATCGGTTGCGTCGGCGGCTTTGTCTTTGAAGTAAGCTGCGATTTCTTCAATCGTCGCTCCGCTCGGAATGCCGCTGTCTGGGTTGCCGCCTGATTTTGTTCCCGGTGTCGGCGTTGCTTTGATCGTCGTTGTTTGCGGCGGAACATAACCCGATTTTTCCTCGCCAGTAATTGACAGCTTGACATTTGAAAAAGGGGCATTTGTTGCGGCTGCGCCGATTAATCCGCCGCCGAAAGGCAAACTAATTCTGTAATCATTGAAAACCCGGGTAGCTTCGTCGCGGTGTGCTGCATTTGGATAAGCGTCTGGAACATCCGCAGTTATACTTATTCCAACCTTTCCGGCAAGAAAATACCCCGCGTCGGAAATATCAAGATCGTAAATTACCCATCCGTCGCCCTGTCCGAGAATTCCCTTCAAATCCTGTTTGATTCCAGCAATAGTTTTTCCAAGATTGCTTGGCTGAAATGTCGCTGTGCCGGTGATCGTCACGCGCCGCGTCGAAGCTGCTTGTCCAAGCTGCCCGGTGAAATTCGGATTCGATTTTATATAAACTCTTAAATTCATTTGAGTAATAAATTCGCCGCGAAAGCGATTGCGCCGACTCCGGCGATCACGATCAGCGGGTTTTGTTTTCCCCATTCGATCCAGTCCACGCTTTCCGCCGCGCCGGTCGTTATCGGCGAATCTGCCGGTGTCTGCGGCACGGTCGGCGTGGTCGTCGCGCCGGGCGCGGTCGGCTGCGCCGTCGAAATCGGCTGCGTCGAACTTGTCGTAACGACCGGCGCGGGGGTTTGCATCGGAACAATGGTTTCAATCGGCTGCGCCGGAAAAGTTTCGACCGGATAGCCGCCGCCCGTTTCTATCGGCTCAACTTCAATCGGTCGCAAGCCTAATTGATTTTGATTTCTGCGAATATAAACTCGTATCATTTCGCCCTTTGTTCCTACGCCTTCCCTGTCGTTCCTAGCGGTTTTTAACGTCGTTTCGGCGGCTCTCTCAAAAGCAAATACGCGCCGATACCCAAGCCAATAAACAGCGTCGTTGACGAGATGCCGAAGCTCTGCGCGATGCCGTCGAACAGACCGGCGACACCTTTGGCGGCGTTCGCGCCCGCGCCGCTCTGGTATTGTTGCTGCGCCAGAATCGCCGCCTGTTGTTCTGGTGTTAGACCACCTGAGCCGTAAGGCTGATAATTGACTTGTGCCGGTTGCACGGTCTTGACGGTCAAGCCGCTGATCTGCTGGCTCGGATTTTTACCAAACGCCGAAATACCCTGCGAGATCAGCGCGGCGATCTGGTCGAACTTTAATTGCCCGGTTACGGTGTTTGAAATTGACTGCACCGTTGAACCCGGAAACGCGGGCGGCGTTGGCAGATCGAATGTCGGCGAAGTATAAATCGAGCTAAGACCGACTCCGCTTGTCGAGCGCGGAATCTGACCGGGTAAAACGGTCGTATCGGAAGTTAAATTGAACGGCACTCCGCCGAGTTGATTGCCGACGCGCGTCATTGCTTGATTGATGGTTAGTGATGACATAACTATTTTTTGAAAAGGTAAATCACGCCGAAAACTCCGGCGATTAAAATTAGAGTATTTGAATCAATGCCGCCCAAAATGCCGCCGCTTTGATTCGTCGCTTGTGCGCCCGGCGATTGCACTTGACCGCCCGGCTGTATTGTTTGCTGCTGTTGCTGCTGCGCGATCTGCGCCGCCATCGCCCGCAGTTGGTCGAGCTTTTGCGCTCCCTGCGTTTTGAAATTGGCGAGTGCTTCCGCGTCCTTCCCTTTTTTCGCCTGATAAACCCTTGATGAATCGGAAAGCGAATTAACGAGCTGTTCGGCTGCCTGCAAAACCTGCGCGTCAATTTGCCCGCTCTGCAAAACCGAATCGAGCGCGGCGATGACCTGTTGACCGTAAGCGGTAATCGCTTCGAGTCCTTTCGCTTGTCCGCCGCCGCCCGAACTGCCGCCTAACAGACTACCGCCGACCGAACCGCCCAAACCGATCAATCCCGCTGTTAAACCGCCCGTGAACGGCGCGGCGATTGCACCGGCGAACGGCAAAATTGCCGAACCGATTTTCTTGAAAAAACTGCCGATGCCGCCGAGTTGGTCATCAACATTCAACCGATAAACGTCGTAAGCGTCGCCGTTCGGCACGACGAATAAATCGCCGATTTTCGCCGTCGCCGGATTGACGCGATTAAGTGAATTTACGATTCTGACGGTTATCATAAACGGTGAAAATTAGCGTTTGCCCGAATTCATCACGACGTAAAGAACGACGATTGCCGCGATGCCCGCGCCCGCGATGTAAACGTAATTGCGCGGGAAACCGAATAATAAATCTTCCGTCGCCGGTGTCGCCGCTGTCGGATCGGGCGCGGGCGTTGGTGTCGGCACGGGCGCGGGCGTATTCGGCGGAATTTGGATCGGCGGCTGCGCCGGAAGCGGCTGCGCCGAATCAGCCGCCGGAACGGGCGCGATGATCGGCGGCGTTTGATACGGATCGCGCACCCAAACGATTCTTCGTCGCGGCTTTTGCTTTTTCAGCCATTCGTCGTAGGAAATTCCCTGCTGAATCCAGGGTTCGTTGCCGGTTTCGGGCGGAAGGCGCGGCGGAACAAACTGCGAGCCGTTCCAAATCCACTTTTCCGTAGGATTGAATTTTCTTTGATAAAAACCGTTCAGAGGCGACAGAGCTTTGACCGTCATTGCGACTTCATCAGCCATAAATTTGTATTACCTTCCTTTCGAGAGAATTGAGTTCGTCGCCCGGACGAAAACGCGCCGGTGTCGGATCGAGCGGCATATTCACGCCGCCGATTTCGCAGCCGCAGTAAACGTGATTGAAGAAATTGACGTTCGGCTGCTGTCTGATGACGACGAAATAAGGCTTCAAATCCAAAAAGCTCAAACAAGTGGCGAGCGCGACGCTTTTGATCGCGCAATCGCCGACCGCATTTAGAGCGTCGAGCGCATACATACACGACCACAAATCGGCGAGCGTTTCAAAACCGTTTTCCTCGTCTTTGTAAACGATTTTGTCGCGGCAGAAATTAAACGCCGCGTCGAGCTTTTCGCTGATCGTTTGTTTGTCGAGTCCGATGATTTCCCGCATCACGAAATTTCGCAGATCAACTTCCTGCGCGTCCTCGCGCACGATGCGGCACATCACGGCAACCGTTTCGAGATTCGCTTTCGCGCCGGTCGGTAGCTGCTGCGTGAGCAGGCGTTCGTGCTTGCGTCCGTCGCGGAAAATTTTTAAGACTCTGCCTTGTTCAGCCATCGTATTTTTTGACGGCGGTTTTTTCGTGTGAGAGCCGTTTCCCCGCACTTGAGGAGTTGAGCGAAATCAAACCGCCGACAATTCAAAATTTGATTTGCAAAAACTTTCGAGTCAACCGTTTTTTGAGTTTTTGCACGTTCTCAAACCGGGTTTTTTCATATTGACCGTAAGGATTTTGCACACGAATCTATACACACGGCGAGACACGGCGAGACACACGATTTTCACAGGTCAACCCACAGACGAAGCGCAGCCGTTTCGACGATCAAAAGACGCGGCGCGAAAAGCGAAAAATAATTTGAAAATAATTTATTTATGACGGACGGAAGAGAAGAAAACGGTCAGATTTTAGATTCGAATATTAATAGTGATTTGTTGAAATCCAGCGAAACGGAAGAGTTTCCGCCCGATCCGAATCAAAAACCGCCTATTGACGCGGAGATTTTGCGCGAAACGAAAACTAATTTTGTCGAGGAAATCGAACCGCCCGCCAAAGAATTAACCGGCGTTGCCGCGCTGTTAGCGAATCTCAACACCGACGAAGAAGTCTCGGTAATCGTTAAGCGATTGAAGGACGGTCAATTTAAAGGGCAGTTTCGCATACCCTGTGAAATTGACGGCGTGGTGGAAACCGTCGCGTGGGACGGCGAGCTTTACCCGGATTCGATTTATCGCTATGTCAAGAAAACCTACGGCGGCGGGCGTTATCGTTTTCAACTGCGTTACGGCGGCGGCTTTCACGAAAGCTGGACGGAAGTTTTAAACGATCCTTCGGTTGAGTCGGACGCGGAGAAACTGCTTAAAAAACAGGAAACGAAAAACGAGGAACAACCGAGAACCGCGCCGAGTTCCCAACAGTTCGCCGCGCCGCCGACCGAAAGATCGCACCCGATTAAAGAAGCAATCAGCGAGCTTAAATATCTCAAAGAATTGCAAGAGATATTTACGCCGCCGAAAAGCGAACCCGCACCCGTCATCGCGCCCGCCGTCGAGCCGAAAATAACCGTCGAGCATCTCAAAATGACTCTCATTGAGCGAGCATTGAATAGTCCGGCTCACGTTGATAAAGCTATCAACGCGGTTTTCGGCATCGAGCCGGACAAGAACCCGCGCCCGCTCGGATTTTGGGAATCAATCGGCGCGAGCTTCGCCAGCAACCCGGCGATTCAGGAAATGCTGATTAACGGCGTTTCGACCGTTGCCGCGCCGCTGATAAATTTGGCGATGGTCAAATTGATGCCGCCGCCCGCAGCTTCACCGCCGCCCGCGCCGATTCTGCGAAAGCCGCAAATCAATAATCAACCGCCGCCGCAACCCACAGCACCGCAGACACCGGCGAATGCGCCGATGCCCGATCAGAGAACCGCCGCGCAACCGCCAGCGGAACAACCTAAACCGGCAACGCCCGCGCTTCCCTTAATCACGCTGAAATAATTATGAACGCCGATACGATCACAAGTTTTGCACAATTCGTTATACCGAGCGGACGCGCCGCGCTCGTTGAAATGATTCAGGAATTTAAGAAAGCCTACGGCGAAAATTGGCTGAAAAAATTCAAAGAGGAAAACGGCGAGTTCAGCTTTTTAGTTGATATTGTCGCCAATTACGACGCGCGCGACGCTTTCGCCGAACTGAAATCCTACGTCAGCGATTTGATTGACGGAGATAAAAGTTTAGAGACTTGGCAGAAGATCGCCGCCAGAGGCGCGGCAAATTTAGTTTTGAACGGCAATTACTCGAACATCTTGGACACGCACAAAGCGTTGCGCGAGGAAATTGACCGACCGAGATTTTAGCTGTGCATTGACCGTTTTTATTCATTTATTTTTGGCGGTCGAAACAGCTAAAACGGCTAGTGCCTTTTACGGGCTATTATCCCGACGAATGAGCAACCCGGCGCGGATAAATCCGATTGTTCGGAATTATTTTTTCTTTGCCGGGCAATCTCGAAAGCCGCTAGCCGCGTTTTTAATCCGACGGCGACAACGGGGTTTATGCCGTTGTCGTCGAGAATCTAAATTTCTATTTTAGGAGTCTATTTTTATGCCACCAGAAGAACAACCGCAGTTTCAAGGTCAGGTCGTCATTAATTTGCCGCAGGGATTCGCGCCGCTTGCCGTTCCTTTGTCCGAAACGCGCTCGATTAATCTGAGCGACGTTTCGAGCTTTGAAACGATCAAATTCGACCGTTTAGACGAAAAAGGGAAGCCGACCGGCGAGCAATACGACGCGCCCGCGATTTTCCGCAGGGGAATCAGCGAGCCACTCGAATTGAACAAAGAGGAAGCCGAGATTTTCAAAAGCTACTGGAATATCCTTTTGCGAAATACGCAGTTCCTTTTTCAAACGATGCAGCAAGTTATTCCGCCGCCCGCGCAGCCCGCGACCGAGCAGCAGCAGCTCAACCCTTAAACCAATTTTCTTTCTAAATTTTAATGAAGGAGGTAAACCGATGAGTCCAGAAACCGACGATATGAAAGACGTGGCTTTGAAAGTCTTGAGCGAGATTCTTCCGTCCACCGGCGCGAAAAGTAAAGTCAACGTCAAAGGCACGTTCGACATCACGCTCGAACGCGAACAGGAAAACAAAATTGTCGCTATGTCGTTTCCGCAGCCGGAAGCGAAAGACGCAAACCTAAACCAAGAATAAACAGGCGAACAGCTAGGA
>CAXTMQ010000038.1:0-23012 GCA_964245305.1 uncultured Pyrinomonadaceae bacterium
CCTTATTGTTATTAAATTGTAAAAAGTTAGATCAGTTAGTGAACGATGTTTAAACAATTAGCAAAAACATTTGCGAAAGTAAAGTTAAATTTTACTTAAATAAAAAGAACACACTTGTATCGGGATTAGTGTGTTCGTAAGTTGCGCGGGGAGCGCGATTTGGCGGGATAAATTAAAAGCGCGGATGACTGAAAGATTTCGGCGGGATTAGTTGCGGTGTCCGATCAAGAATTTCGCTAAGCGCGAAGTTGCCTCGAATTGTTGTAGCGGATTAAGTTTTTTGAAGCTGGTCGTGAAAGCGTTTTCCAGACTGAATAATGTGCGCGGCGCGAACTCTTTGTAGCTCGGCTCAACAAAGTATTCCTTATGTGTCGCTCTGAAAAGAGAGATCGGGAATTTGCCGTAGGTGAAAGCCTTGTAGATAATGCTTTCGGCTTGTCCGTCGGTCAATGATTTGGCTTTCTTTTCGGCAATCTCCAACTGCATATTGCCGAAGCGTCGCCGGATGCGGTCAATGCCGAGTGCTAAGGAATCGTCAATGTCGAGATTCGCCGAATGTTTGACTGCCAGCGGCATAAAATCGCCGGATAACATTCCGTTCGAGCAGCACATCACGCGATAGCCACAAGCGAGAGCGAGCTTCATTGATTTATCGTTGCTCGAACGCAGTCCGACCGCGAATCTCACGCCGTCGTATTCGTGTTCGAGTTCCAATAAACCGAACAGCTTCATTCCGTCTTGGGAAATGATGTATTGCTCGTTCACCGTTCGCATTCTCCGGTCATACAGCCCGTCTAAAACTTTGGTTACAAAGTCATAAAACGGCACTGGTTTGAACGTCGAAGTCGCTTCCGGCAGCGGCAGGTTTTTCAGTTCGGGAAAAGTCACGAACTTTGAACCCTTTGCGCCGTTGATGAGCGTTCCGTTGCCTTGCGGCGGGTGAATGATCGCTCTGGGAGCGACGATCACGCCGTTCGGCGGAATCTCCACATTAACGATTCGATTGCCGCCGCTTGCACCTGAAACTTGCGAAACGGGAATCTGATTTAAGATGTCATCCGATACGTCCGGTTCATTTTCCAGACTCTCAATGACATCATCTAAATCGTCATCTCCTTCGTATTGAGCGTATTCGTCTTCAAATGGTTCTTCGTCCTCGAACGGCTCTAAACTCCGGTCATATTCAGGCGGATTGTTAATCTGTTCCTGATCGGCGCGGTATTTATTGACAGCATCGCCGACGCAATCTGGATGCAGGTTTTTACCGTTCCAAGCGATTTGCGTCGTGGCTAAAATGTGTTTGTTGCAATGGTCACAGTTCATCGTTGTTTCCTCCTAAACAATCTGACATTCGTCAGTCTTTTGAACTCGGCTTCTCCTTCGGCGGATAAGCTCCATTCAGCCTGTATCGCGGCGATGGCTTCCTCCGGCGTTTTATTGCCGAATAGCTGATGCCACGCGCGATGTTTTCCGGTTCTTACGCGAACGATATTGCCGGCGAAGTTCGGGTCAATGCCCAATTCCTTACACCGGCTTTTCGGTAAGATATGGTGGTTGTCGGTCGGTCTATTGCTCATACACCTCCCTTACTTTCGCTGGTTGCACGACGGGCAAAGTTTGGTGCGAATGTTTTTCGGAAACATTCGGTCGCAACCATCGCACAGCTTGTATTTTTCGCTGCACGTTTGGCACACGACACCGCCGCCAGAAAGTAAATGCGCTTCTTCATCCGGCGACAACGTATTGCAGTCGTCGCAGGTAAAAGTGCGGTCATCTTCGTCTTCGGGCGCGGCTTCTTCCTGTTCGCTTTTCGATTTCGGATCGCGGATGTTGAAGGTCATTCCGGGGTGAATATCGAGTTTTAGGTTCAATGAACCGTCTCGGCACGGATACGCCCTGCCGTGGGGTTTCCACAGCGTTCGACGGCTTCCGTTCGAGCCGATTTCAACCAGTAGATAAACGACTTTATAGCCGTTGTCGGGGATCGTATTTTCTGCCATTATTTTGTCCTCCTAGACAATGGAAATGTGCCTCGCAGAACGCGAGTAATTGCAGCTCCGAATTGAGCTAGAGCAAGCCTTCGGGTCGAACGAAGACTCGCTCCAGCCGCTAACGTAATGAACAGGAACGAATCCCCGGCGTTAGCGGTGGAGATGCACAAACTTTTTATTTTTGTTTTTGTTGTAAAGGGGAATTTAACGGCAAGCGTGATACTGACTTTTCAGGTAATTGCCGCCGCAATTTGAGCAGTGGCGTTCCATTTTTGGAGGGTGTTCCCGTTCATTCTTTCTGACTGCTGACCGCCACGCTTTGTTTCTAGCTTCTCTGAGTTTCTGTTCTCTACTCATTCGATTGATTCTCTAACGGTTCAGGATGTTCAGGTTCTACCGGCACGGGAGTTTCGGGCGGTGTCCAGTTAATTGCCTTCTCAAGCGCGAGCAGTAATCCGGTGAATAACGGAATTGTCAGATTGAGCAGAAAAGTCTTTAGTTCATTCGTGCTGTTAAAGGCGGTAACTCCGACTAAGGAAGCCAGAATGGTAGTAATTGACGAGCTGATAAAGCCCTTCAAAAACCTGTTAAAAATAGCTTGAGATTTGGTCATTTTCGTTGAGTTTATTAATTCTTAAAATGTTTACGTCAGTCCAATACGGATATTGGATAATTGCGATGTCGAGGGTTTCACCGTTCGGATGTTTCACTCTGTTCCAAGTGCGGATTACAGGAACGAGAACGGCGGGCATTTTGTGTGAACAGTCCACGGTTTTGCGTTTTTTCTGCTGCTCATATATTTCATTGCAGCTTTTATGTTGGCTTCTGCGTCGAAGACAGAATAGCCTGCCTTGCCTTCGTCTGTTTGGTTATAAGTTTTCTCCAAGTATTGAAATACACCTTTGGCTGAACTTCTTTTATTAGCGGAAAATTGATTGAAGCCGCTTTCTTTTTCCGCGATACAAAGCGGAGTGGCTGGGTCAATCCCGAACTGTTGTGCGTATTGTTTGATGAGTTCTTTGACTTCTTCCTTCGAGTAAACCTTGCCAGAATATACGGCGGGACTTTCATTTCGAGCAGCCGTTTTCGGAACAGCAATCGGCTTTTTATTTCCCTGAATTTTAGTCTTAAATTCATTGGCGTAAGGGCGCAGGATTACTTTCGGAAACGAATCATCCGGCGCGAAGATTAACGGTTTTTCTTTTGGTTTTTGGGCGGCAGCAATCAGCGGGATTAGGATTCCCAAGATGATTAACGCGCCGAAAATAACGTAGATGGTTTGTTTGGCGAATTGAGGTTTTATGTGAAACCTGTGATAAGCCGACAGTCGCTATATTCCTTTTGGTGGCTCGGCGGGGAGTTGCACCCCGACTCGGAGCTTATGAGGCTCCAGTGCTGCTGTTACACTACCCAGCTCGGAATACCCTCCAAGCGGATTTGAGGCTTTTATTTTGTCTATCTCAATTATACTCCTGTTTGAAAGAGCGGCTGGGGATAATTATTTATTGACGATAACAAAGCCCTGCCCGTTCGGGTTCTTTTTAACGATGTTGTAAACCGGTGTGTTGCCGAAATCCATCGAGTACTGCGGCTCATCGCCGAGCAAGCCGAGAGCTTCGACATCGGCAAAGGCAAGTATTCGCTGATCGCGGTTGCCGGTTAAGATACCGACCGTTTTATCCTTCGTGTTTTTGACGAGTTTCATAACTAATTCTTCCTTCGGAATAAGCGTCCACGCGCTGAACGTATTGCCGGTTATAAAATAATTTTCCTTGATGTGATGTTCCTTCACCGAATTGCACCAGCTTGACTTGGCGATGATGCACTTTTGATTGCCGTGCATATGAAAACCCATCGCATAGAGAGCGTGTCCCCAAACCGCTACTCCGTAAGATGGCGGCTCCGGGTTCAGTAAATCGCGCCAGCCGTAGTTGTCGCCCTGCACTCCGAACACCACGCCCTTGTAATTCTGGATGCCCCACGCCACGCCGTTGATGTCCTGTTGCGGCAAGACGAACGAATTGACCTCCTTGTCGTCGTCGCGGTATTCCTGTTTTGTGCCGTCCGCGCTTCGCATATTCTGTTCGGTCTGCCAGTTGGGATCAGATACTTCGTCGCGCGTCGCCTGACCTCTGCCGACGATTTCCAAGCCGCCGTCACGAATGTATGCTCCGTAGCTTTGCGCGATGCGGCAGAACAAATCGCGGCGCGAATAATCCTTGCCTTTGAGCTGCCGGTGGTAATAACTCCACGCCTGCGCGACGCAGGAATCACTTGCGCCTTGATCGGCATCGCCGACATCCGGCAAACGAAATTCCTTTGACCAATCAATGTTCACGCTGCCGGCAAACGACACGGCAAAATCCCGCTCGTCGGGTTTATCTTTTAACGCTCCCTTCGGTAATTGTTTGATTAAATCTTCTGGCATTTAATCCTTTCTTTATTTAATGATTTCAAACGTATCGGTGTAGGTATCAACTTTGGCTTTGCCGACCAGCCATTTCTCGTATTCGCCGTGTCCGTGCAAAGTATAAAGTCCGGGCGTTAAATCTACCGGCGTGGTAAAGGCGATCACTTTTTTGACGCAGCCATTTTTATCTTGAAACGTTCCGAGCGGAACTATCTTTCTGGTCGGACCATCCCAAGTCTGGGTAATATCGCCGCTCGCGTTCGACAGCTTGCAGTAATCGGCTTCGACTTGCAGCGGTTCGCCGGCTTTCAGTTGTTTGTTGATAACGTGATACGGCTGCTGGGCAAAGGTATATTCGTGAAACGGAATAATTCTAATAACAATTCCGGCGACAATTAAGAGGAAAACGGCGATGATAACCGCCTGAAAAATCTTTTGAAAAATCATTTGAGAACTTGATTAATGACGGCGTAAATGACGGCGGAAATAACGATGCCCGCCACGCCGTAAATTTGATTTCTGAGAGTGGTAATTTGTCCGGTTATGTCTTTTTTAAATTCTTCGTGTTCACGCCGCGTGATGGTATCGTTCTTGATGTCTTTGACATCTTTTTTGATTTCCGTGATGTCTTTCTGAAGATACTGAAAATCTTTCGTTAAACCGATCAGGGCGGCTTCGGTCGAATTGCGGCGGTCGGCGATTATTGGGATTGATTGGTCGTCTGCCATGAGAGAATGTTAATAGTGGATAAGTGAGCTTTACAATAATTATACAGGGTATATGCTGCGGGTATGATTTATCTGTTTATTTTAGGCATAATGCTCGCGCTCGGCGGCATATTTAGAATTCTGGCGGTTATCGTTCTTCTTTGGATTCTCTGGCAGGTTGTGTCAGCCGTGTGGTTTTTGTCAGAACCCGACGAATACGAGCCTTTTTAGGAACGCGCTCCGCCGCTTGTTGTAATGCGATTGCGAGCTTCGATTTAACGGTCGGATTGTCAATGATCGCCTTGACCGCGCCGGCGAGCGGATTGGCGGTTGATGCGACGGTCGTGCCGAGTCCGACGACATCACGGTTGGCAATTCTTCCGGCGGCTCGTTCAAGCTGTTTTTCGAGCTGAATTAAAGCCGAATCCTGCGCGTTCAGATATTTAAGCTGCGGATATTTCTCGGCAAGCTGCTCTTTAATTCCTCGCGCTAATGTTTTCTCCGATTCAATGGCGACAGCTTTCATTTCGCCATACGATTTACGCAGCACCTGATAAGTGTTTTTCTTGATTTCTTGCGCGACATCGGTTGGAATGGTTTTGCCATATTGGGAAAGAAAACTTTGTTCGATTTCTTCTATGTCGGCAAGCCGCGCCCTGCCGTTGATCGTTTTTCCTGCGCGGTCTTTTAACTGCTCCAAATACGAAGTGATTTTATCCGTGCTGACGACATCTCCGGCGGCTTTTCCCTTGGCAATTACTTTTCCGATTTCATCATTGATGCCGTCAATTTCTCTCGTCAGTTTGGCAAGTCCGGCGCGATTGACGGGAATCTTTTCCTTTAGTCCGGTGAGAATCAATGAACTGCGCTCGGCATCGCTCAATGTCGTTGATGGCTTCAACGCGCTCTGGTAAATTTTCTCGGCGGTTTTTGACAGAAAAGATTTCGGAACAATCGCTTTCGGAACATTCGTTGCGGCTTGGAGCGGATCAGCAAAACGGTTTACTTCTCCGGCAGCTTCCGCGACTTTCCCGAACTTGCCGATTTCAGCGACTTTTCCCAATTTACCAACCGCTCCCACGCCGTTAGCTAAAGTGGCGACATCGGCGGCAAACCCGACCGGATCGTTATAAACGGTTTCCTTCAATTTATCGAAGCTGCCGTATCGCTGTTTATAAAAGTTAGTTAATTGGTCAAATTCATTCTCCGCGCCTTGTCTGCCGGGAATAACTTTTTCAGCCGCGCCCAAACCGACTTTGCTGACCGACTTTACCGTTTCGACCGGATGCACGACCGCCTGCGCGGTATTTTTTATCAGATCGCCGCCGCTCTTAAAAACATTTCCGACAAAACCGCCAACCGATTTTTTCTGATTCGACGGTTGCTGCTGAATGGACGTGAAAGTGCTGTTGTCAGTCGTCTGTGGTCGCGGACTGAACGGAGTTTGCTCCTGACCTTGCAATTTTTGATTGATGAAGTTGTTGATCTCAACGTCGCTTTTGCCCATCGCTTTGGCTCGCTCGCGGAACTCGTTGATTTGTTGAATGGTAATCATGCTGTGCGGGTTTTAAGATTTGGATTAATCACGCCGATAATTTTATTAGAGCTGTAAGGAATGACGCGCCCGTAGGAAACTTTATTGCTCTGCTTGAAGTTCGATTCGGCGACGATATAGCCCTGATCGTTTTTGCCTATAATCCACGCGACGTGTCCGTAAGTCGGATTTTCTTTTGTAACTATCACGCTGCCGATACCGGCGTTTTTAAGAGAAGTGCCGTATTTCTGAACGGCGGCGGTTTTCGATTGCAGACTGTCGCCGAGCGTCGGATAAGTCAGCCCGAATTGGCTGGCGATATTTCTGACGAACACTCCGCATTGACCGCCCGTTGAGCCGGCTGGAAATCTTGTCGTCGCCGCCGTCAAAAGCGCGGTGTTTGTGCCGGCAGTTTTACTAAGAGCGTTGTTCGTGCCGCTCCCCACGCTGCTAAAAGTTAGTCCGCCGCTTTTTTTCGCCGCGTTCAAATCGAGCGGCTGGCTGGTCGTAAAATTGCCGTTGCCGCCATTGCTGCCACTTCCGCCGCCGCTGTTGCTGCCGCCTAATCCGTTCCACAGCGAATCCAAATCGCTTGCCGAGGCTCCGGCGTAATCGGTCAGAAATTGGCTGCCAACACCGGATTTGCCAGTTGCTTGGTCAATTCTTCGGGCGTATTCACTGCTCAAATTCTGATACTGCTTGCTCGATACATCGAATTTTGTACCGATAACCGAAAGAAACGCCTGCTTTAAGTTGTCAGGCAAAAAGCCGCCCTTCTCCTTAAAATAGCCGTTGAATTTCGCCAGTGCGCCGGTAAAGATATTACCGGATTGAGCGGCTGAGGCGTATTCCGATTCGCGGACAACCGAAGACGGGTCAAGGGCTTTCATAAAGTCATACACGACCGCCAAATCTCCGGCTCCGCCGACACCGCTATTGATGATGCCCTGCACGCTCTGATAACTATTCAAAGTCTTGTTGTAATCTTTAACGATTTGCTCGTTGCGGAAATCATCGGCGATTTGCGAGCCGGCTTGGTAGAGCTTCGGCGACAATCCGAAATACGGCGATGATGAATCGCCCGTATTTATTCCGCCGCCGATGTTGGTGAACTTGCCGGTCTTCGGATCGAAGATCATCTGGTCGCCGGTAACAGGATTGGTAATCGCTTGATATTTGGTCTGGTCAAGTTGCGCCTGATTAAGCTGATAAGTTCGATCATTTTGGACTTTTTGTTGCTCGAATTGAGCGAGTGCAAGCTGATTGGCGAAAGTCTGCGAAACATCAACCTTCTGAACGTCGGTAAATTTACCGTTGCCGCCCATCGAAAGATAATCCTGCGGGTTAGTTGCCGGTCTACCATCGGACGTTCGGTAAACCGTGCCGCCGATTTCATAAAACGGCTGCCCAATTCGGTTTTCGTAGGCGAATTGCTGCGCTTTTTCTTCGGCTGCCTTTTGAACTTGCTGCTGCGACAATAAATCGTTCAAATGAGTGCGCGATAAATCAATTGTCTGCAAGGCGGCGTTTAATCCGTCCGACAATGACTGGCGCGCCGCGTCGGAATCGAGTTCCTTGAACTTGAGCGAATTATTCACAAAGTCCTGCGCGAGCTTTAAGCGATCAAGTAAATTCGCCTGCTGAATTTCAAGCGGTATGCCTTTCTGCGCGGTATCAGCACCTAATTGTCCTTCGGTCGCTACTCCGGCGTTGCCGAAATTTTGGCGATTGACATACGGAAGTTCGCGGATTTGTTTTTGGTTGGCGGCATAATCGTTTTCATATTGCCCGATATTCGACGACTGCCGCAAATCGTTGTAGCTCTGCTGATAATTCGGCGCGGCAAGCCCGTTCAGCTTGATTTTAAGATCGTTATATTCTTTGAAATACTGGTCGTAATTACCCTGCTCCGCGCCGATTTGGTCGCCGATAGATGATGACGCGCGTTTGCCGGATTCTTCGGCTGAATTAAACGTCTGGTCTTGAAAATTATTCAGGTCGCTTTTAATTTGTCCGAGTGCCTGCGCCTGCGGGGTGTAGCCTTTAGCAAGCACATCGAAAACATTCGATTCGTCAACGAATTGATTGCCGGCGAGCGGCTGCACGGCGCGAAGTAAATCCGACGCGCTCGAATATCCGGTGCCGGTTTCTTTATTGTAAAATTCAGCTTGTGTTTGTCCGGGGTTCTGGCGAGTGCCGATCAGTTGATCGTAGCCCTGCCCGACGAGTGGTGGAGTTGGCATATTATGAGGTTTCTAATTTATAAAGCCACGCTTTCCAATTCATATCCTGATTTGATCCGGTGTAGAGATTGATTGAGGTGATGTTTGTATTGAAATACGCCCCGGAGATTTGTATTAAATTCAGATTAGCGGTTAAAGGTGTTTTTCCTGCTTGAAAAGTGACGTGGGCTGTCAGTAGCGGATTGACCTGATTTTGTTCGGTGATTAGCGCGTCAATTTGAGCGGCGGTGATGCCGGTTATTTTTCCCGTCAAACTTATATAATTCGCCAAAACGCTTGAACCTGAAAAAGAACTGCCCGCCTGAAATTCGTGTATTTCGTTATAATTTGACCCCGCATCGTTGTTGAATCTTAATCGCGGTTCGTCTTGAAAATTTCCGTCATCAAAATGAATAACCAAACGGTAAGCCTTGTCTTTGGAAAGATCGAGCGAGTCAAAATCAAGCGTCGCGCCGACCTTCTCGATATATTGTACCAAGCTCATCCCTTGGCTTCCGATTACTCGCCACTTTCCGTCAATGCGTTTGTAACGGCGAAATGTTGGATTATCGTAGAAACTGACTTCCGTTCCTTCCGGCGCGTCAAAATCAGGAATTACGGCGACGGTTGATCCATCGGCGATTAAATCCTTTTCTTCAATTCGGTAATCCTTATGAAAATGCGGAGGGACTTGTTCGTTCATTTCCGGTTGGTCTTTAATACTTCAAAAATCGGGTCGTAGGAGAGCAATTCGGGCGTGAAGGTAGTAGCAGTCGTGTAAGTGCATTTAAATTGAATCTCGCGGCTTCTAGGCTGCGCTGCGAAGATTACGGGCTTATCTTGATTGGCGGCTGTAATGGTGTAACCGGAATTGGTAAAGGCGGCGTTTTTATCGGTGCGGTAACTGACGGCGACCGAGCAACCGGCGGGAAGCGGCTTTAAGTTTAATTTTACGCCCTTCCAGCGTTTCAGGTTATCAGTAGCGATGCGATGCCAGAGCGTTTGAAGGACGGCGTTATTCTGCCGGTTAGGGGATAAATGCTCGATATGAAAGCTGTTGTCGCTTTGTTTGTAATAGCTGATGTAAAGATCGGTGCGCTGATCCGAACCGACCGACGCGCCGCGCCTGACGAACCCGGTCTTGATGAAGGCATCAATGCCCGGCGTATATCCTGACGGCACGAATCCCTGACAGATTGCTCCGCCCTTCATCTGGTAAATGCCCGGCACGACGTTGCTTTCTCCGGCAAACACTATCGTGTCATTAAACAAATCAATCCCTTCCTGTTTGACAAAAAAATAGCCCTTATTTGCCATATAAAACAGCTTGCGGAAGGTAGCAAATCCGGCTCCGTCAAAGGTAAGAATTTCCGATCTGCTGTCCGGGAAGGCGAATAACGTGCGGCTGTCCGAAAATAAGGCTTGCATACCGCGCTGTCTCATTTCATAGACCGTATCGGGCAGCGACGAGCCGGTCGAAAGAACCGTGCCTTGCCAGCCGTAAACCGATGAATCCTGCTCGTCGCCGTTGGCGTTGCCGAGATAAAGATTATTAAAGTGATTGACCAAAGAACTGACGAAAGAGCCGTCTTTTAATTTAAGTGCCTGAAACGAAGCGGCGAACGATTCATCAACCGAATGAACGTAGCGTGAACTGCCGATTTTAAGCGTTCCAGCTTGCACTTGCATCGGAATGTAAGAACTGATAAATGGATTCGCGCTGAAATCTATCAAAGTGTCGTTTTGTCCCGACACCGCGCCGCCGATATTCGCTCGTCCCAAATAATTTGCGCTCGCGTAGGTCAAATAATTCCCGAATTTAGAAAAACCTTTAATCGCGCCTTGCGAGTTCGTTAAATACACTTGAAACGTGCCGGAATTATTGAGCAATACCTTATTGCCCATCGAAACAAATAATCCGCTTGGGTTGTTGCTGTAAAAACCAGCCATTGCCAGAGCGTCCGGTGTCGCTCCCGCGCCGTATAGACATTCCTGCATAGCGTAGTTCGCTTTGATCGTTCCCGGCTCGCTGAATATGTCCATTCCCGACGCAAACTCAAAACCGCCCTGATCTTCAATCGAAGGGTCGTCAACCATTCCTATTTGAAAGTTTTTGAATGAAGCTGAGGGCATTAAAACAGGAAAGTTATTTAATCGGTCGGGCGCGTCACTGATTTCCAAAGCGGACTATAATCCCAAACGCTCAAATCGCTATCCCACGTCGTATAATCGTCATCCCAAGCGTCGCTTTCAATAGGTCGAGAAACTTTATTCCAAGACATTTTGAGCTAAATTAATTAGGAGTCAACGACAATCGTTTTTATTACTCCGTCGCCGAAGATTATTTTCAGATCGCCGTCGGCGGCATCAATATATATTTTTGCCCTGCCGGCTGATACGCTCGGAGCGGAGATGCCGTCAACCAAATTAAATAAGTTGCTCTGCACTTGTGATAATCGCTTGGAATCTCGTCCAAGATTCAAAACATTGTCACCGGCAAAATCACAATCAGTTCCGATTCGGCTGCTGAAGCTGCCGGCAAATAAGTTAGTGATATTACCTTGATTGGTGCTGTTGCCGATAAGCTGTATGACACTGAAACCGGATTCTCCATTAAACGCATTCGTCGCTTTTTGCAGGCGGCAATCTTGAATCGTCAAGGTGTGATTGTTCGTCGTTAAACGAAATATGTTCGTCGAAGGAGTGGCGTTGTTTTGTATGAATGAATCGGCGATAAATGTGATTTGCGTATTCCCGTCGAGATGCACCTGATGGATGTTCGATTCAAACAATGAATTCTGAACGACGCAGGCGGTCGCGCCGACATTGAATTTCAATCCGCTCGTGCCGGTCAGTCCCGAAGTCGAGTAAAACAAACAGCCGTAAAATCCGAGCCGGTCAAATCTGTTCGGCGAAGACTGTTCGGAAGCGGTATCGAATAATGCTCCGATGGAATTATTATCGGATAAGCTGAACGAGCAATTAATCCAAGTCACCGTTCCCCAAGTGTTTTCCAATCCGGTTTCGCACAGCATACCGGCAGTGCGTGGATTATTCGCGTCAAGCCCGACGAATAAACAGCGGTCGAGGTCTTTGAATCTAAATCCGTAACCGCCTTCGTTAGTCTGCACATTGGTCAATCCAGTCCCGCGCCCGCCGCCGTCAATAAAGACGCATGCTTTTGTCGAAGCACCGCCAAAATGAGAAACGGTTAAATCCTGAATGCGGACATTATTTCGCATTATCCCGGAAGTCTGCCGCGTTCCGATGCGGACAGCATCAAATGTCGCCGCCGTGGTAACGATTTTAGTAGCCTTAATTCCTGCACCGATCAAAGCGACATTGTGAGCATCAATTAAAATTTGTGCCGAGATCGAATACGTTCCGGCTTTGAGCCTGACGATGCCGCCGCTCGCGCTGATTGAATCTATGGCAGCTTGAATTTCCACTTGGTCGTTTACGCCGTCGCAAATAAAGTCGGCATTGGCAAAACCGACCGTCGTATAAAACTTTTTTTCCGACGACGTTTCTAAATTCTGGATCGCCGTATTGAGAGCGGCAAAATTGGCGTTAATCACGGGGCGGCTGTCGCGTTTGGTCGCCGAACCGTTGATAGTCGTAATGTCAGCCATTATCGAGGAGTGTTAAAAATTATTTGAGCGTAAAGATAATCGGTATCGGCGTTGCGGCTCGTCGTTCCGGCAGTTTTAATAATCGAATTGCCGATTCCGGTCGTGCGCCCGGCAGCGGTTGGAATGTTCGCCCCCGTAATCGTGCCGACGAGCGTTCCGTTGATGTAGAACTTAGCTGATGTGCCGTCCGCGCTGACTTCGATTCGCAGCTTATACCACGAATTAGCGGTCATCACGACTCCCGAATCAGCGGTGGTTTCAGTGTTGTTGCTGCGGGCAACCAAAGTCCACCTGCCGGAATTTTCATTATGCGTGTAACGGAAAAATACGCCGTCCGTCGCCTCGCCGCCGGTGTTGTCAATGAATCCGGCGCGGTAGGTAAATATATCGGTGCCATCTGAAACAATCGGAATTCTCGCCATCGTTTCAAACAAAGATAATCCGCGACCGAGCAGCAAAATCGCGCTCTGGCTGAATACTCCCGCTTTGCCGGTCGTGTCGGTTCCGGTTTGGTGCTGCACGATGCCGATGTGATCGTCATTGCCGTTGGCTGCGCTGCCGTAGTTGTTGCTCGCGCCGGTGCCGCTGTTGCTGGCAAACAAACCTTCGCCCGCGCTGCTGCCGGCAAAATCAGAATTGATAATGAAGGTCTTGCTGATCGGAACAGGAGAAGTAACAGCTCTCAGTTGTGGGTAAAATTTAACCATAATTATCCGATTAATATTTCGACACCTTCACCCGAAACGGTCGCGTCAATCCAGACGTTGCCGGAATTATTGCTTGATAATTCCAACGCTTCACCGGCTGCTAATTTAAAGTGACCGGAGCCGCTGTTGAGCGCGCTATCAGAGGAATTGCCGACCGTGATAATACCTGTATTCGTCGTTTTTGCCTTGATTAAAATTGACTGGTCGCCATCTACACTCTGCGCCGGTAATTTAACCGGAGTGCCGCTCGCCGTGACGTTTTTCTGGTTTGTATAAATGTTATTTGCCATTTATGTGTGAGTTAATTTTTAATAATCGAAGCCGTTATCGTCGGGAATATGAACGATCATTTCTTCCTGTCTGGCTCGCGGGAACATCGTTTGGAGCATCGCCGCGACTCCCTCTTTCCATCGCGTATCATTCTTCGCCCAGAGCGGATCGTCCTGATCAAGCCAGCTTTTCGCCGCGTATGCCGCGTGTAGATAATGAAAATTCGGGGGAACTAAATTCGGCGTGAGATTGTCGGTGCGGTTGAGGTCTATCGGTATCAATTCCTGACTGACTTTCAATCTATCTGCTCCGGCTTGGTCAATCGTCGGCGCGGGATATATAAAGAAATGCGAGCCTTTGTAAAAATAAATTGGACTGCCCTGATCGTAATTCAGTAAAGAATCTTCATACTCGTTGCCGAACTCGGAAATCAAATCGGCTTCGGATTTATACCGCGCTGGAACAAAGCCGTTGCCGTAATTTATTTTCAGCCAGTTGATATGGTGGATTCTCGCTTTCTGCAAGTAAGCGTTCTGACCGGCAACAGTGTCTTTGGTGTCTTCTTCCTCGTTCGTGTCGCCCTGTTCATCAATAATTAGCGCGTTCAAAATGCCGTCCGCTTCGACGTAATAATCGAGCTTTTCAGCGAGCGGAAACATCGCGCTGTCTGATTTAGCGTAGCGGTCGGTTTTGGTGTCGAGGTCGTTTACGGTCATTGGGAATTAAAGTTACTCCCAAGCTCTCTTGTGAAGAGCAAAGGACTAAATTCAATTAGTAGGTGAGAGCGTCTTTGACTTCTGATGGAGCGTTTTCAAGGTTCAAAGGTTTGCCGGTTTCAGTCGAAAGCGGGGAAGTCAACGCTTCGCTCGTCTGCTGCTGCGAGTCTTCGATGATCGAAGCGATGGTTGCCGGAACTTCGACGTATTCGCCCTTGCGGACGTTGACGAAATAGCCGTTCACGCCGATCCGTTCCATCGTGCCTTTCGGCTCGCCGGGGGTCAGCGGAATCATCACGCGGCGCGTTTCCTCGCCTTTTAACTGGCTGCGGACGTTGGCGACGGTGCCGGTGAAAGCCTCGTCGTCATCGCCGCCTTTCTGCTTCGGGCGGTGCGGGTTGGCTTCGCCGTCGAACTTCTTGTTGACGTTCGAGGCATCCGTGCCGGCTTCGGTCTTCTTGGCGGGCTTTTCAGCCTCGTCAGAAGTGGTTTTTTCTTTTGCCATTTGGAATTAAATTAATGATTAACGGGCGATCCAGCGAATCTGCTTGTTCTGCAAGATTGCCGCCGCGCCGATGGTAAAGCCGTTGGCGGATACGGAGATCGCGGCATCGCCGGTATCAAGAGTGCGAGTGCCTGCGGCAACGGTTTTCAATGTCGTTCCATTGGCGTTGCCTTCAAACCACTCGTAGGAAATACGGTCGGTGATGTTATGGACGGCGACATACCGCGGCTGGTAGCCGAGCGTGATTGTGGCGGCTGCCGGAGTCGCGGCATCATCAAGATAGCTGCCGGTCGCGTGGCGCACGATCATTGTGTCTTTTTGTGGAGATGTAATCATCTGATTTGAAATTAATGATTAAGGATTAGGCGGATACAGCGTGTTCGTAGCGCATCAGGAAGGTCTGATTCAGAATCATCGCTAAGAATGTGGCTTTCCAGCCCATCGTGGCGCGCTGTTCCAAAGGATCGGCAGTTCCGGCAGAGCCAAGCGGCTTGGTGATAATGTGCATTGATTCGCCGGTAATGCGCGTTACGCCGTAAGCGTTCTGCGCGAGAATGACATCGGCATGGACATCTACCGCGCCCGAACCTGCGCCGGCGAAAATCTTGCTATTCGTGGTTTCAACGAAACGGATATGCCCCATTGTGCCGACTTCGTTTTCGTCAACTAAGGTAGCGTTGGAAGCATACGTTTCGACTCCCTTGAAAGCAGCCAAAGACTGCAAATCGTAATAGGTGTCCGGGGAAATTAAAGCGATGAAGGCGGCTTTAACCGGGGTCGTTCCCACGCCGTCGGTCGCGGTGATAATGCGTGTAATTTTCTTGGCGTTGCTCTTACGGAGGGTGCGCTCGATCTTCTTATAATCGGTCTGCGAAACGTTGTTGGCGACGTTGCCGCGCCCGACGACACCGTTGGCGTAGAAGACGTTCGTGCCGGATGCCAAAACATCGCGGGTGATTTGGTCGAAAGTATCCGATGCCTGATCGCCGAGGATGTCGGCGGTTTCGGTCATAATCGGGTCTTGCGTTTCATACTGCAATTTGTCGGTCAAGGTGACGAAATCGCCGTATTGCTGGACTGTGCCGGTAATGGTTACGCGGCTCAATACGCTTCCCGTAGGCGTGATGCCTTCAGTCAGCGGCGTGGTTGCGGCACTCAGGTTGTTGTAGCGGTAAAAGCGAATCGTGCTTGAACCGGAGTTGCGGGCAATGTCCCGCACCTGCGCCCACTTGGTGTATTTGAAATCATTGACCACGCGAAGCAAGCCGGTGCGGTTATACACGGCATCCACTTCGGCGGGAATGGTCGTTCTGGTGGTTACGTTCATTTAATTAATTCTTTGCTTCAGGCAAGTCCGGCTTTGACCCGTTCGTTATGTTCGAGCAATTCCTTGTCGGTCATTTCCGAAACGGACTTGCCACTCTTGCCTGCGCGGTTACTGGTATTGGTGCTGCCGCCGGAAGAATTGTTTCGAGCCTCGACTTGCGCCTTTTTGTAATCTTCAACCGCTTGCTGACGAACCATATCCATTGAACCGGCTATCTCGTCATACTTGGCGATTTTATACAAATCTTTGGCTGCCACGTCCTTATACTGCGGCTGGTTCCACATCGAGCGGATTCGGTCTTCGTATTTAGGACGATCTTCTGCCTTTTCGCCGGAAAATAGTTCGCTGATTTCTCCGTCATCGGCGTTTTTTGAGGATTCGCTGATAACCGGGTGCAATCGCTTTTCTACTTCACGGGCAATTAAAGCGGCAATATCTGGCTGGTTTTCTTCTTCGAGCGGGATTTCCCACTCGTCCTGCGCTGGCTCTGCCGGTTTAGCTTGTTTCTTTAGCTCCTGATTTTCTTTCAGAAGCTGCTGAACGCGGTAGGCTGCGCTGCGGCGGGATAATGGTTTT
This sequence comes from uncultured Pyrinomonadaceae bacterium, assembly GCA_964245305.1. GTDB lineage: Bacteria > Acidobacteriota > Blastocatellia > Pyrinomonadales > Pyrinomonadaceae. Next base: position 16,598 of record CAXTMQ010000038.1, read on the forward strand.
TCAGAGGTTTGTTCCTGACTTTGGTTTTTGTCTTTGTTTTGCTCATTGGAATCTGTAAACGCCGGAACAGGAATCTCTCTAGTTTCTGTTAACTCGCTGGCTTTACTATCCAAACCCTCCAATGTTTTGTTTTGTTCTTCGGGTTGCGAATCCGTAGTAGTTTGCTCTACTGGCGTTTCCTGTTCGGAAACCTGCACTTCGGCATCGTCTGCCATATAAACAGAACCTTTCGTACGTCAACTAAGCGCGTTCTGAGTTCGCTTAGGACGAAATTAATGACTAATAAATATCTTCATCAGCGGCAGGCTGTGGACTGCCCTGCGCCTCTGAAACGATAGTCTGCGGTAATTGTAGCAAACCGGAAAGGTGGGTTATTTGCTTCTGTTTCAAACGCACTTCGAGCAGGTCGTCAAACTCCTCATCTTTCAGTTCGTCGGTTAGTTTCTGGATATTCGCTTCGAGGCTGCGAGTGATAAATTTCCACGCCGGATGCTGCTCTAACTGCGGCAGTTGGTCAATGGCTTCCTGCCGGTCTTTGTCGTCGGTAAAGATGTCGTAGGTCATGAGCGCAGTTCAGTTACTTGATCTTGCAGTAATGCCGGCGGCTGTGTTGGGCTTGGAATGCCCTGCGGCGGCTGTCCCTGCGATTGTCCGGGCTGTCCGGTTGGCGGCTGCGGCGGTTGGAATAATTCGGGGTTATTCCGCTGAATCATCATCGCCCGTTTATGAGCTTCGATGTGGGCGAATTTAGCCTTTGTATCGGCGGATTTGCCGTGAATCTCCAAATGAACGGCGTGGTCGTCGGTCGGGTCAACCTCGACTTTCATCTTGATTCCGTTGACGATGCCGGACAATTTGTTTTCATTCAGCAGCTCGTTTTCGTTCTCGGCTTTCATCTCGTCAATCGTCGGCGGCAGATATTTATCCACCTGCGCCTTATTGAACATCAAGCGTCCGGCATCTTTAGCAAACCCGCGCATATTGGCGTTCGGCGTTTGAATCAGAATTTGACCATATTGCAAAAGGTTTCTGACCTGCTCGCGCTTCTTGGCTTGTGAAATTGTTCTTGATTCGATTTTAACATCCGGGTCTTTTTTGAACTTGAACGTATCGGCGGTAATCGGCAGCGGCTTCTGTCCGAACGCTCCGACAAGGCGAATGGTCTTCTTATCAATCCCTTTCTTGAAATTGCGCTTGTACTGGTCATACCACATATACGCGGCGTTCGCTTCGGCGTTGGCAAAAAGGGAAGCGGTCAATCCGTAGCGCGTATCTACTCCGGCGGACGTTTCGGCAATTTCAGTCGCGGATCGCTTCACGGAATTTAAGATGCCCTGCTGTGTTTCCGGCGTGGCGAGTGCCTTCTGCGCGTTGGTTTCCAGCTCCTGCATTATCCCTTGCGTGAACTGGTGAATCGTCGGCTTAGAGAGCGGAATAATGGCGTTCGGATTAAGGTTCTCGCCCTCGATCATCTTGCCGGCTCGCCAGTCGCGGAGCTGTTGCTTGTTTTTAATCTGCTTATTATCGAACAGCCACATCGGGGTAACATCCATCTTGGCGGCATCGAGCGTCGTATTTTGGAGTATTGCTCTGGCTCGCTGTTTATCCTCGGTAAAGTCGGGAACGCCCGGCGTGATTTGCGTGTGGCTCATCGGATACATCCGCGCATCGTTGAGCGGAATGTAGTCGAGAACCTGTTTTTGCAGGCGGACAATCGTTGTTCCTTCGTTGCCGGCTTCGACCAGATACTTGCTGCCGTTAATCCAAGTAAACCCCTGAATGAGCGGATAGTAACGATTATTTTCAACGTCGGTAAATGTATCGTTTAATCCTCTGGCGGCATCTCGCTGTTGCTGCGTGAGCCTTCGTTCGGCAATTTCTTTCTCGTCGGAATCGAGCTTTGCAAGATTGATAAAGCCGCCGTGATCCTTCATTTCGTCCATAGTGCGGACGATCTCGCGGTAAATGAAACGCGATTTTCCTCTGCCTAAGCGGTTGCCGTTTATCGAAGTCGCTTTCGGGTCAAAGAGAATAGTCAGCGGGTCCCACAAGTCGGGAATCGGAGTCAGGCTGTCGCGGTCAAAATAGCTCCAGTCTTCAACGTAAATGCCGTAAAAGGTCGCGTCCCACAATTTGTTGTAATCATGGTTCGGCTTATCCATTTCATCGTAATCGAACTCCCACATCGCGTTCAGCTCGTCGCTGCGGTCTAAATCTTCCTCCTCGCGCCACATCCACTCGGCATCGAGCCGGTCTTTGTAAAGCGATGCTAAGATCGTCTGGTGCGTCGAAAACATCAAGGTATCGCCGACCTTCTTCGGATTCTTGCGCTGGTTGATAAGCAGCTTCAAATGGGTGCGCTTCGTCTCGCGCCACGCCCGGATGTAATCGAGCGCGACTTTAGTTTCGTTCTGAATTTGCTTCGAGAGTTTCGCCAGATTCACGCCGTTATATTCGGTGTAAATCTCGGCAAAATCGCTGTCCTTTTTCGGTTCGACCGTCTGCGGCGAGCGGGCTGGTTCGGCAACCTTGGCGGCGCGCGCCTGATGCAATTCTCGTTGTGAGGGATTTTGTTCCATTAGTCGTAGATGTCGTTATTTGGTTCTTCCTGCTCCGGCATCGGAGATTCCTGATCGTTGCTCATTTGGTTTTCGATAATGGCGGCGTAACGGAATTCATCCGCGCCGTGCGAAGTCCAGTCGTGCAGCGGCTTGTCCTTGAATATCTTCTTATCTTCATCATACTCCTTCGTGTATTGCGGGATCAGTTTCAGCCAGTCTTTGCACCGTTCCTTATCAACCCAGAGTTTGCGGAAAAAACGACGACCGGCTTCGATACCGTCCTGCACGAGCATATTCGGCACGATCTCAAAGTTGATGCCGAGCTTTCTTGCGGTTTCAAGGCGGGTTTCGCCGGTGCCTAATTCCCGAACGCGGATGTCGTGCGGCGCGAAGTGCTTGCCGTAGGTGTAGGGCTTTTCCTTAACGTATTTAATAGCTTCGCCAAGCCCTTTGCCGGTCAATTCGACGTAATCAATCTTCCGGCGTTCAAGTCCGACCGCCTGATAAAATCCGATTGCCATCGAATCCCTAATGCCCAAATCCCAAACCGTGTGAACCAGTGCCGACGGGTCGTAGGGAACATTCGTAAAGCGTCCGGCTTTCTCCGCTTCATCATACTGTTTCCAGTAATATGCGCCCTGAATCGCGGCGGTAAACGAACAGTAGTATTCCTGCTGAATCATTTCTTCGGACATTCCGCTGTCGCGCTCCTCTTGGATTACTTCCGGGCTGATGATATGGGTATCGTCAACGGTCAGCTTCTGCACAAACCACTTCGGGTTAGTCCGCGCCATTTCATATAAATCGTAACCGTGATTTTTGCCGCGCGGCGTGTAGTTGAAGATTGCCCAGCCGCCATTTTCAGCGAGTATCGGACGAATGAAATCCCACGCCTTAGGGTTCTGCAAGGCGTATTCGGAGAACACGCAGCCGACCGGATTAGTGCCGACAATCGAATCAATGTTGTCCGTGCCGATAATTTGAAAGATCGAGCCGTTCTTGAGCTTGATTAATTGTTCGGTATCATTTTTACTTTCGATAAACTCTTTCGGGAAATGCTCGATAAACCGAAAGCCGTTTCGATCCGCGCCGTTCCAGAGAATCTTTTTGCCTTGGCTGTAAGTCGGGAAGAAATAGTAATAACTGCCGACGCGCTCCATCGTTTTCTTGGCGACCAGATTGATAAGCGTTTTATCTTTGCCGGCGCGACGGTGCCAAATGACGACCGCGCGTTTAACTCCCGAATCAATCGCTTTCAGCAGCGGAAGCTGATACGGTCGTGGCTGGTAATTGTAAGGAAGCGTTATCTCCAACTGAGGTATAACTAATGATTTTGAATGTGATTGCGCCGTCCTCGCCATCACCGGCGAGTTTCTGCGGAATCATCTTGGCGAAGGCTTTATCAAGACGTTCGACCGCCCACTGCCGGTCTGATTTAAATTTACTGTCTAAATGCTCATTGATAACCTTAAAATACTTCGGGGCAAGTTCGTTGAACCGATTGAGGACATTTATTTCGTCTTTGAGCGTTTTTCTTCCGGCTGGCATTAATTCTTTGATTTACTTATTTTTAACAGGCTTTTTAGATTCCGATTTCTCAATAGATTCGATAAATTCAATTCGATCAACCCACGTCCGTATCTTTTCTTCGGCTTCGGTGAAGTTCTTTTTCAAATGCTCGATGGCGCGTTCGGCGACGAACTTTGCCTTGTTGCCTTCGTTGGCTGTGGCGTATTCTTTGGCGGCGAGTTTGGCTTCGATTTTCTTTATTTCCTCTTTGCCTTTAGCGATTTCAGTTTCAAAGCGGAAGATATTGATTTCGTCAGTCCAAATGTTTTCCTGATACGTTTTGATGAGATTTTGCAGATAGTCTTTTCTATGCTGCGGTGAGCCTATTTCCATTTGTAAAGTTTTTAATGTTTGGTTTATAAATTTATGTATGGAAATAAACGTATGGACTTCGGAAGGAAAGCAATTAGTTCCGATTAGTAATTGCCTTTCAGTAACTGCGACTAGAACTGATTTTCATGTGAAGTGCAAAGATGGTGTGCAGGGGGAAATAAATCTTGATACGTTCAACGCAATTCTTGAGATAAATCCGGCGATTGTTGATAAAAAGGCGTTGGAACTCAAAGAAACTAGGGACATATTAAAAGCATTGTTTGGAGATGAATAGTTTCTGTTCCTTATAAGTATAACATACTACGATACTTAGGCGGATAAGTCTGTAACCCTATCGTTCAGAGGTCGAGCAATTTAGATATTCCGTGCTTACTCCAGAAGACGTAGAAGAAGTAAATAATAAGCGCGCCGCAGATCATAATATATAACCAGCCAGATGTTGATTTAGGCTGCTTAGAACTTCCCACTTATACCCTCATAATTCAGATGGATAACTTATCACTTCTTACAGGAATAAATAAAGACCCCGATAGACCGGCAATAACTTCATTACTGGTGTTCCGTTTTCTCCCGGCAGTAATTAGATTTAACTGTACAACGGTATCTGTCGCCCCCGTTGCCACATCAGCGCAAAAATCATTCAGTGTAACGCTTTCGATGATTGGTAGCTAGAAAACCATACCTGAATCCCCGGACGTGCAGACGATTAACTGCTCGCGGCGGTGTATGGAAAGATTCTACCTTCCCCTGTTCGTGACGGTCGTTCCGTCGAGTTTATGGCACTCGGTCACTAGGTAAGCCAAAACAAAAATCCGCTAACCACAGTCTAGGAGAATCAGGCTCCTAAAACTGTAGTTAACGGGTTTTTATACTGTGCCTGATTCACAGTGGTATTGTTTACTTACATTATATCAGGAAAATTCGGCGGCTTTAAGGATTAGCTGTGGATAAGTATTTGATTTAACCATTAGCCAATCTATTACCAATCTTAACCAACACTGATTTCTGACCCTGACGATAACGCTCGTCCAATTTTGCTTGCAACTGCCGCTTCCCAGAATCGCGGTCACTGTCTGGTATGTGCAACGGTGGCTCTCCATTCTGTCCTCGACGAAAGGATTCGTCACTAGCCCATTGTTCCGTTGCATTGTTAAGTCCTCTTACAATAGAATTCAATAATCCCATAACACCTCCTAACTCAATGTTTGATTTTTTCAACCTGTCAAAAAACAACTCGTCAAATTACTACTAATACAAAGAACAAACTCTGTATTTTAACTAACTAGACTTTTTTGTATCAACATTTATACGTTACTTTTAATTACAAAGTCAATAAAAATTACTGTATTCTATGTAATGGTCTAGAATTCCATATAAATATTTTAATCCGCTTAAATAAAGCAATAGTTAAAGTTATCCACTAAAATACTATTGCATAGATTCCCTATATACTCTATAATTCCTATGTAACCACTAATCACTAATGCCTCACGGCAAGAAACAATCAAACCAATGAACCCACACTATGACCACGATGTAATTATCTGGGAAAACAGCGACTACATTGTAAATCTTGGCAAGAAAACTGCTGATGTCGGAAGCAACGGCGGATTCGATGAACATACGCCATTGCAATGTATTGACTGCGGAACTGAAATCGAGGACGACGAGGAGTTTAGAGAACAAATCCAAGAAGTTGTTACTAATCTTTAACCAAAACTATATGCCACAAACAATCTACACTGCCTTGTCCGATGGCACTCACATCCATCACAAACTAAACGGCGAACAAATCTACTGCACTCAAAAGCACCCCAAGAAATTATCCAACGCCGTGAAAATTGCCATACTCTCCGGCTGGTTTCTAGCCTTCGTCCTGCTCGTCCATTTAGTCTTGAAAAGTAATAATCTCTAAATTTATGAACTGGAAAAAACAATTTGATAATGCGTTT
>CAXTMQ010000039.1:0-22947 GCA_964245305.1 uncultured Pyrinomonadaceae bacterium
GCGTCAACGAAGCCAGAGCGAGAGCCAAACAACAGGAAGTTTCCGTCAAAGATGCCAGACGCGGAATTGAAACCGCGAACCTAAACGCCGATTCGAGCGCGAAACGCTCGGAACAACAAGCCGCCGTTTTAAGCGGACAGCAGAAACAGCGCGATAAAACTTTAGTTTCCGCGCCGATCAATGGCATCATCGCCGAAATTCCGTCAAAAGTCGGCACGTTCGCCGTCGCCGGACTTTCGACGACCGCGCTTTTGACGATTGCCGATATGTCAACCGTTAATGTCGAGGTCAAAGTTGACGAAACCGAGATTGATAAAGTCGAAGTCGGGCAAGCCGTCAAAGTAAAAGTTGACGCTTTCGGCGAGCGCGAAATTCCCGGCAAGGTTACGCAGAAAACGCCGCTCGCCGTCGGCAAATCGCAAACTTCTGGCGGTCTTTCGACCAACATCAACGTGCAGGAAGCCAAAGAATTTCGCGTGGTCATCGAACTTTTGGATATGCCCGACGAAGTGCGCGACGGCTTGCGTCCCGGAATGAGCGCGACCGCCGTGATTACGACCAAAACGGCGGAAAATGTTTTGACCGTGCCGCTTCAAGCCGTCATCGAGAAAAAGCCCGAAGCCGCGCCGTCGCCGACGATTGCCGGTGACGCGCCCGCAACAGCCGACAAACCGAAAACGATCAAAGGCGTGTATGTTCTCGACGGCAGCAAGACGAAATTCGTCGAAGTCGAAACCGGCATCACCGGCGAATCCGACATTCAAATCACCGCCGGACTTTCCGAAGGGCAGGAAGTAATTACCGGACCGAGCCGCATCTTAAATACTTTGAAAGAAGGCGCGATTGTCAAAAGGCAAACTAAAAAAGAAGGCGCGGAAACCGCAAGTAAATAATGACTTTGAAACATTGTTAGCCGCGAATGACACAAACGACACGAATTAAATTTGATAAAAATAATTCGTGTTATTCGTGCTATTCGCGGCTAAAAATCTTATGGCAAACGAAAATCAAAATTACCCGAGTAACGACCGAGGAAGCGTCACCGACGCGCCGCCGAACGCGCTGATTTCGATGCGGAACATCTGGAAAACTTACCAGATGGGAACGGAACAGCTTCACGCTTTGCAGGGCGTTTCGTTTGAAGTTCAGAAGGGCGAATATCTCGCCATCATCGGTCCGTCGGGTTCGGGAAAGTCAACTTTGATGAATTTGATCGGCTGTCTTGATTCGCCCTCAAAAGGTCAATATTGGATCAATGGCAATCTCGTTTCGGCGATGACCGACGACGAATTGGCGACGATTCGCAACAAGGAAATCGGTTTCGTTTTTCAAACCTTCAACCTGCTCGCTCGCGCGACCGCTCTGCACAACGTCGAACTGCCGCTTATCTATGCCGGAATCAGCAGCAGCGTCCGGCAGGAACGCGCTAAATCCGTTTTATCCTCGGTCGAACTCGGCGACCGCATTACGCACCGACCGAACGAACTTTCCGGCGGACAACGCCAGCGCGTGGCGATTGCCCGCGCCCTTGTTAACCATCCCTCGATTCTGCTCGCCGACGAACCGACCGGCGCGTTGGATTCAAAAACGAGCATCGAAATTATGTATCTTTTCGAGAAGCTGCACGCCGACGGCAACACGATTATTCTCGTTACGCACGAACCGGACATCGCCGAACGAGCGCACCGCGTCATCACCATCCGCGACGGCGAGATCGAAAAAGATGAACGAATAAAATAAATAAAACAATGGAAAATGTGCCGACTTATGTTTCAATCGTTTTTATTTTAACGACTTTTTTGACGGTTGGCATTTTCCTTTACGCGGCAAAACGAGGCGCGTTCGCTTCGACAACGACGAAATTTCTCAGTTTTCTAATTCCCTTCTGGATAGTTTTGCAGGCGGTTTTGGCGGTTGCCGGATTTTACATAAAAACCGACTCGATGCCGCCGCGCCTGCCGATTTTTGGAATTTTGCCCGCGCTTTTGACGATTGTCGCGCTTTTCGTTTTCGCCCGCAAAAATTTCGTCGAGCGTCTGCCGCTGAAAACTTTGACGATTCTGCACACGATTAGAATTCCCGTCGAAATCGTTCTTTTGTGGCTTTTCCAAGCCGGACAAGTTCCGCAGTTGATGACTTTTGAAGGCAGAAACTTCGATATTTTATCGGGTTTGACCGCGCCGATTATTTATTGGCTGGCGTTTCGCGGCGGAAAAATCAATCGTCCGCTTTTAATAGCCTGGAATATTTTCGCGCTCGGACTTTTAACCAACATCGTCGTCAACGCGGTTTTGTCGTTCCCTTATCCGTTTCAGCAGTTCGCCTTCGACCAGCCGAATCGCGCCGTTTTGTATTTTCCGTTTCAATGGCTTCCCTCGGTCGTCGTTCCAATCGTTTTATTTTCTCATCTGGCGAGTCTTTGGAATCTGCTTTTCGGTGGTAAAATAAAAACCTTGTAAAGTTTTTCCACGTATCAGCATCAAAGAAAACGATGAATTTTTCCGACACTTTAAAGTTAGCCTTCGACGCGATCTGGGCGCACAAACTGCGCTCGTTTCTGACGCTTTTGGGAATGATTATCGGCGTAACGGCGTTTATGGTCGTGCTGTCGCTTCTGCAAGGGTTTAATTTGTACGTTGACGAAAAAATCGCGGGCATCGGCTCGAATATCATCAGCGTTCAGCGTTTCAGTTTCGACGATTTTAAAGATTCCGACACGCTTAACGAAGCCCAAAGGCGCAACAAAGAACTAGATTTTGAAGATTATCAATTTATCAAAGATCACGCGCAGTCACTTGATCAAATCGGTATGCGCGCCGGCGCGACGAATGTTGACGTGAAAAACGGCGATCTAAAAATGGAAGACGTGCGCGTCAGCGGTTCTGAGCCGATTATCGGCGAAATCGAAAAGCTCGACGTTGCCGAAGGCAGATATTTTACCGAGACGGAAAACAATAACGCGATGCGCGTCGCTTACATCGGCGCGGATGTCGCCTCGAAACTTTTTCCGTTCGGCTCGGCAATCGGCGAAGAGCTTTCGATTCGCGGCATTCCGTATCGAGTAATCGGCGTGCAAACCGCCAAAGGAACGGTTTTCGGTCAGCCGCAGGATATTTTTATACAGCTTCCTTTGAAAACTTACGGCTCTAATTTCGGCGGTTTTAAGTATAATCGTTATCTTTATTACGAAGCCGTGCCGCGCGCCAATGTCAGCATCGCCGATGCGGTTGACGAAATGCGAACGCTTCTGCGAATCAAACGCCGTTTGGCGACCGGCGAAAAAGATAATTTCGGCATCGTTACGCCCGACGCGATTACCGGCATCCGCGATCGTATTTTGGGTCCGACGTTTCTGGTCATTCTGGCAGTTCCGGCAATCGCGCTCGTTGTCGGCTCGATTGTCATTATGAACATAATGCTCGTCGCCGTCACCGAGCGCACGAAGGAAATCGGCATCAGAAAAAGTTTGGGAGCGCGGCAGGCGGATATTTTGAAACAATTTCTGCTCGAAGCGGCGACGCTTTCCGTCATCGGCGGCACGGTCGGTTTAATTCTCGCCGAGCTTCTGGGAATTATTATTACCAAATTTATTTTTCAAACGAAGATTCCCGTCTGGGCAATCGTGATGGCAATCGGCGTTTCGGCGGCGGTCGGTATTCTCGCCGGTTTATTTCCGGCGTGGAAAGCCGCGCGTCTCGATCCGATTGAAGCGTTACGCGCAGACTGATAACTGATATGAGATTTTTAGGCGTTACATTTATCGAAAATTTCAAGATGGCGTTTGCCACTTTGCGGTCGAATAAGCTGCGGTCGTTTTTGACGATTATCGGCGTGGTGATCGGCGTGATTACGGTAATGCTTATTTCCTCGATTATCAGCGGCATTGACACAGCCGTGACGAAAGAAGTCGAATCGTTCGGCACGAATTCGATTTTTCTATACAAATTCAAAATCGGCTTTTCGACCGGCAGACGTTCGCGCGAAGAACGGATGCGAAAGCCTCTGACGCTCGAAGATGCCGAAGCACTCGACAAATTGCCGACCATCGAAGCGGCGATTCCGTTTCTCGACGTTTCGAGCAATCGCTGGGGAGCGAAAACGATGATCACCGGAAAAAACGGCAAATCGTCGTCGTCGGTTCAACTAAGCGGAACGTATCCGAACGTCGAAAAATCGACGAGCGAAGTTTTGATTGACGGGCGTTGGTTCACGCAAACCGAAGCCGACGAGAAAAAAGATGTCGCCGTTATCGGTTCGGCGGTCGTCGAGGCATATTTTCCATATGAACCGCCGCTCGGAAAAACTTTGGAAATCGGCGGGCGCGAATTTCTCGTCATCGGCGTTTTGCAGAAAAAGGAACAGCTTTTCGGCGGCGGCGGCGGCGACAACGACCAGAGCAACGTCATTTATATGCCGATGGGTTCGGCGCAGCGCATCAAACCGAACTCCGACGATTTATTTATTCTCGCCATCGCCAAAGCCGGAATGCTCGCGCAAGCCAAAGATCAGGTGCAGGATTTATTGCGCGTCCGCCGTCAAGTCGCATACGGCGCGGAAAATAATTTCAGTATGGAAACCGCCGACAGCATTATCGAAACCTTCCGTTCGATTACGCAATACGTCGCGCTGGCGATGGTCGTTATTTCATCAATCGGCTTGATGATCGGCGGCATCGGCGTAATGAATATTATGCTCGTTTCCGTCACCGAGCGAACCAGAGAAATCGGCATTCGCAAAGCCATCGGCGCGAAACAGTCGGATATTCTTCTGCAATTCCTTATCGAAGCGGCGACTTTAACCGGCTTCGGCGGTTTGATCGGTCTGTTAATCGGTTGGGGTTTGACGCTGCTCGTCGCGCTCGTTTTCCCGTCTTACGTTCCGCTCTGGGCACCGATCTTGGGCTTTTTCGCCAGCGTCGGCATCGGCATCGTTTTCGGACTTTTTCCGGCTTGGAAGGCGGCGCGGCTCGATCCGATTGAATCTCTGCGTTACGAATAAAATCGATTGGAAATTGCAAAGAAAAAGACCGGCAAAAAATCTGCCGGTCTTTTTTCTGAAAAATTAAAGAAATTTTACCCTTGAAAAAACGCTCCGACAACGCGGGCGGCGACGTTCAACAGTCCGACGAGTAAAACAATCGTCCACGCCGCGCCCGTCGAAATTTTGCCGACGATTCGCAAGCCGATGGCGGCTAAAATCCAGCCCCAGATAAAAAATACGTCAAACGTGCCGAGCAACGCGGCGAGGACGGGCGAAGATTTCTCGTCTATAAAAAACGAAGGATTGGCGTGAATTAATCCTTGTACTCCGCGAACCGGGTCAATGTCGTCCCTGTCCTTCAAAAATAAAATCAAAATGTTCGCCAGCGACGAAACAAGAACCGGCGGCAAGCCCGAATAAATCCAGACCGCAAGCCCGCGCAAGAAAGTCATACTGCCGCCCATCGCGTTTGCTCCGCCCCAATAAATCAAGCCGCCGATTAAAAACGAAACGATAATTGCCAAAGGTGTAAAACCATATGTCGCTGCTTTGGCAATCGTGCCGGACTGCATTTTGAGGCTCATTTCCTTTTGTTCGGGTGTCATCTGCTGCCCGCGCTGCTCGGCGGATTCGATTCGCGCGCGCGCGATTGCCTCGAAACCGATTGCGTTATAAAACAGGAAAATAAAACCGCAGAGCGCCAGCGCGCTGATCAACCCGGCAAGCAGAAATCGCGGCTTGCGGCGCAAATCTTCAAAAGTGCGTCCCGGCTCGAAAAAAATACTGCCGAGCGTTCCGACTTCCGACATTTGCGGCGGATCGCTGACAATATTAATTTGTTCGGGCAAAGGCGGTGCTTGCCATTCGCTTTCGTCGGGCGGATTGATGCTTTTGAACTCGCCGCTCGTTTCTTGATTTTCTTCGTTCATATAACTTTTTCTCCTTTTTATTTGAATCGTTTGGCTGGAATGAAAAACAAATGCTTTTGATTTTTTACTACGAATTTTTCCGGCAAACCGTTTCAAATATACAAATTTTCAACGCACCGAATTTTATATTTTCGCCAACGCCGTTTCATAACCTTCGACGCGAATGCACGCCGCGAAATGATTCGGCTTTATTTCGCGCAGTTCGGGAACGATTTTCGCGCAGTCTTCAATCGCAAACGGACAACGCGTTCTGAAACGACAGCCGGACGGCGGATTAATCGGTGTTGGAACGTCGCCTTTCAAAATTATTCGCTCGCGTTTTTTCGTCGGATCGGGAACGGGAATCGCCGATAAAAGTGCCTTTGTGTACGGATGAAGCGGATTGTCGTAAAGCTCGCGCCCTTCGGCGATTTCGACGATTTTGCCCAAATACATCACCGCGACACGATTGGAAATATGCTCGACGACCGCCAAGCCGTGCGAGATGAAAAGATACGTCAAGCCGAATTCCTGCTGTAAATCCTGAAGCAGATTAACGACCTGCGCCTGAACGGAAACGTCGAGCGCGGAAACCGGCTCGTCGCAAACGATCAGTTTCGGATTCAAAGCTAAAGCCCGCGCGATACCGATTCGCTGCCGCTGACCGCCGGAAAATTCGTGCGGGTAACGATGCATATAATTCGGATCGAGTCCGACTCTTTTCAGTAAATCCGCCACGCGCTCGCGTCGTTCGGTTTTATTGCCGATGCCGTGAATTTTCAAAGGTTCGGAGACAATCGAAAGAATCGAAAGACGCGGATTAAGCGACGCATACGGGTCTTGAAAAATAATCTGCATCTCGCGCCGCAAAGCCTGCATTTCCTTATTCGGCAAATTGACGATATTTTGATTTTCAAAAAAAACTTTCCCGCTCGTCGGTTCATAAAGCCGCAGAAGACTTTTCCCGACCGTAGATTTTCCGCAGCCCGATTCGCCGACGAGTCCGAGCGTTTCGCCCTGCAAAATATTGAACGAAACATCGTCAACCGCCCGCAAAACATCATCGCTGTTTTCCACCGGAAAATATTTCACGAGATTGCGAACTTCGAGAAGCGTTTGTTTTTGAGTTTTAACCGCGCCGTCCTGCATCATTTTATTTATCAATCAAATCGCGTTTAATCAATTCGATATTATTTTTATCGTAAAGCACACAGCGAACTTTCACTTCGTTCTTCAATTCGTAAAGCGGAATCGCGCCGACGGTGCAGGTTTCCATTACAAATTCACAGCGCGGCGCGAAATGACAGCCGCTTGGCAGATTGGTCGGGCTTGGAACTGTGCCTTCGATGGTCGAAAGTCTGATTTCCTTGGCTTCGCCGATGCCGCGCAGTTTCGGGACGCTTCGCAGAAGTCCTTGCGTGTATGGATGTTTCGGTTTAGCGAATAATTCCGCGACCGGCGATTGTTCGACGATTTTTCCCGTATACATTACGCAAACGCGGTCGGCGACTTCGGCGACCACGCCTAAATCGTGCGTGATTAAAAGCACGGCGAGCTTTCGGGTTTGCCTTAATTCATTGAGAAGTTCGAGAATCTGCGCCTGAATCGTTACGTCCAAAGCGGTCGTCGGCTCGTCGGCGATCAGCAGTTCGGGGTCGCAAGCCAACGCCATTGCAATCATCACGCGCTGGCGCATTCCGCCGGAAAGCTGATGCGGATAATCGTTCGCGCGACGCGCCGGATCGGGAATCGAAACTTCCTTCATCGCTTCAATCGCTTGACTCCACGCCGCTTTTTTATTTAATTTTCGATGCAGGCGCAACGCTTCGGCAATCTGTTCGCCGACCGTGAAAACCGGATTGAGCGAAGTCATCGGGTCTTGAAAAATCATCGAAACGTCGTCGCCGCGAATCTCGCGCATCCGATCATCCGACGCTTTCAACAAATCTTCGTCTTTAAATAAAATCGAACCGCCGACAATTTTTCCCGGCGGCGCGACGAGCCGCATCAACGACAGCGCGGTAATTGATTTTCCGCAGCCCGATTCGCCGACCAATCCGACAAGTTCGCCCGCGTCAATGTGAAAACTGACATCGTTGACGGCTTTCACCAAACCGCCGCGCGTCGGAAAATGAGTTTGCAGATTTTTGACTTCGAGCAGATGCGACATTTTTAGTAAATACTGAATGTGTATTCAACTGTCCTTACCGTTGTAATCGGCTGACCGTTTTTTTTCGCCGGTTCAAATCTAATTAATTTCGCCGCTTCTATAGCTTTATCAACCAAACCTGCTCTGATTAATTTTTTATTGTCTTTACCTTCAACTAGAACTATATCGCCAATTTTTCCGCTTGCCAGAAAAGCAACACGCAGACGCACGATTCCTTCGGCGGCATCCTTATTTTTTTTCGACGGCTTTTCCGGCTGTGAAGTAACAGTCGGTTTTTTATCATTTTGCTCGGTTTGCGCGAACGTGCTGAGACAATTTGCAAAAATAAAAATTAAAACAAAAATCGCTTTGAGCATACTTTTTCTCCCGACTTGCGTATAGATATTCGGAACAAACGTCTTTTGAGGCGAATCGCGCCGTGCAACTATTTCGGACGCTTTTTCCTCAAAGAAATGTTATCATTTTTTCCAGAAAATTTTGCCGTTCGCGGCGCAAGTAATACGCAGGAGATTTTTGTAGTGAAAAAAACTTTTAATCTGCTCGGCTCGTTTTTATTAGCCGTTTTTCTTTTTTCCAATGTTCCCGCTCAGAAAATTACGACTCCGACCGCCAAGCCGCGAACGTCGTCGTCAACGGCGAGCGATGCGAATAAAATCAACGGCAAAACGACGACGCAGGACGTTGAAAAAGATGTCGCCGAGGCGTTGTCATTAATTCAAGATAATCATACCGACGGCAATAAATTAAATTATAATGATCTTTTCAAATCTTCGATTGACTCGATGCTGCACACGCTCGACCCGCACTCGAATTATTTCGACGCGAAGGAGTTTGAAGAATTTCGCACTAATCAAAACTCGCAGTATTTCGGCATCGGCGCGCTGCTCGGCGATTTGAGCGATAAAGACGGTAACGTCATCGCCACATATATCAGAGCAACTTTTGACGGCGCGCCCGCCAATCGCGCGGGTTTGCGTTTCGGCGATAAAATTTTGGATGTCAACGGCACTTCGATGCTCGGCAAAAATTTTACGCAAGTTCGGAATTTCCTGATCGGTCCGCGCGGAACGACAGCGAAAATCACGGTCGAACATTACGGCACGGGCAAAACCGAAACCGTTAATCTCGTGCGCGACGCGGTTTCGCAGCCTTCGATTGCCGAAGCGTATATGATTCGCCCCGGTGTCGGTTATATTGCTATGACCGGCGGTTTTCATCAAACGACTTACAACGAATTTCGCGTGGCGATGGCTGATTTGAAAGCGCAGGGAATGCAGCAGTTGGTTCTCGATTTACGAAACAATCCGGGCGGGCTTGTCAGTCAGGCTTATCAAGTCGCCAATACTTTTCTGCCGCAGGGACAAACGATTTTAACGCAGAAAGGCAGAGTCGAAGGCGCGGCAAGCACACTGCAATCGGAAAATCCGACACCGGATAACACGCCGATTGTCGTTCTCATTAATCGCAATTCGGCTTCGGCTTCGGAAATTCTCGCCGGAGCATTGCAGGATCACGACCGCGCTTTGATCGTCGGCGAAAACAGCTACGGCAAAGGTTTGGTGCAGAATCCTTTTCCGCTCGAATACGGTTCGATGCTGCTTTTGACGATTGCCAAATACGAAACGCCTTCGGGCAGATTGGTTCAGCGCGATTATTCGGACGGCAATCTTTATAATTACCTTTATGACGGCGGCAGTCTGCGCGACGAAAATAAACCTGAAAAACCGAAAGGCGCGGAAAGCCGAACGGATTCGGGCAGAATCGTTTACAGCGGCGGCGGCATCAATCCCGACGAGCCGGTCAAAGCGCAGACCATCACCATTGATAAAGCGCGTTTTCAGCAAAAACTGAATAATCCGATTTTCGCGTTTACGCTCGATTTAGCGTTCGGTCGCGTCAAAGGTTTTGAGACTTATAAAGTAGATCGCCCGATTGCGTTTGACTACGATTTGAAAAATACCGATTATCCGGTCAGCGATAGTTTGTATCAAACTTTCAAAAATTACGCGGTCGAAAAATACGGTTTTACGGCGGCGCAGATTGACCGCGAGCGCGAATTTGTCCAGAGAATTTTGCGGACGGAATTAGTGACCGCCGCTTACGGTTCGCAAACTTCGTTTCAAGTTTTTAACGAATACGACACGCAGTTGAAAAAAGCCATCGAACTTCTGCCGGAAGCCAAACAACTCGCCATTCAAGGCGCGAAGGCGAACGCGCTGAAGGCGAACAAGGAAGTAAATCGCTAACTTTCAACCAAAAATTAAATTTAAAATTTAAGACGAATGTGATTTTTTACATTCGTTTTTTTTTTGCCGAAATAAATCGCCGAATGAAACAACTCACTTTACGGTTGCAGTTCGGCATCTAAAAATGAAATAAATATATTTTCAGTTTATGATTTTGAAATCCGCTGATTTGATTGCCGCGCCGGTTTTGCCTGACTGTCTTGTTTCGATTGTCGTTCCCGTCCGCGACGAATCCGAACACATTTGCAAAACCGTCGAATCGCTTGCCCGGCAAGTTGATTTGCGAGGCAGTCCGCTTGATTCAAGATTATTTGAAGTTATTGTTCTCGCCAATAATTGCTCGGACGATTCTTTCAAACTCGCCGACGATTGCCGGAAAAAATTTCCGACGCTGCGCCTACAGGTCAAAGAAATTTTTCTCGCCGAAGAATGCGCCAATATCGGATTTGTGCGTGGTATGCTGATGAACGAAGCGGCGCGGCGTTTGAAATCGAACCGCTTTGGCGGCGGAATTATTTTAACGACCGACGGCGATACGCGCGTCGCCGAAAATTGGATCGCACAGAATATTTATGAAATCGAAAACGGCGCGGACGCGGTCGGCGGACGCATTCTGCTCGACGACGCGGAACTCGCCAAATTAAACGCGCCCGCCAGAAGTTTTCATCTGCAAGATGAAAACTATCGCCTGCTCGCCGCCGAGTTTGAATGGCTTTTGGACGAATTACCGCATCAGGATTTTCCGCGTCATCACCAGCATTTTAACGGCAGTTTTGCCGTCACGACCGCCGCTTTTGAACGCGCGGGCGGCGTTCCCGAAGTTAAATTTCTCGAAGATGTCGCGTTTTATCACGCGCTTTTGAGAATTGACGCGCGCGTTCGCCACAGTCCGAATGTGCGTGTTTTCACCTCGGCGCGAATTTGCGGGCGTACCGTTCTCGGACTTTCGACGCAGCTTTGCGAATGGAAATTGATGGGCGAAAACAACGGCATTTATCTCGTCGAATCGCCGCGCTCAATCGAAAGCCGCATCGCGGCGCGGAAACTATTGAGAAAACTCTGGGAGAATTTCAAAGCGAAAAACTCAGTCAAAACTGACGCGCTCAAAACGGCTGCCGGTAGTTTAGGTATTTCGGAAAAACGGCTCGTCGCAGAAATTAAGCAGAATAAATTTTTCGGTTCTTTGACGGAAAAAATTTCGCGCGAGCAACGTGAGAACGGCGGAGAAAATTCGTCGCACGATTTAATTCCGGTCGAAAAAGCTATCCTTGAATTAGAGCGAAGATTAAAAGAAATTCGACCGCAAAATCAGCTCTTCAGCCAAACCGCCTAAAGTTTTTCCCAAACGTCGAGCCGGTATTTTTCCGTCCGGCTGCCGCTCAAAAGCCGCATTTTTCCTTCCGCGAATTCGGCAAACGAATCGTGAACCGCGTCGCCGGTTTGCGGATAATCTTCGACAATCGGTGTCCAATGCACCAAAATAATTTGTCCTTGAATGCTCAAATGCGCGAACACTTTTTCCGACGCGACGCGCCAATCCGTTGACGAAAGATAATAACCGACTTCGGAAATTAAAATTAAATCGAATTTTTCCGCCGGAAATTCTTTCGGAATTTCCATTTTTTCGAGGCGGACGTTCGGCAAATCAGCGCAGCGTTTTTTTGCCTGTTCAATCGCCTTTTCCGAAACGTCAACCGCCAATAGCGACTGACATTTTTTCGCCAAACTCGCGGTCAAAACGCCGATTGAACAGCCGATTTCAAACGCGCTTTTATAATTTTCGCGCGGCAATGCGGAAAGCGTCGCTTCGTATTTCGCGGCTTCGTATTCGCTCGTTTCAAAATTCCAGGGATCGTCGTTGTTTCTGTAAACTTCCTCGAAATAATCAGGTGTCAGAGATTTTTTTTCCGTCATTTTTCTTTCATTTCTTCCAAATAAACTTCCCATTTTTCGGCGAAATTTTGCAGAATCTCCGGCGTTAGACGAAAACCGTGCGGATCGTCGTCAATCAAATCGGTCGTTTGCGATTCGTGCGCGTGGATCGCTTTCCGCTTCTTTTCAAATACTTCGCCGATGTCGAGCCGCCACGCTCGAACTTCGCTCGATTTCGGCGCGTCTTCGCGCTCGGCGATTTCCCAAAGCCAAATTGGATATTCGATGATTCGCGCCGCGCCGCTCGAATTTTTTATCAGCTCATAAGCCGCGCGATGATCGGGATGCGGATCGCGCCGCCACGGAACGAGAATCGTCTGCGGCTGATTTTTTTCCAAATAATCGCGGCACTTTTCGATTGCTGATTGCCAATCCGCCGAATCTTCGTTCGGAACGCTGCGGTCTTTGTAACGAAAAAATGTCGTTTTTTCGATTGAAACGCCGAGAATCTCGAGCGCGGCTTGCATTTCCCGCTCGCGCAAATCTCTTAATTTTTCCGCCGGAAATTTTTGCGAGTTCGGATGCGACAGCGTTCCGTCACTCAAAACCAGAACGAAAACTTCTAACCCGAATTTTCGTAAAAGCGCGATTGCGCCGCCGCCGCCGAGCGATTCATCATCGGGATGCGGCGCGACGATTAATGTTTTTCCCCAACTCAAAACAGTTTCCGCCGGATTCAGCGGCAGCGCGGAAACGTCGGCGAGTGTTGATTTTTGAAGATTTTCTAAATTGCCCACAATTTTTTTACGATCTTATTTTCAGATTTATTTCCTTAAATCATCGTTCGGCTTCGCGCTCTCCAAAACGAATTTGCCGACGCTCGTTAACGCAGCGTCGGGCGCGGGCTGGCGCAGATAAATCGTTAAATCACGGATGATTCGCTCGAAATGAAACGGTTGATTCAGCCCGCGCGCGCCGACGCATTTGACGCAGAGATTCATCGTTTTTTCGCAGATTTCGGCAATCGCCGTCCGCGTCATATTCGCGTAAGCAAGAAAAATCGCGTTTTTTTCTTCAGTCAGATTTTGTTCGTATTCATCGAATTTTCGCGCCGCGCCGTCGAGCCACAAATTTCCGCTTTCGATTTGAATCGCCATTTCGCCGAGACGCATCTGCTGAAACGGATCGGTTGTTCGATTCAAATGTCGCAAATATTCGCGCGTTTCGTCGAAAATCGCTTCCGCCGCGCCGAGCTGAACGGCGGCGAAACGAATCGCGCCGCCGCTGAAAAACGGTTGTTTGTAATAATCGCCCGCCGCGCCGATTAAATTTGTTGAGTCGAGTTCAACGCCCGTAAAATCAACGCGAAACGAGCGCGTCGCCTGCATTCCCATCGGCTGCCACCAGGATTTATCAACCGCCGTTTCGACTGTTTCCAACGGCACGACGCACATTTGCCAGCCGCCGTCGGGCAACGCGCCGTTGACAAACGGGCGCGTCACGAAATCAACGCCGGTCGCAAAAGTTTTCGCGCCGCGCAAAACGAACTTTTCGTCGCGCGGCGCGATTTTCACGCCGTCGCCGGCTTCCGTATTCCACACGCCGAACAATCTTTTTTCGCGGACGATTTCTTCGGCGTATCTTTGAATTTGCGATTTTGAGGCGAACAGTTTGAGCAGCAAAACGGCGTTCAGATGTCCTTCGTAAACGCGCCCGACGACCAAATTGCCGCGTCCGAAATGTTTGAGAAGTTCGAGCATCGCGCGTGTCGTTCCGGTTTCCGTTCCCAAACCCGCGCCGCCGGACTCGGTCGGCAGCGGCGCGGCGAGCAAATTGTTTTCAGCGATTTTTCGGAAAGTTTCGACGGGAAATTTGTCGGTCGCGTCGGTCGCGGCAGCTTCGACTTTCGCTTCGTCGGCGATAATTTTCGCGCGTCGAAGAATTTCATCAATCGAAGTTGTTTTTTCTTGTTCGCTCGCCGTCGCAACGGCTTGCGCGTTGTAATTTTCGGTGTAATTTTTCATTGAACCTGCATTTTAACTTTCGGCGCGTTTATTTGTAAATTTATTTCTTCGAGCAGCGGCGCATAGATTTCGCGTTCGCCCGTTTCGGACGGATAATCCCACAAACCGTTTTGACAATGCCGCGCGTCGTCCCAGCCCGGATGATTACAAATCGGATATAGGCAAATGCCTTCAATCGGATGATTGGCGGCTTCGGCGATCTTCACTTCGTCGCAAATATAGCGAAACCATTCACGCCGCGCCGCGTCTTCGATGCCGGTTTCGGCGATGAAAAGCGGACGCGCGAAGCGTTCGTGAAATTCGCGGACAATTAAATTAAACGGATGATAATTCTTATGTCCGCGCAGAACTTTCCTGCCGCTTCGGTGTCGCCATTGATTGTTGAAATAATAATTCAAGCCGATAATGTCGAGATATTCACTTGATCCGCCGAGTTCCGGCTCGCGCTTTCCCGAAAGCATTTCGAGCGCGTGAAATTGCGATTGCCGTCGCTGTTCGGCAATCGCTTTTTGAACCGGATCGTTCGATGCCGAAGAAATATGAATCGCCGGATCGGTAAAGACGAAACGAGTCGCCGGACAGACGGCGCGAATCGCGTCAACCGCCGCGATTGACGCGCGAACAAGCCGGCGTTTGAGTTCGTCGCCGCGCTGCTTCTGAAACGGATAAAACGCGCCGACTTCGCCCGCCGCCCAAGAAAAAAACGACATTTCGTTCATCGGGCAGATAAAAGACGCATCAGCGTTTTCGCTTTGTAAAAATCCGATAAAGGCTTTGGCAAATCCGGCGAAACGAACGGGAAATGCCGCGCTGAAAATGTCCAAATCTTCGGGAAAGCCGTAGTGAAACAAATCCCAGATAATCTGAATGCCGGTTTTTTGCGCGGCGCGAACCTGATTAAGCGCGCTGGAAAAATCGTATCGAAAAGGCTCGCGCTCGATTAAATGCCAGCGAATGCCGTCGCGCGCCGTCTCCATTCCGACGTTTAATAATCGTTCATAATCCGCTTCGGCGAATCGGTCGTGAAAAGTCGCGGCGACCATATCAACGCGCTTTTTATATGGATTGATATGCGTCGAGCATTCAAAACCGCCCATCAGATAACTTTGAAAAATGTATTTTTTCATTAATTTTTCGACAATTATCAAATTGTAGCAAATTGCCTTAGCTTAACGAACAATTTCAGATTCGCAATTCAAACGCGCCGATTCGTTTCATCTGTGAAACTATGCTAAACTATAAAATTCGTGTAGCTGAACAGTTTTTGTCTGTGCGAATCAAGCCGCTTCGAGCGAACTGTATTATTCGCTACAAACCGCGAATTCGTCATTTGAGACAATCGCTTATCGGCTGTTCGGGAATAAATATTATGAAAAAAACTTTTGAAGATTCTTCTTTATCCGCAGGAAATTTCGATTTAATTTGTTTGTCGCATCTGCGCTGGGATTTTGTTTACCAGCGTCCGCAGCATCTTTTGAGCCGCTTTGCCAAATCGCGGCGCGTGTTCTTTTTTGAAGAACCGATTTTTGTTGACGGCGCAACGCGACTTGAAACAGAAGCGCGTGAAGACAATTTATGTGTCGTTGTGCCGCACATTTCTCACGCCGACCGCGAAACGCGAAACGTCGCCGACATCGAGCGCGAAATGCTCGACAATTTAATCGAAGAGCGAAAAGTAAAAGATTTTATTTTGTGGTTTTACACGCCGATGGCGATGGATTTTGCCGCGCATCTCGAACCGCTGGCGACAATTTTCGATTGTATGGATGAGCTTTCGGCTTTTAAGTTCGCGCCGCCCGAATTGATTGAAAACGAACAGCGTCTGCTCGAAAAAGCGGATTTAATTTTCACAGGCGGGCAGAGTCTCTACGAAGCCAAAAAAGACCGACATAAAAATGTTCACGCCTTTCCTTCGAGTATTGATGCCGAACATTTCAAACAAGCGCGAAATTCAATCGAAGAACCGCTCGATCAGAAATCTATCGCATCGCCGAAGCTCGGCTACTGCGGCGTGATTGATGAACGGATAGATACGAATTTATTAGCCGAAATCGCCGATCTGCGTCCCGAATGGCAATTCGTGATGATCGGTCCGGTCGTCAAGATCAGCGAAGAAGATTTGCCGCGCCGCCAGAATATTCATTATCTCGGCGGAAAAAATTATCAGGAATTGCCCGCCTATCTTGCCGGTTGGGCGGTTGCGCTGATGCCGTTCGCGCTCAACGATTCGACGAAGTTTATCAGTCCGACGAAAACGCCCGAATATCTCGCCGCCGGAAAGCCGGTCGTTTCCACGCCGATCCGCGATGTCGTGCGTCCATACGGCGAAATGAATCTGGTGCATATCGCGTCGAACGCCGAGGAATTCGTCGCCGAATGTGAAAAGGCTCTGCGCGAAAACGCTTCGGAAAGAATCAATCGCGCCGACGAATTTTTGTCGCAAACATCTTGGAATAAAACATTTGCGAGAATGAGTGAATTGATTGACAAGCAAATTAATCAAAAAAGTCGCAGTTCGGCGGCTTGAAAGATTGTCTGTCGGCTTGCAGACAAACGAAAAAGTTAAAATTCAATAAAATTTAAAATAAACAAGGGGATAAATAAGGGAAATGTTTGATTATTTAATTGTCGGCGCGGGATTCGCCGGTAGTGTTCTGGCGGAGCGTCTGACGAACGGCTCGAATAAAAAAGTTTTAATTTGCGATAAGCGTCCGCATATCGCGGGAAACGCTTTCGATTATTACAACGACGAAGGTATTTTGGTTCATAAATACGGTCCGCATATTTTTCATACGAATTCAGGCGAAGTTTTTGAATATCTTTCGCGTTTTACCGAATGGCGCGAATACCAGCACCGCGTTTTGGCGAGCGTTGACGGAATGCTCGTGCCGATGCCGATCAATCTCGACACGATTAACAAACTTTACGGGTTAAAGCTGACTTCGTTTGAAGTCGAAGATTTTTTCGCCAAGTTAGCCGAGAAATGCGAACACATCAAAACTTCGGAAGATGTCGTCGTCTCGAAAGTCGGGCGCGAGCTTTACGAAAAGTTTTTTAAAAACTACACACGCAAACAATGGGGCTTAGACCCTTCGGAACTCGACGCATCGGTCACGGCGCGCGTGCCGACGCGCACGAACCGCGACGATAGATATTTTACCGATTCGTATCAGGCGATGCCGAAAAACGGTTTTACCAGAATGTTTGAAAAGATGCTCGCGCACCCGAACATCAAAATTATGCTCAACTGCGATTACCGGGAAATTATGAATCAAATTTCTTTTCGGGAAATGATTTACACCGGACCGATTGATTCGTTTTTCGATTATCGTTACGGCAAACTTCCTTATCGCTCGCTCGAATTTCGGCACGAAACACACGATACCGAACAATTTCAAATCGCGCCGGTCGTCAATTATCCGAACGAACAGCCGTTCACGCGCATCACGGAATTTAAATATTTGACCGGGCAGGAACATAAGAAAACGAGCATCGTTTATGAATATCCGCGAGCCGAAGGCGATCCGTATTACCCGATTCCGCGCAAGGAAAACGCCGCGCTTTACGCCAAATATAAAACTTTAGCGGAAGCGCGTTCCGACGTGCATTTTGTCGGACGGCTGGCGACGTATAAATACTACAATATGGATCAAATCGTCGCGCAGGCATTGATGACTTACGGCAAGATTGCGGGAATGAATCGTAAAGCGGCGACGGCTGTTTCTGTTCAATCGCTTCCGAAAACTTTCGTGACGGTCAAGCCGAGCAACGGCGCGAGCGCGTCATCGTCAACCATTTAATCTTTATCGTCTGTTTTATAATCAAGGCTTCAGACTCGATATTGTGCAGTCTGAAGCCTTGATTATTGCGGCAGACGAAATTTTCGTCTTTCGCCAACCCGAAATATATGACTGAAGCAATCGGCTGGATTAGTTCGGCGATTTTATTTTTCACGGTCAGCCGGCAAATTTACAAACAATGGAAAGAGAAAACCAGCGAAGGCGTTTCACTTTGGCTTTTCATCGGACAGTTTTTGGCTTCGTTCGGTTTCGCCGTCTACAGTTGGCTGGTTTGGAATCCGGTTTTCATTTTCACGAATACTTTGATGGCTCTGAACGGAATCGTCGGACTAAATATCACCTCTTACTTAAAAAAGCGAGCCCATTAAAATTAAAATGCCGGTTAAATAAAAAGCTGTCTTTTTTGCAGAAATCTCATCAAACAACTTCCCGACGCTTTTGAATAAAAACGGGAAATGCAATATAAGTAAATAACAAATAACTCTTGGAGTCTCTTTTCAATGAATCTAAAATTTAATCGTTTTTTTGGCGGCGTTTTGATGCTCGCCGTCTGGCTTTCTTCGGCGACTTTTTCTTTTGCGAGATTTGACGAAGGAATGTATACGCCCGATCAAATCAGCAGTCTCGCGCTTGCAAAACGCGGTTTGAAGATCAAGCCGACGGATATTTATAACCCGAACGGCGGCGGTTTGACCGATGCGGTCGTCCGCCTTAGCATCGGCTGCACGGCGGAATTTGTTTCGCCGGAAGGTTTGATTTTGACTAATCATCATTGCGGTTTCGACGCGCTCGTGTCGGCTTCAACACCGCAGACGGATTACGTCGAAAACGGTTTCAAAGCCGATTCGCGCCGGCAGGAATTGCCTGCGAAAGATTATTCGCTGTTCGTTACGCAGCGCGTCGAAGACGTTTCGGCGAAAATAAGACGCGGCACGGAAAGTTTAACCGGCGAATCGCTCGCCGCCGCTTTGAAGAAAAATGCCGAAGATTTGCAGAAGCAGGAACAAGCGAAAGCTCCGCAAGGCTCGACGATTCGCATTCAAGCATTGAACAGCGGATTTTATTTTTATTTGTATCAAACGATACAGATTAAAGACGTTCGCGTCGTTTACGCGCCGCCGCGCAACATCGGCGTTTTCGGCGGCGATCCCGACAATTTTGAATGGACGCGGCACACCGGCGATTTTACTTTTCTTCGCGCTTACACCGCGCCGGACGGAAGTTCCGCCGAATATGCGCCGAATAATATTCCCTTAAAGACGAAAAAGTTTTTGACGGTTAACATCGGCGGCTTGAAGGAAAACGATTTCGTGTTCGTTCTCGGTTATCCGGGTTCGACGACGCGCTATCGTGAAAGTCAATCAATCGAATACGCGCAGGACACGAATTTTCCGTATCTCGCCGCGTATCTTCAAGCGCGAAGTGACGCGCTTCGTGCCGCCGGTGAAACGGATGAAACAAAACGAATCAAATTTCAATCGGAAATCGCCAATTTCGACAATTATCGTAAAGTCTACGGCGGCGGCTCAATTGCCTTGCGCCGCGCCGACGAAATTAACAAACGCCGCGCCGTCGAAGAGAAATTCGCCGCTTGGGTCAATGCCAATCCGCAAAGGCAGGCGAAATACGGCGAAGTTTTGGCGAATCTGAAAACGCTTTCCGATTTGAATTATCCGACCGCCGCCTCCGACGTGATTTTGCAGAGATTTCCGAGCCAGACGGTTACGCCCGTTTTCAAACAAATTTACGATGCCGTCGTCGCGGTTCAACAAGGCAGGAAATTGACGGCGGACGAACGAGCGAAGAAGCTCGCCGAATTACAGGAAGTTTACAAAACGCGCGAGCCGGTTGCCGAGCGCGAGATAATTAAGTTCAACCTGAAAATGCTCGCCGACTTGCCCGCCAATCAAAAGCTCGCGGTCGCCGAAAAACTGTTCGGAAATTTTCAAGGCAAAGAACGTCGTTCGGCGGAAGAAACTTTCGCCGAATCTGTCGCCGAAAAGACGAACTTCGACACGCCGGAAAAAATTCTCGCGCTTTACGATTCGTCGTATGCGAATTTGCAGAAACAATATCCGAACATCGTCGAATTCATCGCGGGTTTGACGCAGGAAAGAAACGCTCTGACGGCGCGAACGACGAAATATAACGGCGATATTGACCGCGTTCGCCTGCTTTATCAGCAAGGAATGGCGGAAATGAAAGGCGTTCGTCCGTATCCGGACGCGAATTCGTCGCTGCGTTTCACATACGGCAATATTCTCGGCTACAACCCGCGCGAAGCCGTCAGATACAGCCCGTTCACGACGCTCAAGGGCGTGATCGAAAAAGACACGGGCGTTAATCCGTTCGATGTTCCGCAAAAATTAAAGGATTTGCAGAACGCCAAAGACTTCGGCAGATTCGGCGAAAACGGAACTGTGCCGGTTAATTTCTTAGCTTCGACCGACATCATCGGCGGCAATTCGGGCAGTCCGGTTTTGAACGCTTACGGCGAGCAGGTCGGGCTTGTCTTTGACGGCAATTACGAAGGTTTAGCCAACGATATTTTCTACGATCCGAACTACAACCGCACGATTTCCGTAGATGTTCGCTACGTGCTTTTCGTGACGGAAAAATTCGGCGGCGCGGGCTGGATTTTGAACGAAATGAATATCAAAGGCGGAACGCCCGCCAAAGCGAAACGCGCGGCGGCTGAATAAATAAAAATCAAACTTACAAACGAAAGCGCGGCGATTTTTTACAATCTCGCCGCGCTTTCGTTTCGCGCTGATTCGCTGAATCCGATTGTCTAAACCGCGAACGCAAACTATAATCGAATTAAATTTTAAGGAGAATTTAATTGCGATGAAATTCAAGAAAAGTATCGTTTTTTCTATATTTATGCTTTTAACCGTAAATGTTTTCGGGCAGACCAAGCTCGAATATCCGCAGACGAAAAAGGTCGAGCAGACTGACGATTATTTCGGCACGAAAGTCGCCGATCCTTACCGCTGGCTCGAAGACGACAATTCCGCCGAAACGAAAACTTGGGTCGAAGCGCAAAATAAACTGACCGCTTCGTATCTCGAGCAGATTCCCGAGCGCGCGAAAATCAAAGCGCGTTTGACCGAGCTTTGGAATTACGAAAAATATTCCGCGCCTTTCAAACGCGGCTCGAAGTATTTTTATTATAAGAACGACGGTTTGCAGAATCAGTCGGTTTTGTATGTCGCCGATTCGGTCAGCGATAAAGGGCGCGTGCTGATTGATCCGAATAAATTATCCGACGACGGCACGGTCGCGCTTTCGGGCATTGCGATTTCCGACGACGGCAAATTGATGGCTTACGGTTTGGCGGCAGCCGGTTCGGATTGGCAGGAATGGCATTTCCGCGATGTCGCGTCGGGCAATGATTTGCCGGACGTTTTGAAAAACATCAAATTCAGCGGCGCGTCGTGGACGCTCGACGGCAAAGGCGTTTATTATTCGCGCTATCCGCAAGCCGACGACAAAACGAAAATGTCGGCGGAAAACGCTTTTCAAAAAATGTATTTCCACCAATTAGGCACAGACCAATCGGCTGATCCTCTGATTTACGAGCGACCCGAAGACAAAGATAAATTCGTCGGCGGCGCGGTCAGCGACGACGGCAAATGGTTAATCATCAGCGTCGGCAAAGGAACTTCGCCGAACAATATGGTTTACTACAAAGATTTGTCGAAACCCGATTCACAAATTATGCCGCTCGTGGACAAGCTCGAAAACAATTACAGCTTTTTGGACAATATCGGCTCGACGTTTTATTTTCAGACTGATAAAGACGCGACGCGCAGCCGCATCGTCGCCGTTGATGTCAACGACAAAGACAAAAAATGGCGCGAAATCGTTCCGCAAGCCGCCGAGACGATGGGCAGCGTCGGCTTCGTCAACGATCAATTCGCGGTCAGCTATTTGAAGGACGCTTATACGCAAATCAAAATTTACGATAAAGACGGAAAATTCGTCCGCAACGTCGCGCTTCCGGGCATCGGTTCGGCGGGCGGCTTCGGCGGCAAACGCTCCGATAC
The DNA here is from genome assembly GCA_964245305.1 of uncultured Pyrinomonadaceae bacterium. Taxonomy (GTDB): domain Bacteria; phylum Acidobacteriota; class Blastocatellia; order Pyrinomonadales; family Pyrinomonadaceae. Next base: position 22,050 of record CAXTMQ010000039.1, read on the forward strand.
AGAAACTTTTTATTCGTTCAACAGCTTTAACGCCGCGCCGACGATATACCGCTACGATATGAAATCCGGCAAATCCGAAGTCTTTCGCAAAGCGGACGTAAAGTTCGATCCGAACGCTTTTGAAGTCAAGCAGGTTTTCTACAACAGCAAAGACGGAACGCGCATTCCGATGTTTATCGTCCACAAAAAAGGTTTGAAAATGGACGGCACGAATCCGACGCTGCTTTATTCTTACGGCGGTTTCAGCATTTCGATGACACCGGCGTTTTCGGTTTCAAGGCTCGCGTGGATGGAAATGGGCGGCGTGTTTGCGATGCCGAACATTCGCGGCGGCGGCGAATACGGCGAAGAATGGCACTTGGCGGGAACGAAATTGAAAAAGCAAAACGTCTTCGACGATTTCATCGCGGCGGCTGAATATTTAATCAAAGAAAAATATACGCAGCCGTCAAAATTGGCGATTCAGGGCGGCTCAAACGGCGGACTTTTAATCGGCGCGGCTTTAAATCAACGTCCCGATTTATTCGGCGCGGCACTTCCCGCCGTCGGCGTGATGGATATGCTGCGCTTTCAAAAATTCACCATCGGACGCGCGTGGACTTCCGATTACGGCTCGTCTGAAAACCCGGAAGAATTCGCCGCGATCTACAAATATTCGCCGCTCCAAAACATCAAACCCGGCACGAAATATCCGGCGACATTGGTGACGACCGCCGATCACGACGACCGCGTTTTTCCGGCGCACAGCTTTAAATACGCCGCCGCCTTGCAAGCCGCGCAAGCCGGCGACGCGCCCGTTCTGATTCGCATCGAAACCAGAGCCGGACACGGCGCGGGCAAACCGACCGCGAAAATTATCGAAGAACAAGCCGATTTGTTTGGATTTTTGGTGAAGAAT
>CAXTMQ010000040.1:0-4886 GCA_964245305.1 uncultured Pyrinomonadaceae bacterium
GCGGTTTCAGTTCGTTCGACTTTTTTCACCGACGGCAAAGTTTCCGAAGCGACGCCCGCGCGACTTCCGTTTTTGGAAGTGTCGGCGGCAACCGCCGGTTTCGCCTCCGTCGTTTTCGGATTTTCCGCTTCGTCGGTTTCGATGACGGTTTCTTCGATCAAATTCGCTTCTTTTAATTCGTCTACTAAATCTTCAAATATGTTCATTTTTATTTACCGGAAATTTGCGGGCAAAAATTGACACGCGAGGCTTCGCCGGAATATCCGAGTCGGGGAGAATTATGCAAGAACTCGAATATTAGACCTGTAATGACAAAATTTGACACATTGATTTGACAAGTTTCGACACTTTCGCGTTTCCAGCCTGACGGCGAGAAACAACTTTTATGCTTATGGTTATTGAGGTTTGCGGCTTCAAAACGATTTTAAAGACGCTTGCGTCGCGGATAATTTCGGCAAAATTTATGCCAGCCCTTCTCCGTAAGGTAAAAGCTCGAATTTTATTTAACTTCAAACTTTACAAAAAAATTTCACTTTTTTTTCCCGAGTCGTGAATTTTTCGCAGATTTTTCAGTTATACTAAACCAGACACAAAAATTTCGGAGAAGAAACAGAGATTTGAGCGCAATCATCGAGCAGACGGTTGAAACCTACGGTATTGAAAACTGGGGAGCTGGCTATTTCGGCGTAAATCGTAAAGGAAATTTAATCGTTCACGCGGCTGAAAACGACCAGCTTTCGGCGGACGTAAAGGAAATTATAGACGATTTAAAAAAGCGCGGCGTTCATACGCCGGTTCTGCTTCGTTTTCCACAACTGCTCGCCGGACAGGTTCGCAAACTTCAGAAAGCCTTTAAAAATTCGATCAAAGAATTCGACTACGACGGCGGACATATGTGCGTTTATCCGATGAAAGTCAACCAGAACCGCGCCGTCGTTGAAGAGTATCTGCGCGAAGGAAAACGCTATAATTTCGGACTCGAAGCCGGTTCAAAGGCAGAACTTTACGCCGCGCTCGCGCAGGAACATTCGGACGAGAGCCTTTTGGTTTTGAACGGTTTCAAAGACCGCGAATTTATTCAGCTCGCCTTTGCCGGAGCGCAAGCCGGAAAAAACGTCGTCATCGTCATCGAAAAACTCAGCGAACTTGAAAACACGATCAAAATCGCCGACGAAGTAACGCGCGAGAATCCCGAAACTAAACTGCCGATGGTCGGCGTGCGCGTCAAACTTTACTCGAAAGGTTCGGGCAAATGGGAAAAATCCGGCGGCGAGGCGGCAAAATTCGGTTTGACGACGACGGAGATTTTAGAATGTATTCGTCTCCTCAACGAAAGCGGCAGAACCGATATGCTGAAACTTCTGCATTTTCATATCGGCTCGCAGTTGACTGATATTAAACGAATTAAGGGCGCGATGCGCGAAGCGGCGCGGACTTACGCGAAGATTCGGCAGTTGAATATCCCGATTCAGTATCTTGATGTCGGCGGCGGAATGGCGGTCGATTACGACGGCTCGAAAACTTCGTTTGAATCGTCGGCGAACTACAACGCGCAGGAATTTGCGAACGATGTCGTTTACGTTATCAAAACGGTCTGCGATGACGAAGACGTACCGCATCCGACTTTGATTCAGGAATCGGGCAGATATTTATCGGCGTATCACGCGATTTTAGTGACGAACGTGCAGGACGAAATCGAAACTATCGTTGAAGATTTAACGCCGATCACGATTACGATTGACGATCCGCCGGTCGTGCGCGAATTGCACGATTTACGCGAAAGCATCAACGGGAAAAATTACGGCGAGTATTATCACGACGCGCTCGAAAACCGCGAAGAACTTTTTACAATGTTCAATCTCGGTTTAATTTCGCTTGAAGCCAAAGGCAAAGGCGAAGTGCTTTTCTGGGACGTTTGCGAACGCGCCGACGAGTTCGCGCAGCAGAAAAAATACGTCGCCGAAGAGTTTGACGATTTGCGGAAATTGCTGTGCGCCAAATACTTAGCGAATTTTTCGGTGTTTCGTTCGATGCCCGATAATTGGGCGTTGGAACAACTTTTTCCGATTATCCCGATTCACAAATTAAACAAAAAACCGACCGAATACGCGACTTTGTGCGACATTACCTGCGATTCGGACGGCATCGTTGATAAATTCGTTGATTTGCACGATGTCAAAACGGTTCTGCCGCTGCACAAGCTCGAAAAAGGCGAGCCGTATTATTTAGCGATGATGCTCGTCGGCGCGTATCAGGAAGTGATGGGCAACAATCATAACCTTTTCGGCGTTCCGCACGAAGCGCACATCCACATCGGCGAAGACGGTTATATTATTAAAAAAGTGATTCAGGGCGCGACGCTCGGCGATTCGCTGGCAACCGTTCGATTTGATACGGCAACCTTGCACGATCAATTTAGAAAAATCGTGATGCAGCGCATCAAAGACGGCGAAGTTTCGTCGAAAGAAGGCGACAAACTAATAGAATTTTACGAAACACAGTCGGACGGTTACACCTATTTATCACCGAATGGTAACGAGTGAAACGGAAGAAATGGAAAATAAATGTATCAAATGCGGCGGCGCGCTGACCGAAGGTTTTCTGCTCGACCGCGGACATTACAATGGAAAGATGAAGCAGGTTTGGGTCGAAGGCAAGCCGGAAGAATCTTTCTGGTCGGGCATCAAAACGACCGATAAAACTGCTTATTATGTGCAGGCTTTGCGTTGCGAAAATTGCAATTTCTTAGAATTTTATACGACCGACAAACTTGGCGAGGGCGGCGGTTTAAGCGAACTTTTCGGTGCCTGAACCGGCAAATTATCAGGCGGGGTTTTAGACAAACTTTTTAACTAATTATTTTATAACTTGGAGATTTTATGGTAGCTCAAAAAAAATCAAAGGCTTCAAAATTTTTGACCGTTCCGACCCGACCGATTCCGGTTGATCGGGACCGGTCGGTGGCGGGGCTTTTGGAAAAAATGGAAGGCGCGGGTTTCGGCGCGAAACAACTGGCGGAAGCGCATCGCATCTGGCTCGATATGCTCGACGACAATTCGACGATTTATCTGTGCGGTTCGGGCAATCTGATTCCTTCGGGAATGCGGCGACTGCTGGCTTACGTCATCAAAAACCGTTTTGTTGATGTGATCGTGATGTCGGGAACGGTACTGTTTCACGACATTCACGAGATTCTCGGTCGCAATCATTATCAAGCGCATCCTTCGATGTCCGATGAAGAACTCGAAACGTCGGATGTCGCGCGTATCGGCGATTTGCTCGCCAATATTGACGAGTATCACGAAGCCGACGAATGGGTCGGAAGCGTCATCAACCAGTTAGAGCTTTCACGCTCGTATTCGGTGCGCGAATTTCTGCATCTTTTAGGACGCGAGCTGGCGGAAATCGCCCACGAAGACGGCATTTTAACCGCCGCTTACAAATCGCGCATTCCAGTTTACTGCCCGGATATTTTATCGAGTCCGCTGTCGGTCGGCATTGCCCGCAGTCGTTTTGAAAAGAAAAACCAATTCAATTTCGACATCACGCAGGACACGATGGAAATGATGATGATCGCGCAAAAAACGCGCAATTCGGGAATCATTACTTTGGGTAGCGTGTGCAGTCAGGGAATGGTCAATATGGCGGAAATCTCGTCGTATATCACGCGCACAACGCCGCGCGGACACAAATACGCCGTTTCGATTACGACCGATTCCGTGCCGCTCGACATTCGCACGCCGTCGTTCGGCGGAAATCATACGCAGACTTTCGGTAAACTTCTAAAAACCGCGACAACCGCTTATGTGCCGAGCGATCCGTCAATCGCTCTGCCGATGATTATCACCGCGCTCTCGCAAACCGCCGCCAAATTTATGAAAGGCAGAAAGCGTCCGACTTTTAGTTTTCAAGGAAAAGATTTGGGAATTGATGTTCCCTAGAATAGTTCAAAGTTCAAAGTTTGCATTTGCCGACCTTGAACCTTGAACCTTGAACTTTGAACTTTGAACTTTATGTCTGAGTCAGAAAATTTGCCGCTGAACTTCGGCGGCATTGAAGAAAAGGAATTTTCCGATTTCGAATCTTCGCAGGTTTTAATTCTTCCCGTTTCCTATGAAGGTACGGTTTCTTACGGCGGCGGAACGGGCGCGGGCGCGGGCGCGATCATAGAGGCTTCGCGCAATATGGAATTATACGAAGAAGAAACCGATGCGGAAGTTTATAAAATCGGCATCCACACTTTGCCCGAACTCACGCCGCGCGAAACGCCCGAAGCGATGATGAACGCGCTCTACGAAGAAACCAAAACGCTTCTGAAATCGGAAAAGTTCGTGTGTATGCTCGGCGGCGAACATTCGTTGTCCGCGCCCGTGATCCGCGCTCACGCGGAAAAATTTCATAACATTTCGATTCTGCAAATTGACGCGCACGCCGATTTGCGCGACGAATATGACGGAACGCCGCATTCGCACGCTTCGATTATGGCGCGTTCGGTGAAGGATTTAAAAATTCCCGCCGTTCAGGTCGGAATTCGTTCGCTTTCGGCGGACGAAGCCAGAAGTCTCGACGAATTGCCGCACACGAAAATTTATTGGGCGAAGGATATTGTCGGACGAATGGATTGGATAGATTCGGCGATTGAAAGTTTGACGGAAAATGTTTACCTGACGATTGATATTGACGGACTCGATCCGTCGCTCGTGCCGACGACCGGAACGCCCGAACCCGGCGGACTCGGTTGGTATGAAGTCTTGACTTTAATCCGCAAACTCGCCGAAAAACGCCGCGTCGTCGGAATGGATTTAGTCGAATACGCCTACGTCGAGAGCCAGCCCGCGCCCGCTTTTCTCTGCGCGAAACTCGTCTATAAATCGCTTGCCTATATT
>CAXTMQ010000040.1:4896-22506 GCA_964245305.1 uncultured Pyrinomonadaceae bacterium
TTCAGGTTCCAAATTACAGATTTTAATCTGGAATCTGAAATTTTATTCTTTCTCGAGCGGGATGACGTGAACGGCGGCATCTTTCACTTCGGCAAGAAAGCGGTTGATAATCGAACCTTTCCAGAAAATTTCCAAGCGCGAACGGGCAGATTGTCCGAAAATGACGTGCGTGACGGCGTTTTCGCGGGCGAATTTGAGAAGCGCGTCGGCGACGTTGTTGGATTTTAGTTTAAAAACATTCGCGCCCAAATTCTTGGCAAAACTGATATTTTCCTGTAAAGCGGCGTAGGCTTTCGGGTCAATGCGTCCGGCTTCCTCATCAGCAGTTTCGACATAAACCGCTACCCAATCGCCACCGACGGGCGGCGTTCGATAATCGCCTGTAAATCCATCTCGTCAAAGACGTTGCCGCGATACATAATTTTTTGCGGCGGCATGATTTCCAAATCTTTAATTTGTTCTCGCGTTTCGGCTCGACCGTGTGTTTCGACCGCGCCGACGACGACATCAACGCCTTGATTTTTCAAGCTGTGCGCGTCTTCGAGCATCTGAAAAGTTTTGCCGACACCCGCCGCCGCGCCGATATAAACGCGCAGTTTGGCGCGTTCCTTTTCTTCGACCATCTTCAAAAAAGTTTCGGGCGACGGGCGCGCCCCGTTCCTATTCGGAATTTCGGTAATGTGCGTATCAACAAACATCTTGTGCAATTTCCCTGAGCGACGGTTTGACCTCGCCTCTAGAATGATTTATCTAAAGCCAGGTTCAATTTCAAAACATTTACGCGCGGTTCGCCTAAAATTCCGAAGGTTCGACTTTCGGTAAATCGGGCGACGATTTTTCGTAAATCCGCTTCGCTGATGTTTCTCGCTTTGGCAATGCGCGAAATTTGAAATTCGGCGGCTTCCGGCGAAATATGCGGATCGAGTCCCGACGCGCTCGTCGTTACCAAATCAGCCGGAATTTTGGCGTTCGGATTTTCTTTCGCCAGGATTTCCGCATCCGCTTTCACGCTATCAATTAATTTCTTTGAAGACGGACCCGACTTTGAACCGCTCGACTCGCACGCGTAATAACCGTTTCCGGCTGCCGACGGGCGCGAATGAAAATAATTTTCACCTGAAAAAGTTTGCCCGATCAAGTCCGAGCCGACGATTTTGCCGTTATTTTCGATCAAAGAACCGTTTGCCTGAAATGGAAACGCGACTTGCGAAACGCTCCACACCGCCAGCGGATAAGCTATTCCCAACACTATAGTTAAAACTAAAATCATTAAAGCCGATGTAATTAAATCTTTCATTTTTTTAATTTTTCACGCCAATCCTAAAGTCGCGATAATCACGTCAATAATTTTAATGCCGACAAACGGCGCGATGATACCGCCGAGTCCGTAGATTAGCAAATTTCTTTGCAGCAGCGATGAAGCCGACATCGCCCGATATTTGACACCGCGCAAAGCTAAGGGAATCAAACCGATAATGACCAGCGCGTTAAAAATCACCGCCGACAAAATCGCCGACTGCGGCGTTTTCAAAGCCATAACATTCAATGCGTTCAAAACGGGAAACGTCGCGGCGAACATCGCCGGAATAATGGCGAAATATTTGGCGACATCGTTGGCGATGGAAAACGTCGTCAACGCGCCGCGAGTCATTAAAAGCTGTTTGCCGATTTCGACGACTTCGATTAGTTTGGTCGGGTCGCTGTCCAAATCAACCATATTTCCGGCTTCTTTGGCGGCTTGCGTTCCCGTGTTCATCGCTACGCCGACATCCGCCTGAGCTAAAGCCGGAGCGTCGTTCGTGCCGTCGCCGGTCATTGCAACTAATTTTCCGCCCGCTTGTTCGCGCTTGATCAAAGCCATCTTATCTTCGGGTGTCGCTTCGGCTAAAAAATCGTCAACGCCCGCTTCCTGCGCGATTGACGCGGCGGTCAAAGGATTATCGCCGGTAATCATCACGGTTTTAATTCCCATTTGCCGAAGCTGATGAAATCGTTCCTTCATTCCCGTTTTGACGACATCCTTCAAATAAATCACGCCCAGAGGCTGATGATTATCCGCGACGACCAAAGGAGTTCCGCCGAGTTTGGCAATGCGTTCGACGGTTTCGCGCAGTTCTTTCGGAGATTGAACATTGCCCGAAGCGACATATTTTTCAATCGCGTCAACCGCGCCTTTGCGTATTTCGCGCCCGTCGAAGTTTACGCCGGACATTCTCGTCTGCGCCGTGAACGAAATAAATTCGGCGTTTGCCGCGAGCGCGTTTCCGTTGCCGTTCACGCCGTATTTTTCCTTCGCCAGCACGACAATCGAACGACCTTCGGGCGTTTCGTCGGCTAAGGATGAAATCTGCGCGGCTTCGGCAAGCTGTCTTTCGTTCACGCCGTTAAGCGGAATAAACTCCGCCGCCTGACGGTTGCCGTAAGTGATCGTGCCGGTTTTGTCTAAAAGCAAAGTGTTGACATCGCCCGCCGCTTCGACGGCGCGACCGCTCATTGCGAGAACATTGTGCTGAACCAGCCTGTCCATTCCCGCGATGCCGATTGCCGAAAGAAGTCCGCCGATAGTGGTCGGAATCAAACAAACGAGTAGAGAGATCAACACGAAAACCGTCTGCGCCGCGTTCGAGTAAATCGCGAAAGGCTGCAAGGTTACGACCGCCAGCAGAAAAATTATCGTCAAACCCGCGAGCAGAATACTAAGCGCGATTTCATTCGGCGTTTTTTGTCTGGACGCGCCTTCGACGAGCGCGATCATCCGGTCAATAAAAGTTTCGCCCGGATTCGACGAAATACGAACTTTGATCCAATCCGACAAAACCTTCGTGCCGCCCGTTACCGCCGAACGGTCGCCGCCCGATTCACGAATCACCGGCGCGGATTCGCCCGTGATCGCCGATTCGTCAACCGACGCGACACCTTCGATGACTTCGCCGTCGCCCGCGATAAATTCGCCCGCTTCGACCAAAATCACGTCGCCTTTTCTCAAAACTGCCGCCGCGACGATTTCCGTTTCGCCGTTTGTTTTAATGCGTTTGGCATTCGTTTCCGTTTTCGCTTTGCGGAGCGTATCAGCTTGCGCCTTGCCGCGTCCTTCCGCCATCGCTTCGGCGAAATTGGCGAATAAAACCGTGAACCAGAGCCACAAAGTTATCTGCAGTTCAAACGCGAAATTTGAATTGCCCGCGAAAATGCCCGCCAAAAGTTTCAAAGTCAAAAACGCCGCGCCGACTTCAACGACAAACATCACCGGATTTTTCAGCATCGTTTTCGGATTCAGTTTTTTAATCGAATCAATCAATGCCTGCGAAATAATTTTTCCGTCCCAAATTGAAATTTCGTTTTTCATATTTTTTTCAGGGCGAGGGACAAGTGTTTGATTTCTTCCCTCGTCCCTTGTCCCTCGTCTCTTAAAAAGTCTGTCCGTTAATCATCTGAAAATGCTCCAGAATCGGCGATAAACTCAATACCGGAAAGAACGTCAACGCGCCTAAAATAATAATTACGCTGACGAGCAAAACGCTGAACAAAGCCGTATTGACGGGAAAAGTTCCGAGCGTCGGCGGAATCTGTTTTTTCCGCGCCAGATTTCCAGCAATCGCTAAAACCGGCACGATCATCAAAAATCGTCCGATGAGCATCGCTATTCCGAGCGTCGTGTTATACCAGAGCGTGTTGGCGTTCAAACCCGCGAACGCCGAACCGTTGTTTCCCGTCCCGGACGTAAATGCGTAAAGAATTTCCGATAAACCGTGCGCTCCCTGATTATTCAATGAAGTCCAACCGAAATCCGGCGCGACTGCTGAAATTGCCGTCAGCGCAAGAATAATAAGCGGAAAAATCAGCGCGTAAAGCATCGCCATCTGCACGTCGTAAGCCTCGATTTTTTTGCCCAAGTATTCCGGCGTGCGCCCGACCATCAGACCGGCGATAAACACGGTCAGAATAATCATCACGAGAATTCCATACATTCCCGCGCCGACACCGCCGAAAATTACTTCGCCGAGCATAATATTGACGAGCGGCACGAGTCCGCCGACGGGCGTAAACGAATCGTGCATAGCATTGACCGCGCCGCACGAAGCGTCAGTCGTCACGGTTGCGAACAGGGCGGAATTCGCCACGCCGAAACGGGTTTCCTTGCCTTCAAAATTTCCGCCGACAACTTGCTGATTAACCCTCTGCGGATAAAGCGGATTGCCCTCCGATTCCGCCCAGTAAAGCGTCGCTACGCCGGCAACGAGCAAAAGCATCATCGCCGCGTAAACCGCCCAGCCGTGTCCCGGCAATCTCGTCATTCGTCCGAGCATATACGTAAAACCCGCCGGAATAACAAGAATCAAAAGCATCTGCACGAAATTGGAAAACGGTGTCGGATTCTCGAACGGATGCGCGGCGTTCGCGTTAAAAAATCCGCCGCCGTTCGTGCCGAGCATTTTAATCGCCGCCTGCGAAGCGACCGGACCTTGCGCGATTGTTTGTGTGTCAATCGTCTGATCTTCTTTGACGTTATCGCCGTTCGCGTCTTTGATGATGTTGCCGTCCGCGTCTTTTTTATCAACCTGCGCGACAAAACTTTCCGTCAGCTTCGCCGTGTCATACGCTTTGAAATTCTGCACCATTCCCTGCGAAACGAGAAAAATTGCCGCGAGAAACGAGAACGGAAGCAAAACGTATAAAATTCCGCGCACCGTGTCAGTCCAGAAATTGCCGAGCTTGTCGGTCTCAAAGCGGGCGATGCCGCGTATGAAAACGACTGCCAGCGACATTCCGATTGCCGCCGATTTGAAATTCTGCACCGCAAGCCCAGCCATCTGCGTCAAATAACTCAAAGTCGTTTCGCCCGCGTAAGATTGCCAGTTCGTATTCGTGACGAACGAAACCGCCGTATTAAACGAAAGTTCCGGCGAAGTTCCGTTAAAATCCTGCGGATTGAGCGGCAGAAAAAATTGCAGCCGCATCAGCGCGTAAACCGCCAGCGTCGAAACGAGGCTGAAGATCAACATCGCCGCGCCATACTGCTTCCAGTTCATTTCCTGCGCCGCATCAACGCGGCAAATCGCGTAAACGGCTCGTTCAAACGGGCGAAGAATAAAATCCAAAAAAGTTTTTTCGCCCGCGTAAACTTTCGTTAAATAAACGCCCATCGGTTTTGCCAGCAAAGTCAAAACGACGAGATAAAGTAAAATTTGTAAAATTCCGTTCGTGGTCATAAACTTGATGGTCGCCGGTCAGCAAAATCTTTACTGACCGCCGCCGACTGACTAAAATTTCTCCGGTCGAAGCAGCGCGTAAGTTAAATAAACCATTAACAAAACCGCGCAGATAACTGCCAAAATAGTTTCTAAACTCATTTCTTCGCTTCTCCCTGCCGCAAGTTTTCACAGCCTTTCAAATAAGCCAACGCCAGCAAAAAAAATCCGATGATCGCTAAAATAAAAATTAAATCCAACATAGTGTGTTAATGGTTAATTGTTAATGGTAAATGGTTAATTGCTTTTCATTCAGCACTCACCATTCACCAGTAATCATTAGTTTAAGTTGTAGCCGATCTCAAACAGGAAAAAATGATTTCCCTGTCTGAGATTCGCGTTGCCGAGCGAATACGAAAAATAAGTCGTTACTTTCGGAGTCGGTTTATAAATCACGCCCGGCGTAAAATAGCCGCTCGCGTGTCTGCCGGTGATCCAATCGGCGGCGAACGATAATTTTGAATTGACGGTTTGCTCGAAACCGAACTGCCCGCCCGCGCGTCCTTTATTCGGCGCGACGACGTTTTTCGAGAAATAATAACCGCCCGCCGTCAGACGGGTTTTGTTAATCGTCTTACTTCCGGCGACGTAGCTGTAACTGCCGAGATTATAAGCGCGGCTGCGAACCGGAATATAAACATTCGTTCCGGCAATCAGCGCGAAATCCTTTTTTTCGTTTTGATAAAATCGCCATTTGACCGACGGAACTATTGTCGTCGAATCGAGTCCCGGCTGAATGTTGCCGTTGACGTTTAAACCGACTTCGACGTTGCCGCCCGCGCCGACGACGACGCGCGGCACGAAGCTCGAAAATTTTCCGAGCGCGCTTTGTCTGTTTGTTTTAAATGAAGCGTCGAGTTCTGCATAGACTTTGCCCGCGTCTAAAACGTCGGTCGTCGGCACATTGAAAATTGTTTGCTGCGCTTTCGCGGCAGTAATTGAAAATATCGTCATAAAGATCAATATAAAAATAAAATTGCGAATAACTTTCATTGCTTTGTTTTAATAAAATTAGTTTTCCGGCGGCTTGCCGGTTTTGATTTGCCCGTTGTCAACCGGATATTTTTTGTCGAATTCGCGCCGCGCGTTTTTCTTCGACTCGTCGGATTTATCGAGACAATGCGCTCCGAAAGCGAGAAAGACGAACGACGCGACGAGCGTAATGACATCCCAACCGTGAAATTTACCGTGCGTGACGAACGAAATCGCCGAAAGAATAATTCCTGTCAGCATCAACAGAAAACCGCTCGCAATGACAATAATCGCCAACGCGAGTTTGTTTGAAAAAACTTCGCTCGTATTGTCGTATTTTGATCTGTGGTTTGCCATAGCCGCCTGCATCATAATTTTTCACCTCGAACTAAAGAAGTCGGGTTTGACCGGCGATTTTTTCTAGTAAAAACCGGCGACAAATACAGATTACGGCTTTTGTTATAAAGATTGCGTAAGAGATTTATAAAGATTTTCGGCGAGTTACGGAAAGTTGCAGAGTTGCAGATAGTGGCGGAGTTACAGATGACTTTCCGCAACTCTGCAACTTCCTACAACTATCTGCAACTTTCCGCAACTATTTGGGAATAAACCGATAGCCGATCCAAGGCTCGGTCAAAATATATTGCGGATGCGAAAAATCCGGCTCGATTTTTTTTCTGAGCGAGCCGACCAGAACGCGCAGGGCTTCGGGCGATTCGGTGTAATAATTGCCCCAAACTTTCGAGAGCAGAATCCGGTGCGTGAGAACTTTTTCGGGATTTTTGACGAGAACGGCGAGCAGTTCAAATTCCTTCGGCGTGAGATGAATTTCTTTTTTGTTGACCAAAACTTTATGCGCGGCGAAATCAATCGAAAAATCGCCGACTTCCGCCGCCGTTTCATCTTTTTCCGGCAAACGGCGCAAAGCCGCGCGGACGCGCGCGAGCAGTTCGTTCGAGCCGAACGGTTTCGTCACATAATCGTCCGCGCCCGCGTCAAGAACTTCGACGATGGTTTTTTCCTCGTCGCGCACCGATACAACGATAATCGGAATTTGCGAAGTTTTGCGTAATTCGCGGCAAAACTCCAAGCCGTTCATATTCGGCATCTGCAAATCGGTGATCACCAAATCCGGTCGCCAATCCTGAAAAAGATCGAGTCCGGCTTCGCCGTCGCTCGCCGTGCGAATGTCGAATCGGTGCGCCGACAAAATTTGCCGCATCACGCGAATAATCTGCGGTTCGTCGTCAATGACCAAAATTTTTCGGCGTTCACTCATCAATTTTTATCGGCAAATCAAATACGAATCGCGCGCCTTTTTCTCCCGTTTCAACCCGAATTCGTCCGCCGTGCGCTTCGACGATGCCGCGCACGATTGCCAAGCCCATTCCGAAACCTTTGACCGATTTATCGCCGCGATAAAATTTGCGAAAAATCTGTTCGCGCTCCGCTTCGGGAATGCCTCCGCCTTCATCTTCGACCGCGATTTCAATTTTGTCCGCCGCGCGTTTCGCTTCGATTCTAATCGTTGAATTTTTCGGCGAATATTTGGCGGCATTATCCAATAAATTATAGATGACTTCCGAAACGGCTTTTGAATCAATCGAAAGCGTCGGCAGATTTTCTTCGATTTCGGCTTTAACCGGATTCTTTGCCGTTAATTTCGCGGCTCTGTGCAGAGCATTCTGGATGATTTCTTCGACTTCGCTCGCCGATTTCCGCAGATTAAATTCGCCCGCTTCGATTCGCGCGAGTTCGACCATCGACTCGACAAAATTGTTCAGATTGTCGGTTTCTTCGTTGATAATTTCGAGCAATTCTTCGCGCCCGCGCGGTTCGAGCGTGATATGAATCTGATCGGTCCGGCTTTCTTCGATCAGCATCGTTACCGAGGCTTTGATTGAAGTCAAAGGCGTTCGCAAATCGTGCGTGACGGCATCGAGCAGAGCCGATTTCAAACGCTCGCTTTGCTTTAAGGCTTCGGCTTGACTCGCTTTTGCAAACACGCTCTGCAATTCGCTGTAAAGACGTTCGGCTTCTTCGGCGCGGCGTTTCGCTTTGGCGGATAATTGTCCGGCAGTGACGGCGACCATAAGAAACGCGAACAAGGCAATCCAATTTTCCGGATCGGCAATCGTCAGCGTCCCGATTGGCGGCAGAAAAAAGAAATTCAACGAGAGCATCGTCAAAATCGAGCATAAAATCGCCGGACGACTGCCGAAAACGGTTGCGATAAGCAGCACGAAAAGCAGAAAAATCAATGCCACCGTCACCGGATTGATTTGATCGCGGAGCGTGAACATCACGACCGACAAGGCGGCAACGCCCGACACGGCAAGCAGATACGGGACAAAGATTCGCAGGTTTTTCATTTGCGCTTTCATTGTTCAACTTTTTCGGGCAAATGTAAAAGATTCCTGCTAAAATCAAATCTTTCAAGGCAAAAGCGTCGGCGATTTTTTCCGAACTTTGTTTTGGAAGGATGCGTAAAAACAAAATGAACCGAAATCTCTTTGCCCATTTTCAGAACCGCGAGATTTTAGATTAAAATTTAGAAAAGATTTTTATTTGGAGAAATATAAATGTTAAAAAATGCGTTTGGAAAAACGGCGTACCGCAGATTGCCGGTTTTATTTTTGGTAATTTCGATTATCGCCTTCGCGGGTTGTAAATCCGCTTATCTCAACGGTCAGGATAATTCCGCCGCGCCCGCGCAGCCGAGTCAGCCGACCGCGCCTGTCGCGCCGCTCGTGGTTGACGGAGCGAGAACGTCTTACGCCGATGTCGTCGAAAAAACTTCGCCCGCCGTCGTGCGGATCGAATCGGATATTCGCGTCAAACAGCAGCAATCGCAATCGCCGCTCGATGATTTTTTCAACTTTCCGCAGATGCCGCAGGGACAACAGCCGCAAGTGCAGCGCGGTCTCGGTTCGGGCGTGATCGTCAGCGCGGACGGTTTTGTTTTGACGAACAATCACGTCGTCGAAGGCGCGGAAAAAATCGTCGTGATGACGAGCGACAACAAAACTTTCGACGCGAAGGTGATCGGTTTGGACGCGGCTTCGGATTTGGCGGTTTTAAAAATCGAAGCGGCGAATTTGCCGTTTTTAGGTCTCGGAAATTCCGATAATGTCCGCGTCGGCGATGTCGTTCTGGCTATCGGCAATCCGCTCGGCATCGGGCAGACCGTCACCGCCGGAATCATCAGCGCGAAAGGTCGGCGCACGGGTTTGAGCGACGGCAACAGCTTTGAAGATTTTCTGCAAACCGACGCGCCGATCAATCGCGGCAATTCGGGCGGCGCGCTCGTCAATCTGACCGGCGAATTGATCGGCATCAACTCGCAGATTTTATCGAGCGGACAGCAGGGCGGCAGCATCGGCATCGGTTTTTCGATTCCGTCGAATATGGCGAAAAACGTGATGGAGCAGCTTATCGCCACCGGCAAAGTGCGGCGCGGACAGCTCGGTGTCGGCATTCAGGCAGTAACCGATGATATTAGAGAAGCGTTCGGGTTAAAAGACACCAAAGGCGTTCTTATCAATGAAGTAAAGCGCGGCAGCGCGGCGGAAAAAGCCGGTCTGAAACGCGACGACGTGATTATCGCCATCAACGGCGATTTGATTGACGATACGAACGTGCTTCGCAACAAAGTCGCTTCAACGCAGCCCGGAACCGAAGTCAAAATGAAAA
The DNA here is from genome assembly GCA_964245305.1 of uncultured Pyrinomonadaceae bacterium. Taxonomy (GTDB): domain Bacteria; phylum Acidobacteriota; class Blastocatellia; order Pyrinomonadales; family Pyrinomonadaceae. The sequence continues at coordinate 14,811 of CAXTMQ010000040.1, forward strand.
TAATGCGCGACGGCAAAGAGGACGAAATTCCCGTGACGCTCGACGAATTAAATACCGACACGGCGAAAACCGATTCGCCGAACGGCAAAAACGATAACGGCAACGCGCAGCGCGAAGGCGGAAAACTCGGATTGAATCTACAACCGCTGACTCCGCAAATTGCGCGTCAGTTAGAACTTTCGGCGGACGCGACCGGCTTGGTCGTTACCGATATTGACCCGAACGGCGCGGCGGCAAACGCCGGAATCGCGCGCGGCGATGTCGTCTCGGCGATCAACCGCCAGCCGGTCGCATCAATCGAAGACGTGCAGAACGCGCTCGACAAATCGGGCGACAAACCGGTTCTTTTGTTGATTTCGAGGAAAGGACAAACGGTTTATGTAACAGTCAGACCGAAGAGTTAGTTCCGAGTAATGATTTTAAAATGCGAAGTGCCGGATTTGAATTAAAATACGGCACTTCGCATTTTTATGGGTTGAAAAAAATGTAAGGACGTGGACGAACCTCGTCCTGCAAATGTTTCCGAAGAATTTTACCAGCTAAAGCGCATCTGCAATTCGGCTCGACGATTGCCCGAATTCACTCCGCCGAATCCGCCGCCGCCGCCGAATCCGCCGAAACCGCCGACAGTATTCACCGATTGTCCGAAGCGGCTCGAATTCAAATTGCCGACCGGCGTTCCGAAATTCACGTTGTTGAATAAATTTGTGAACTGAACTCCTAAAGTTAAATTGTAAGGTTTATCAGTTCCGCCGCCGCCGAATCCGCCGCCGCCGCCGCCGAAACCTCCTGCTCCGCCGCGACCGCCGCCGCCGCCTCGATTGCCGCCGCGACCACCGCCGCCGGAACGATTTCCGCCGGAAGTTTGCCCGTCGGCTGCAGCGACGGCTGTTTCTTTCGAGCCGCCGAATCCGAAGGTTTTATCGAGCCGCACATTAACGGTAAAGAATGACGGACCGCGACCGTAGTTGCGCGGAATAATGGTCGTATCGGGATTAGAAACGCCGCCGATGTCGCAGAATGAATTATTTAACCCGCGAGCCGCGCAAGCGTTGCTCAAAGCTGTAAACGTCGGGCGTTCGGTGAACAGCGTATCGCCGTTCGAGTCAACGCCGCTCGTAATATTAAACGGTCTGCCGGAATTGGCGATGATGAACGGACTCATACGAACGCGCCAGGGCATCGTGAACGAGCCGCCGATGGTTAAGCTGTTGCGAATGTCGAACGCCGAATTTCCGTATTCATTGCTTAAATCATAGCTGTAAGCCGGAAAACTGCCCGCGCCGTCCGAATCGCTTTTGGCGAAATTCAAACGGTAATTTCCGAATAGCGTAAATTTCTGATTCAAAAGCGTTCGGAAATTAAGAATCAACTGTTGTTGATTGGCAATACCGCTCGATTCGTATTGATAAATATTGCCCTGCGCCGGATTCGGGCGCGGCGCGTTGTTGCAATTTACTTGAGCCGGACAGACGGGCGCGTTGATGTTGCGCGTCCGTAAAAGATTAACGGTTCTCTGCGCGATATAGAAAACCGACGCGGTGGTTTTGAACGGCAATTGTCGTTCGATGCCGAGCGCGGCTTGGTATGTTGCGGGCGATTTCAGATCGTCGGCGACCTGCTGGATCGTATTCGACTGCGGCAGAACGGCGAGAATCTGCGCCGCTGTCGGCACGTTCGTGACACCGCTGACACCGAACACGGGTTGATTCAGAAGCGCAAGCGCGGCGGCTCGACGCGCCGGATCGGTTTCGTTCGCGCTGACGATTAAATTTAACTGGTTCGTGCCGTTAAAACGCAACGCCTGCAAAGTCAGATTTTCGCTGAAACGGTCGTAAAAAATTCCCGCGCCGCCGCGAATAACCGTTTTCGGCTGTTTCGCGCCGCCCGCGCCGGGCGAATAAGCGAACGAAAAACGCGGCGCGAAATTGCCATTATCGCTGATGTTCGTTTGATTTTCGTAACGCAGACCGAAACCGAGCGTTAATTGCGGATTGACGCGCCAATCGTCGGTAACGAACGCGCCGATGTCGAAACGGGAGACATTTTGCAGAGGGTTGCCGGTCGTAATCCTAAACTGATTTGGATTAAAACGCGGATCGGGATTGCCCAAAACATTCTGCTGATATTGATTTATCGGCGAAGTGAACAGCGGATTATTCGGATCGGTCGTATCGAAAAATCCCGGAAACGTAAAAGTTCCGGCGTAATTCGATTGCGATTGATCGGTGATGCTCGCATTGCGAATCCGCGCGCCGAATTTCAACGAATGCTGCGATTTCTTGCCAAGCGTCGTCGTCGTGTAATTTTGAATCTCGATGTAATTTTCGCGGTTAAAATTATTGCCGATTGACGCGCCGCCGCCGGTAAAAGCCGTCGCCACCTGAATCGTCGGAATCGTATTGTCGCCAATCTGTTCGTTCTTTTGAAACGAATATTCGAAGCGCGTTTCGTTGACCGTTTTCGGATTGATAATCGCCGTTTCGGTCAGGCGAATTTCGTGTTCGGTGTTGGAAGATTCATACGCGCGGCTCGGCAGAGAAAATTCCGAAATGCCGAGATTATCAATCGTCGAGCGCGTAAAACTGTATCGGGCGACCAAAGTGTTATTCGTATTGATTTGATAATCGAATCGCGGACTGATCGAAAGCCGCCGGTTCGGTTGGGCGACATCCTGACGGAATGAAACAATGTTCACCGACGGATCGAGAATCAAAGCGTTGACGACCGCCGCGTTGTCAATGTCGCGTTTGCTGATGTCCAAAAAGAACGACGATTTCCCTTTCTGCACCGGACCGCTGACCGTGCCGCCGAAAAATCTTTGCTGGCTCGAAGCGCGGTTCAGAGCGAACGGATTACGCGAATTCAAACTTTCGTCGTTAAAATTGAAGAACGCCTGACCGCGCCATTTGTCCGAACCGGGTTTGGTTAAAATTTCGATGCGACCGAAACCGAGCCGCTCGAATTCCGCTGAAAACGGATTTTGATTGATGCGGATTTCACGAATCGCGTCTTTCGGAGGAATTCTGCCGCCGGTAAAACCGTCAATATAAATCTGTCCGCCGTTCGGTCCCGCCGAAGGTCCGGCAAGTGCCTGCAAAGCCGCTTCCAAATCATCGGGATCATCGGGCAAAGCCTCTAAATCCTTTTCCTTCAAAACGGTCGCGCTCGCGTTGTTGTCGTTGTCGGTCGAAATTTGATTGTTGCCCGAGACTTCGACGTTTTCGGTTTCCGCCGCAACCGCCAGCGCAATCGTCAATTCTTCGCGCTGTCCAGACGTAATCGTGACCGCCGTATTTTCGTAAAGCCCGAACTTCGGCGCGACGGCGCGCACCGTATAAGTTCCGGGCGCGAGACCGCTGATCGTAAATTCGCCCGAAGCGTTGCTCGTCGCCGTTTTTTCCTTGCCCGTCGAATCAATCGTCGTTACAGTCGCGCCGACGATAATCGCGCCGAGACTGTCGAAAACCTGCCCGCGCAAACTTCCCGCCGCCTGCGCGAAAATTGTCGAATTTATAAATAAAGTTATTAGTCCGAGAAATAAAAATGATTTTAAGTTTTTCATATAAAAATAATGAATCGCCGCGTTTTTCGCCCGACGATTCATCGCAGAAATAATTCGGTTAAAAACCGCCGTCGAGACCCGGAATACTAAAACCGGTGTCCGCGCCGCCGCCGCGTCGCCCGCCGCCGCCGGCTGTTTGCGGCGCGGTTAAAAACGGCTCAACGCCGGATAAAAGTTTGATAGCGGTTACGCGCTCTTGATTTGCTCCCTTCGAGCTTGAAAAAGCGATCATTTGTCCGACTTTCAAATCGGTGAGCGAAATCGTCGGAAAGCGTTCGAGCATCTCGTCAATACCGCCCGCGCCGCGCATTCCGCCGCCCGGTCGCATTCCGCCGCCGTTCGGCGGTGTTTGTCCCGTCGGAGGCGTATTTGCTTGTCCGTTCGTTTGCGGCGGTCGCATTCCGCCGCTGCTTTGAAACGCCGCCATTCGCTGCGCCATTTCCGGCGGAAATTGTTTCAAAACCGAATTTTGCCCGACGACGACCGTCACCGGCTTTTTCGTTTTGAAGTCGCTGATCGTGATTTCGTTTTTCGCCGCGTCAACGGCGGTGATCGTTCCGGCGATGGTTTGAAACGAGCCGCTGACGATTTCGTCCGCTTGAAAGCTCGCGCCGTCCGCCGATTTATCGCCGCGCGCTTTGATCGAATCGCCGACGCTGATTTCACTCATCGAACTCGTTTTCGCTTCGTTGTAACTGACCGAATTCGGCGCGTAACGACGAAATACGGCATTGTCCTTTGCCGTCAAAATTGTTTTCGTTTCGCCCGCCATTCCGCGCGACGTAACGGTAATTTCTTTCGTCTGCGGATTTATCGCCGCGACTTGCCCGCTGATGCCGCGCTTCCAAACTTCCTGATCTTTCGTTTGCTTGGAAGCGATGTCGGATTTCGTCATCAAATAAACCGAACGCGCCGGAATGGATTTTTTATCCGTCGCCAAAAATCCCGTCACGGCGACTTTATCGCCGATCTCGATGTCGGATGCGGCGGCGGCAGTCGCCGTTTTCAAACTCGGATTGTCGGGCGAAAGTTTTTTGTATTCGGTTTTATCGCTCAAAGCGACAGCAACCGCGCCGTCCTTTGTCTGCAAAACCATCTTGCCGTCCGCGACGCTCGTTACTTCGCCCGTGACAAGATTCAACTTGACCGCCGCGTCGGAAGTCTGTGCCGGCACACTCGAAAATGCGGTCGCTAGAAACACGAATAAAGCTAATAAAATAATTTTTGGACCCATAAAATTTCCTACTTTGATAAAAACTGAATTTGTCGTTAATAATTACGCGGCATTTCGCGGAAATGTTGCTTATAAAACAAATTATACAGACGTGAGTTTAACGGAAAAGGTTCGATTCTTTCTGTAAAGAATTGTCAATAAAGGTAATCGAATATCGGTCTGAAAAATTAAGCGCGAAAAAGCGAAATTGCATCGACGGTTAAAGTCGTCAATGCAATTTCCAAGAACGCGGCAATCAAATTAAAAACTTCGGCGGAAAAGATACGAAGCCTTGATAAAAAACGTGCGCCCGTTGCCGCGAAAGCCGGATTCCAAAGTTCCCGTGTAAGGATTGTAGCCGCGATAACTGAAATCGTCGTTATAACCGGCGTAAAGCGCGGTTCCCGGACTCGGTGTCCAGCCGACAACAAATTGCGGGCGAAAATGCTTGTTCAAAGTCGAATAATCGAGCCGCAGACGCGCGAAAGTATTGCGCGAAAATTGATATGTCGAGCGCGAACTGAATAAATTATCGTCAAACGCCAAAAGCCCCGTGTCGTTGCGAACGAGCCGCGTTTTATTGTAATTAAGCTGCGTTTGCAGCGCATTTGTCGGTTGGTAACGAACGCTCGCCTCGACATAAAGCTGATTACCCGCGCCCGGATCGAACGGCGCGTTTTGTCCGAGCGCGAGTGCCGCTGGACTGACGCGCGGGAAATCCGTTCCCGCGCCGTAATCGTAATCGAGCTGCCCGAGCGTGTATTCGGTAACGACGCTGGCGAACACCTGTTTGATCGGCGTAGTTTCGATAAAGCCGTAAACGCTTCGGCTGTTTGCCGAGCGTTCCGAATCGGGACCGAAAAACGCGCCGCGCCGGTTCGCTTGGCGAATCGCGCCGAACTCGCGTTCAAAAACGCGCTCGTAGCCGACGGTAACGCCCGCGCCGACGTAAGTTTGCCGCTGCAAAGCGAGCATTCCCTGCGTGTTCGAAACCCAATTCTGCATCCGTCCGCGCCAATCGTAATTGATGTTCGTCGAATTGTTCAGACGCTTGTAAATAATGCTTTTTTTCGCGTCGCGCTCGGTTTGATAGCGAACGAAAGAACCCGCGTAATTCGTATCCGTGCGGTTCGTAAATCCGACATCGGCTCGATAATCGCGCGTTCTGCCCTGAACGAGATAATTCATATAAAGATTTCTCCCCGCGCGTTCGCCCCAGACGCGATAGCCAAAACCGTTGCCCGTGCGATACAAATTGCGGTTCAAATCGGGATCGTAAAAAATGCCGCGCGTCGTTGTTCCGACGACTTGAAATTCGGTGACAATTTTTTCGGAAAGTCGAAACCGCCCGTCGAAACCGCCGGTGTTGTTGTGGCGGTCAACGAAATTATAAGTTGTGGCGAACATTCCAAGATTGTGCTGTCTGCCGATGTCGCGTTTGAAGCGGAAAACGCCGATGTCCGCGTTTTGGTCAATAAAACGCTCGTTGTTGCAAATCAAATTCGGATTCGCCAAACGTCGCTGGCGGCATTGAAACAAGCCCTGCCTTTCGTCTTTTGAATAATTTCCCGGCGCGTTGTCCGAAGCGTAAAGCAAGCCGAAAGTATTTTTTCCGCGCCGTCCGGTGATTTTCGCGGCGATGTCGGGATCAACAATCGCGCGCGTGTTGACGACGTTCAAGCCGGTTTGAAAAATATCAATTCGTTCGAGAAAAAACGGTCGCTTTTCTTCAAAGAAAATCGGGAAACGCTGGTTGGCGGTCGTTACCGGCGCGTCGGCTTCGACCTGCGCGAAATCGGGATTGTAGGCGAAATCGAGCGTAATCGTCGGCGTTAAACTGAATTTCGCGGTCATTCCGAACTCGCCTTTGATGCCGTCGTTGACGTAGCGACCGTTCGGATTATTGTCGAACGTGTATTGTGTGCGTCTGCCCGTCTGCGAAACGGTAAAACTCGGATTGATCTCGAGCTGGCGCGTCGTCTCGATGCCCTCTAAACCCGTGATATGTCCGGCTTGGTTAAGCGAACCGGAAATACCGCGATTGTTTTTCATCCACGAATCGAGTTCTTCGTTTTTATATTTTATGCGGCGAAAAATATGAATGCCCCAATTTTTATTTTTACCGGCTTCGTAGCGTAAAGATTTAAACGGAATCGCGGCTTCAATCGTGTAGCCGTCTTCGGTCAAAACGCCTTTGGAATCCATCACGATGTCCACGCTGTAATCTTCGCCACGCCCTTCTGAGAAAATCCCGTCCGCCTGCACGCCGAGCGGATTGAAGAAAATCGTGTATGCCTGCCGCTGGTCGTTGAATGTGTCGAGATAAACGCCGATATAATCGTCGCTGAAAATATCGTCGCGGCGGGCGACCGTGGCGCGGATTTTATCGCGTTCCTGTTTGACGCGAAACGCGATATAAAGATTTTTCGAGTCGTAGCCGATCAACGCTTCGGTCGGCGCGATTGGCGCGACATTATCGCCCGGAGTGATTTGCAGAAAATCGCCGAAAACTGTTGCCGTCTGCCAAACCGCGTCGTTTAATTGCCCGTCAATTACTGGCGCGGTTTCAAATTTACCGATTCGCGCCGGCGCGTCTTTCGGCGCGTAACTCAAAATCGGTGATTTCAAACTGCCGCGTTCGGTTGTTTTCGGTTCGTCCTTGTTCTTTATTTAATTGTTCGTTATAGTAGGGTGTGTTACTAAAGTTTTCTCGTCGGCAGGCACCGGAGTCGGAACGGTTTGTTGAGCGTTTTGAGCGCAAATATTCAAAGCGCATAGAAAAAATGCGATAGAAAAAATTATAAAATTCCTCATAAAGCCTCGGTAAAATTAATTGAATAAAATGGACAGCCGCGACGGATTTATGAATGGAATTGAATAAATTTTCCCGCCGCGAATAAACTTCAATCAGATAACAC
>CAXTMQ010000041.1:0-22468 GCA_964245305.1 uncultured Pyrinomonadaceae bacterium
ATATCGGGTGTTAGCGGAAAACGAGCGAAGAACGCGCAGCAGAGAAAACAAAATGCAACTGATGAAAGCGATTGGCGAGACCGACTGAATCAGTGTCCAGCCGAGCGTTTCGACGACGTTTGAATTGATAAAATTTTCTAAAATCATTTAATTTTTTTCTCCGCTTCGCTGATTAATTTTTTGATTGCCTTTAATTCCGACGCGCTCGCCGGTTTAGTCTCGAGAACGTGCTGAACGAGTTTCAGAGCCGAGCCGCGGAACGCTTTTTCCATTAAATCCGCGACGAGATTTTTCTGCGTTTCGGCTTGCGGCTGCCTTGCGCGGTAAATGTGCGCCCGATTTGCATCATCGCGCTCGACCAGATTTTTTTCGGTCATAATCTGCATCATTTTTAGAACGGTCGTATAAGCCGTCGGTTTTCTGGCGTTGATAATTTCGTAAATTTCGCGCACCGTCGCCGTTTTTAATTCCCACAGCGCGTCGAGAATTTCGAGTTCCGCTTTGGTCGGTTGTCCTGTTTTTGCCATTTTGTTTTTCTGAAATTTTGTTTGACTAAAGATATTCAAATTATTCGATGAAAATCTATTTCGCGTCGCTCCATTTGTCCCAGAACGCTTTGGCGATGCGGGCAATCGTTTCTTCGCGCGCTTTTTCGTCAGCCTTTGAATCGGCGACGAAAACGGCGACCGCCAGATGTTTGCCGTTCGGCAGATTGATAATTCCGATGTCGTTGGTCGCCGACGTGATTCCGTCGCGGCTGCCGGAAGTTCCGGTTTTGTGCGCGACGATTGTTCCCGTCGGAAGAAGTCCTTTCAGACGCTTCGGTCCGGTCGTCGTTTCGATCAAAAATCGGATGAGCAACGATTGGCTCGCTTCGGATAATCCGCGCCGTTCGTGCAGAGCGCGAAGCAGTTCGACCGCGCCGTCGGGCGATGCCCAATTTTTATATTGCAAATTCCAATCCGCGCCCATTTCTTTTTCTGTATTAACGATGATGATTTCGTCAACTTTGATTTCCTTTAAAAAGTCGCCCACCGCGTCGGCATTGACGAGTTTGAGCAAAACGTCGCTCGCCGTGCCGTCGCTTTCCGAAACCGCCAGGCGAATCAATTCTTCGACGCTCGTTTCAACGCCGTTCGGGTTTGCGTCGCGCAGAGGACTTCGCATCGTCTTTTTTACAAAGTCGCTTTTTTCAACCGAAATTTTCTGGTCGAGCGAAAATTTGCCGCCGTCAATCTGCCGCAAAACCGCCATCGCAATCGGGAATTTATAAACGCTCTGCATCGGAAAATGTCCTTTGCCGTCGAGCGAAAACTTTTCACCTGTTTCCAAAACAACCGCACTGACGCCGACGCGACCGTTCGCCGCTTTTATAATTTGTTCGATTTGCTTTTTCAAATCGTCATTTTGATTTTTGTTTTGATCGTCGCCGGTTTCCTTTTGCGAATCGGCGGCGTTTTCAATTTTCTGCGAATCAATGTTTCGCGCGGCGAGATTTTGATTTTGGCTTGCCGCGTTGTTCGTGCAGGCTAAAGTTAAAAAGACGAAAAATGAAATGACGGCGGATGTTGTCTTTTTCATTATGGCTTTATTCTCCGATAAGATTTTGATTTTTCGTTTCCTACGAATCTCTTCGTAGATACAATTTATACGAAAGATTTCGTAGTTGTCAACCGATAAGTTAAAAATGTTTCGCTGTCTCCTGATTTTGCTTTGCGAATTCGGTTCGAGTAATCTTTTTTTATGGCATCGGAAACGGATTTTATCGTCATCGGCAGCGGCGTTGCCGGACTTCGCGCTTCGATTGAATTAGCGACGAGCGGCGCGCGAGTAACGGTTTTAACAAAGGAAAAAGCGAGCGAATCGAACACCGAATACGCGCAGGGCGGCGTGGCGGTCGTGCTGTCGGACGACGACAACGCCGAATTGCACGAAGAAGATACTTTGATTGCGGGCGCGGGTTTATGCGATGTCGAAGCGGTCGAAACGCTCGTCAATGACGGCACGAAATATATCAAACAATTAATCGAATGGGGAATCGAGTTTGATAAAGAAGGCGGCAAGCTCGCTTTTACGCAAGAAGCGGCGCATTCGCGGCGGCGCATTTTACACGCGCACGGCGATTCGACCGGCAAAGAAATCGTTCGCGCTTTGATTGCTCGCGCCCGACAAGAGAAAAAAATAGTTTTGATGCCGTTTGCCAACACGGAAAGTTTAATTGTCAACGATGAAAACCGATGTGTCGGCGTACGATTTCTCGATCCGATTTTGCGCGCGCCGCGCGAGATTTACGCGAAAGCCGTCATTCTTTGCACGGGCGGCGCGGGACAACTTTACTTGCACACGACGAATCCGAGCGTGGCGACCGGCGACGGAATGGCGATGGCGTATTTCGCGGGCGCGGAAATGGCTGATATGGAATTCGTGCAGTTTCACCCGACGGCTTTGAGTTTGGAGAATGCGCCGCGTTTTCTTTTAAGTGAAGCGATGCGCGGCGAAGGCGGAATTTTGAGAAACAAAGCGGGCGAGCGGTTTATGAAAAATTATGACGAACGCTTGGAACTCGCGCCGCGCGACATCGTTTCGCGCTCGATTGTCGCCGAAATGCGAAAAACCGGAACGCGCAATGTTTTCCTTGATATGACCGCTTTACCGAAAGATTTTTTGAAGGAACGCTTTCCTAAAATTTACGAAACGTGCGCGTTTTATGGCTTGAACATTGCGAAGGATTTATTGCCCGTGTCGCCCGCGTCGCATTATTGTATGGGCGGAATTCGCACTGATCTGCACGGACGTTCGACGATTGCAGGGCTTTATGCGGCGGGCGAAGTTACCTGCACGGGTGTTCACGGCGCGAACCGTCTCGCGTCAAATTCGTTACTTGAAGGTTTAGTTTTCGGCGCGCGTGCCGGTGAATCCGCTGTCGCGGATAATTCCAGATTCCAGATTCTAAATTCCAAATTTGAAGTGCAGGAAAAACAATCCGGAATCCGGAATCTGGAATCTGGAATCTCCACCGCTGTGAAAAAGCGCGTCAAGCGCGTGATGTGGGAGCGCGTCGGGATTTTGCGCGATGCCGAATCTTTGCGCCGCGCTCTGCGCGAATTTGAACAAATCGAAAAATCGAATTTAACGCAATCGTCGCGCAAGTTTGTCGCGCTCGCCAAACTCGCGGCGACGGCTGCGCTCTGGCGGATGGAATCGCGCGGCGGACATTTCAGAACGGATTTTCCCGAGCGCGACGCAAATTGGCAAGTTCATTCGATTCAAAAACAAGGCGCGGACATTGCGGCGAGCGAAAAAATAAATTTTGCGCGATAAGTTTGCCGAAGCAAAATTAAATTAGCCGCGCGTTTCTTAAATCCTAGAAAATCCGCATCATTTAATCTTTATTATCTTACGCGAAAGTCGAAGACAATCGAATTTACATTCGGGAGATCAGCCGTGCGAATCGAGCTTTGAGAAATTTAAAAAAGGCGAGACTAAAAGCGCTCATTTCCGGCGATGTTTTTCGTATTCAATAAACGGAAATCGTGTTAAAATTTCAAACGATATGAAACTCGACGTTCTCATCATCAGAATCGGATTTATTGTATTGCTCGCGCTGATCGGCTACTTGCTCAATCCGCTGGCGCAGACGACGCATTTGTCCGAATCTTTCAGCCGCGAAGGAAGACAAATAATTTCGGCGATTTTCGGCGTGATTATAGCGGTTTGCGTTATCGGTTTCGAGATGCGGGCGCGTCGCGCGTCGTTAAAAACATTGATCGGCGCGGCAATCGGTTCGATTTTGGGAATCGTCGGCGCGTATTTGATCGGAATGCTCATCAGCTCGCAGGAAACCGCCGCCGTCAACCCGGAAATGAAGACTTTTTTGACCGTCGCGCTCGCATTTTTTATGGCGTATATCGGCTTGATGGTCGGCGCGGCGAAAGGCGAATTTCTCGATTTATCCGCGCTCGGCGGAATTTTTTCCGACAAAGCGGCGATCAAGCGCGATTACAAAGTTCTCGATACGAGCGTAATTATTGACGGGCGCATCGCCGATGTCGCCGAAACCGGATTTTTAGGCGGAACTTTAATAATTCCGCAGTTTATTTTGACCGAATTACAGCAAGTCGCCGATTCGCCGGATTCTTCAAAACGCCAGCGCGGACGGCGCGGACTCGATATGCTTCAGCGTCTTCGCAACAACAATCAGATTGACATTCAAATCGTCGAAACCGATTATCCGGCGGTCAAGGAAGTTGATTTGAAATTAATCGAACTCGGCAAGGAACTCGACGCGGTGATCGTGACGAACGATTTTAATTTAAATAAAGTTTCGCAGCTTCGCGGCGTTTCGGTTTTGAATATCAACGAACTTGCCAACGCGCTCAAGCCGGTCGTTTTGCCCGGCGAAGCGATGCGCGTTTTTATCTTGAAAGAAGGCAAAGAATATAATCAGGGCGTGGCTTATCTCGATGACGGCACAATGGTTGTAGTTGATAACGCGCGTCGTTTGATCGGCAAAACCGCCGATGTCGCCGTCACGAGCGTTTTGCAGACGACCGCCGGAAAAATGATTTTCGGTCGGCTCTGGGAAGAAAAAGACGAGCATTCCGAACATTCAAATAACAATAATATTCACGAATCGCGCTCGCCGAATTTCCGCAAAACGACGCGCGAACTGCGGCAGACAACCGTCGTTGAAGAACTCGAATAAAATCGAAAACTTGAAACAGGATTTTCAGGATATTGCCGATGAATTTTAATCCTGAAAATCCTGTTTATCCTGCTTAAAATGAAGGTTGCTATTATCGTCGCCGCCGGAAGCGGAACTCGTTTCGGTTCGCAGAAACCAAAACAGTTTGTCGAAATCGCGGGCAAACCGATTCTAATTCATACGCTCGAACGCTTTGAAAACTGCGCGGCGATTGATGAAATTATTCTCGTCTTGGCGGCGGCGGAAATCGAAGATTTTCAAAAAACGGCGAAAAAATTCAATCTAAATAAACTATCCGAAATCGTTGCGGGCGGCGCAAGTCGCGCCGTGTCGGTGCTAAAAGGTCTGGAAGCGATTGACGCTGATAAAGCGGAAATCGTCGTCGTTCACGACGGAGCGCGTCCGCTTGTTTCAGTTGAAGAAATATCGAAAACAATCGAAAAAGCGCGTGAATTTGGCGCGGCGTGTTTGGTTACTGATATTACCGATACGATTAAACGAGTCGAAAATGGAAAAATCCTCGCTACGATTGATCGCGGCATTTTAAGACGCGCTTTGACTCCGCAGGCGTTTCGATTTGAAATTCTCAAGCGCGCCTTCGCCGAAAACGAAATCGGCGAAATCGCTACCGACGAATGTTTTCTGGTCGAAAAACTGGGAATCGAAATCGTCGCTGTCGAAGGAAGCGCGAAAAATATTAAAATTACGACGAAAGAGGATTTTATTCTGGCGGAAAATCTCTTAAAAATGCAGAACTAAAATGTTTAGAATCGGATTCGGCAGCGATATACATCGGCTCGAAGCGGGCAAAGATTTAATTTTAGGCGGCGTAAAAATCGAATCCGCACTCGGCGCGGTCGGACATTCGGACGCGGACGCGCTTGCTCACGCCGTGACCGACGCGCTGCTCGGCGCGCTCGCGCTCGGCGACATCGGCGCGCATTTTTCCGATAAAGACCCGAAGTGGAAAAACGCCGACAGTTCCGTTTTTCTGCGCGAAGCCGTGCGAATGATTAAGGAGAGAAATTTCGCAGTTGCCAATGTTGATTCGGTCGTGCATTTGGAAAAGCCGAAACTGCGATTGTTTATTGATGAAATGCGCGAAAATCTGGCGCGGGTTTTGGAAGTCGAAATCGAATGCGTTTCCGTCAAAGCGAAAACCGGTGAGCGTGTTGACGCGGTTGGCAAAAACGAAGCGATTAAGGCGGAAGCAATTGTTTTATTGGAAAAGAAACCTTAAAAAGAAAAGCCTGATTAAAATAATCGAGCTTTTTCTTTTATCTTTTAAGTTTTGTTTATCGAACGTCCGCGCCGTAATTATCGGCAATTCGTAAAACTTCTTTATAACTGCGATTAATCTCGCCGCTGTGAAATTTGTCCGATTGTATAAAATCTCCGCGACTCACGTTGCTGTAAACCATACTCGTAGCGGTTTCATTAAGATAATTTGAATAATCGCGCCATGCCTTCATATGTTTGCGCCACGCCAATTGAAAATCGGACGGAAAAGCGTTGGCGTTCATACTGCTCGAAACGTCAACGTATTCTTCGACCGATTCGGCATAATCGGCGAAAGTCGCCGGATCGTCCCAATCGAGACTGTTCACGATTCTGTTATTTCCGTTGCTTTCGTCCTGAAGAATAAAAGCGGTCATTTTGTCGCCGACGGTTATATTTTTCCGGCGCATAAAACAGCTTGTCGGTTGGCTGTAGCTCGTATTGCCGACGCTGTAATCAACCGGCAAAACTTGCGGAAGCGGAATAAAAAGGCTGGCGATAAAAGCCGAAAACAAGAAAGCGACGATAAAAGCGGCGATTGATAAAATGTCTTTACTTCTCATAGCAATTTCCATTATGACTCATCCGAACGAAAAAGAAAAGATTTTTTCTGCGAATTTCTGTTAAAGTATTTGCGATGCGACCACAGGAAATCATTCAAAAAAAGCGCGACGGCGAATGTTTGAGCGAAGCGGAAATAAATTATTTCGTGCGCGGCGTAACGGATGAAACGTGGGCGGATTATCAAGCGTCGGCGTTGATGATGGCGATGTTCTTGAACGGTTTGAGCCTTGAAGAACAAAACGCTTTGACCGAAGCGATGTTAAATTCGGGCGAACGATTAGATTTTTCCGACATTGATGCTCCCGTTGCCGACAAACATTCGACCGGCGGCGTGGGCGACAAAACTTCTTTGATAATCGCGCCAATCGTCGCGGCATGCGGCGTTTATGTGCCGATGATTTCCGGTCGCGGGCTCGGACACACGGGCGGAACTCTGGACAAGCTCGAAGCGATCAAAGGATTTAACGTCAATCTCTCCATCGAAGAATTTAAAAAGACAATCAAAAAATGCGGTTACGCGATGGCTGGACAAACGCGAACGCTCGTTCCAGCAGACCGAAAACTTTACGCTTTGCGCGACGCGACGGCGACGGTCGCTTCAGTTCCTTTGATCGTCGCTTCGATTATGTCGAAAAAAATGGCGGAAGATTTGGACGCGCTCGTTCTCGATGTCAAAACCGGCTCGGGCGCGTTTATGCAGACGCTCGAAGATTCAAAAAATCTCGCCGCCGCGCTCGTCGCCACCGGAAATGCTTTTAACGTCCGCACCGAAGCCGTGATTTCCGATATGAATCAGCCGCTCGGCAAATTCGTCGGCAATGCTTTGGAAGTCTACGAATGCGTCAAAATTATGCGCGGCGAAATTGACGAAGCGATGCGCCCGACGCTCGATCTGTCAGTCGAACTCGCGGCACGAATGCTCGTTTTGTGCGGCGTGGCGGAAACTTTTCAAAGTTCAAAGTTCAAAGTTCAAAGCGTCTTAGATTCAGGAACGGCGTTGGAAAAATTCAGGCAAAATATCGAATATCAAATAGGCGATGCGAAAGTTTGTGATGCGCCGGGAAGATTGCTTGACGCGAATTTTTTAAAGATCGAAGTGAAAGCCGCGCAAAACGGATTTATCTCGGCAATCGAAACGAACGTCATCGGCGAATGCGTTTCAAAAATCGGCGGCGGGCGCATTTAAACCTATGACCGGATAGATTTCGCCGTCGGTTACGAATGCGTGAAAATGCTCGGCGACCAAATAAACGAAGGCGAACCGCTCGGCACAATTTACTGCCGCGACGAAGCGCAAGCCGCTTCGATTAGCGCAAATCTGCGAAATGCGTATAAAATAACGGATGAAAAACCGCAAAAATTGGAATTGATTAAAGAAATTGTTTCTTAAGAATTATGAAGATTCGACTTGTCCCTAAACTGTTAATAATCTCAGCATTGCTGATTTTCGCAGCCTCGTGCGGCACGACGACCGAAGCGAAAAAAGACTGCAAGATCAAGGTCGGCATCGTTTTCGACATCGGCGGGAAAAACGACCGTTCGTTTAACGCGGCGGCTTGGGAAGGCGTTCAGCGGGCAGAGAAGGATTTGCCGATTTGTCTTTACGATGTCGAGCCGGGAAATCCGACTTCGATTGAACCGGCAATGCGGGCGTTTGCCGAGAAGAATTTCGATTTGATCGTCGGTGTCGGCTTCGCGCAGGGTCCGATTATGCAGAAAGTCGCCAACGATTATCCGCAGATAAAATTTGCGATTGTTGACGGCGTGATTACCGACAAAGACGGCGAACCTTTGCCAAACGTCGCGTCGTTGGTTTTCCGCGAACACGAAGGCTCGTATCTGGTCGGAATGCTCGCCGCGCAAAAATCGAAATCCGGCGTTCTCGGTTTCGTCGGCGGAATGGATATTCCGCTGATTCACAAATTTGAAACCGGCTACGCGGAAGGCGCAAAGAGCGTCAATCCGAACATTCGCATTGTTGACAATTACGTCGGCGTAACCGACGCGGCGTGGAACAATCCAGGCAAAGGCAGGGAAATTGCCAATGATCAACTAAGCAAAGGCGCAGACGTAATTTTTACCGCCGCCGGAAATTCCGGTTTGGGCGCGTTCGATGCCGTCGAACAATACGGCAAAAATCCGCAGACCGGCGAAGCGAACAAATTCGTCATCGGCGTTGATTCAAATCAAAACGGCGTGAAACCCGGCTTCGTTTTAACCTCGATGGTCAAGCGCGTGGACAACGCCGTTTACGATGTCGTCAAAGAAGTTCTCGACGGAAAATTCGCGGGCGGCTTTCACGTTTTCGGTTTAGACAAAGACGGCGTGGCGTTTGCGATGGACGATAACAACAAAGCATTGATTACGCCGGAAATGCTTCAAAAAGTCGAAGAAGCGAAAGGCGAGATCGTCAGCGGCAAAATCAAAGTTACCGACGCGATGGCAAAATAAAAGCAAATGCTCGAACTCAGAAATATTACAAAAACCTTCGGAAACGTCGTCGCCAATAACGACGTTTCGATCAAGATCGAAAAAGGCGCGATTCACGCGATTGTCGGCGAAAACGGCGCGGGCAAATCTACGATTATGCGCGTCGCTTACGGATTTTATACGGCGGATTCGGGCGAGATTTTTGTTGACGGAAAACCCGTGCAGATTAAAAATCCGCACGACGCGATTCGTCTTGGAATCGGAATGGTGCATCAGCATTTTATGCTTGTTGACACGATGAGCGTCGGCGAAAATATAATTCTCGGCGCGGAAGGCGGAAACGCGGCGAGCATTGATTGGAAACGGGCGAATGCCGATATTCTCGCGCTGTCGAACGAGTTGAAATTAGGCGTAAATCCGAAGGCTTTGATCGAGGATTTGTCGGTCGGAGCGCAGCAGCGCGTCGAGCTTCTCAAAGCACTTTACCGTCACGCCGATTTGTTGATTTTGGACGAGCCGACCGCCGTTTTAACGCCGCAGGAAACGATTGATTTTTTCCAAATCTTACGCCGGATGCGCGAACAGGGAAAAACCATCGTTATCATCACGCACAAGCTCGAAGAAGTGCTGGCGATTTCCGATGATGTAACTGTAATGCGCGACGGCAAGGTCGTTGGCAACGTGAAAACAAAAGACACGAACGCGAAAGATTTAGCTCGAATGATCGTTGGGCGCGATGTTCTTTTACGGGTTGAAAAAACCGATGCGAGCGCGGGCGAAACCGTTTTGAAAATAGCAAATCTGTCGGTCAGAAACGCGCACGGCGAAGCCTTAAATAAAATTTCCTTAACGGTTCGCGCCGGAGAAATCGTCGGAATCGCGGGCATCGAAGGCAACGGGCAAACCGAACTGCTCGAAGCGATTGCGGGGTTAACGCCGGTTCAAAACGGCTCAATCGAATTTTTAGGAACGGAAATTTCCAAGTTTTCCGTGCGCCGCCGAACGGAACTCGGCATCGCGCATATTCCCGAAGACCGCCATAAACGCGGGCTTCTGCTTGATTCGGATCTAGAAGAAAACGCGATTCTCGGCGTTCATTACCGCGCGCCGGTCGCGGCGGCGGGCGGATTTTTGAATGCGTCGGTGATCGAAAAGCGAACCAGAGAAATTATCAAAGATTTCGACGTGCGACCGCCGCAGCCGGAGCTTGCCGCGAAAAATCTTTCGGGCGGCAACCAGCAAAAACTCATCATTGGCAGGGAGTTTGAGTTGAAACCGAAACTGCTGCTCGTTTCACAGCCGACGCGCGGCGTAGACATCGGCGCGATTGAATTTATCCACCGCAAATTAATCGCTCTGCGCGACGCGGGAACGGCGGTTTTGTTAATCTCCGCCGAACTCGAAGAAGTTACCGCGCTGGCTGATAGATTGTTGGTAATTTACAAAGGCAAAATCGTTGGTGAAGTTAATCCGAAAGAAACCGGAAACGAAGAAATCGGCTTGCTGATGACCGGCGGAAAATAGCGAATCAATCACGTCCGCTTTCATTAATCATCAGCAAAAATCGAATTGGAAAAAGCGTGAACAACAGAAAATTCACAATAAGAAATATTGCGCTTTGGTTGATGCTTTGCCTGACTATTTCGGCGAGCGGCATCGTCGCGCAGGAAACCAACGAAGACGCGCCGATTAAAATTGACACGCTTTTGCTGACGATGCCGATTTCGGTCAGCGATAAAAAAGGGCGCAGCGTCGCCGGGTTGGAGTGGGAAAATTTTTCGATTTTTGAAAACGGTAAACCTCGAAACATCGAATATTTTTTCAACGAAGCGTCGCCGATGAACGTCGCCGTTTTGATTGATACGAGCGGCAGCACGAAGGAAGTTTTGGGGAAAATTCAAAAAGCTGCCCGCGATTTCGTCAAACTTTTCCGACCGTCGGACAAAGCGATCATCGTCAGTTTTGACAGTCGAACGAGATATTTAAGCGGGTTCACTTCAGACCGGAAAGAACTTTTGAAGGCGATTGACCAAACCGCCATCGCCAATCAAGCCGGTTCGGATATGAACGCGGCGGTTCTCAAAGTGGTGAACGAGCATTTCATTTCGTTCAAAGGGCGCAAGGCGATCATCGTTTTGACCGACGGGATGGTTTTAAAAAACGCCGTTTCCACACAGCAAATTATGGACGCGATGCAGCGCACCGACACGCTTTTTTACCCGATAATTTTCAAAACGAAATTTTATTCCGACGCGCGAGCGCGAGCGGCAGCGAACAAAAGAAAACCCGTGCCGATTGAATTGCTGGAAATTTTAGCGCAGGAAACGGCGGGAAAATTCTACGAAAAAGATGCCGACGAATTAAAAGACGCTTTTCAAAGTATCGTCACTGAATTAAAAAATCAATATCTGCTCGGATTTTATTCCGACAATGACGCGAGCGGAAATTCAGCCGGAAATATAAGAATTGAAGTTGATCGAAAAGAACTCACGGTCAACCTCAAAAAACGCTGGTCTGTCAGAAAAAACAACCGTCAATAACTTCTAAAAGCCGTTTGAAAATTTAACGTCGTAAAAATCCAAAAACTGTCAATTTTCAATTATCAATCGTTCATTATCCAAACAGGAAAGCGAAAAGCGTTTCACTGAAAAATTAGTTGATAATTAATAATTGAAAATTGATACTTTTTCCGGTTTTTTCTCGTCTCTTCTGAATTTTAAACGAGTTCTCAAAATTATTTCCAAGCAGTGAAAAGTTCCTCGTCCGAAAAAAATCAGCTTAAAACATTATTGATTCGTTCGATTGCCGCTTCCAGATTTTCCATCGAGGTCGCGTAAGAAAATCGCAAAAATCCGTCCGCGCCGAAACCTTCGCCGTCGGTCACGACCGTGTGCGCTTCGTTCAATAAAAAATCGGCGACATCGGCGGAAGATTTGAATTTTTCGCCCAAAAGTTCGCGCGCGTCAACAAAGGCGTAGAACGCGCCTTCGGGCATTTGGCACTGGAAACCGTTGATTTTGTCGAGTTCGGGAATCAGCCAATCGCGGCGGCGTTTGTATTCGACGAGCATCGAATTGACCGCCGCTTTCGACGCGGCGTGATTTCCCATCGCGCGGGCGCAGGCATACTGCACGAACGATGTCGGGTGCGATGTCGAATGGCTTTGCAGTTTCGTCATCGCCTTCGTCCATTCGTCGTTCGCAATCGTGTAACCGATGCGCCAGCCGGTCATCGCGTAGGTTTTTGAAAACGAACCGGCGACGCAGACAAATTTTCGCAAATCTTCGGGCAAACTCGCCGACGTGAAAACTTCAGCGGGCGGATAAGCGAAAAACAAATAACATTCGTCGGTCAAAACGTAAATATCACGCTCGGCGCAAGTTTCGACGATGCGCTTAAATTCGTCAACGGGAATCACGCGCCCGGTCGGATTGTTCGGCGAATTGACGATTAAAAGTTTCGTTTTATCGGTAATCGAATTTTTAACCTGTTCCGCCGTCAAGATAAAATCGCGCGTTTCGGTTTCGATAAATACGTTCGTCGCGCCGCAGAATTTGACGATTTCGGGAAATGTCACCCAATACGGCTGCGGAATTAAAACTTCATCGCCCGGATTCAAAAGCGTGCAGCAGGCGTTAAAAAGAGCTTGCTTGCCGCCGTCCGAAGCGACAATTTCCATCGGCGAAATATTCGCGCCGAATTCTTTCGAGTAAAACTCCGCAATCGCTTCTTTAAAACTTTTCAAACCGGCGGTTGGCGTATATTTCGTCAAGCCTTTTTCCAAACCTTCCCAAGCGTATTCCTTGATAAATTCCGGCGTTGGAAAATCCGGCTCGCCGATGGTCAAATCAATCACGTCAAAACCTTTGTCGCGCAAATCGGCGGCGATTTGTCCGGCTTTGAGCGTCGAAGACATCTGCATTCCGGCGACGTTTTTCGAGACGGGAAAATTGCTCATAATGATAAATAATAAATGGCAAACGGTAAATTTTTCTAAGAAATATTAACCGTTTACCATTTTATCGCTGTCAAATTTTCTGCAAGAATTCTACACGATTTCCGAACCTGTCACGAAATTCAAAACGCGAATAGTTTTGAATCTGAAGAACTGAAACGACTTTTAGCCGCGAATTGCACGAATGACACGAATTAACTTCCTAAAAAATAATTCGTGTCATTCGTGCAATTTGTGGTTAATTTTCTCTCGCATTCTGGCTTCGACGATTTCGGGAATCAAGCCTTCGACGCGCCCTCCGAGCGTGAAAACCTGTTTCATCAAGTTTGAAGAAACATACGAAAATTCTTCCGCCGCCATCAGAAAAACCGTTTCGATATTCGGCTCTAAACGACGATTCATCAACGCCATCCGCAGTTCGTATTCGTAATCGGACACGGCGCGAATGCCGCGCACAATCGCCGTCGCGTCTTTTCGTTTTGCAAAATCGGCGGTCAAACCCGAAAAACTGTCAACCGTCAAACGACAGTTTTCAGTCTCGATTTGCGGCAAAATCTCGCGCAGAATTTGACAGCGTTCTTCGACCGAAAACATCGGATTTTTTTCGGGATTATTTAAAACGGCGATAACGATTTCGTCGAACAGCGGCAGACTGCGTTTGATAATGTCGAGATGCCCGTTCGTCAAAGGATCGAACGAACCGGGAAAAATTGCGCGGCGCATATCTCTTGAATTGTAAATCGTAAATCGCTAATCGTAAATCGCCGGAAAACGAAATCTGCCGCGAATTGTCGAAATAAAATCTACTGATTTTTCACTTCGTTGATTTTTGAGCCTTCGACTTCGGTTTTGAATTTTCGATAGTTGTAAGATTTGATGTTTTGATTGACGCTGATTCCTTTGACGAGCATCACTTTGACCGAAAGATTAATGTCAATGCTCGAAGGCAGCCAGATTTCGTCGTTGACGCGCTCTTGTTCCAGCGTGAACGACGCGCCTTTTTTCAAATTGGCGAGCAATCCGCCGCCGATTTTAAAGCTGTCGGCGAGCGTCGCCTCGATGCGGACGACTTGTTTATCGGTTTCGTCAATCCACATCACGCCCGCCGTTTTGCCGAAGAATTTCAGAAAACTTTTCGCGTTTTTATAATCGAAATTCGGATTCGGCTCGAAATCGAAAACGACCACATCGCGCCCTCGAAAACGCTCGCGGCGCGGATTGATGAGATTCGAGGCGCGTAAAAGTTCGGCAATCGAAATGCGCCGGTTATTTTCGTCGGGCGTTCCGTTCGAGTTCTGCTCGACGGTTTTCGCTTCTTTTTTAGCGATTTCCTTTTCGATTTCGGCGACCTGCTTTTGCGCGTTTTTATCTTCTTCCGCCTGCTCTTTTTCCGACAAAGGCTTGCCGTTTTTTTCGATCACGCGGCGAATGCGATTGCCTTTATAAAACGAAAGCTGAACGGTTTGCGATTCGGTATCGCGCAAAACTCCGTCTTTGCCGAGTTCGCGGCTCGTGATTTTCTGCGTGTAAGAATAATCTTCCAAAATCGCTTCGATGCGGTCTTCGTTCGTTTGCAGTTCAGTTAAAAGTTTTGGAATATCGGGCAAAGGCTCGCCGGAAATTTTCGGAAAATCGAAAATTTCTTTGGCAATCGGCTGGTTGAAATTGATTTTGTCGAGACGGATTTCATAAACGTCGCCGCCGATTTTTTCGTTGATCGAAAACGGTTCGTTGATGCCGTTGACAGCGCGGTAATCGGCATAATCGAAAACGATTATTTGTTCGCCCGCCGGAATTTCTTCCCGAACCGGCAAACTGTTTTGCGCGTCGAAATAAATTTTTATCGCCGCGCCTTTCGCCGTCGTCAGCACAATTAAATTCGCCGCTTTGCCGTTGATTTCCGTTTTACCGCCCGACGTAATCTTCGCTTTTTGCTTTTTGTAATCGAGCCAGCGGCGCGTTCGGTAATTCGTCAAGGCTTGCAAATCGCGGCTCGCCGCGCCGGTCAAAGTTCGCAAGCCGTCGCGCGAATCGCGCGTCCAGCCCGACTTGCCGTTAAAACCCGTTTCCGTTTCAAATCCATCGAGGTCAAACGCGACATCATAAAAATTCGGCGGCGCGATTCGCTCCTGAAACCTGCCCGAACTGCCGTCTTTAACGCGCCTGATCGTGCCGGTTTTTTCCTTTGATTGAGTTGACTGCAAAATCTTTTCGCCGCCCAGAGCTTTATTCGCCTGCTTCAAAATTTTATCCGGCGATTGTGCGAAAACGCCGCCCGTCGAAAGCGTGAGCAAACTGAATAAAAACAAAATTCGTTTCATAAAACTAAAAACTGAAAGCAAAAAACTGAAAATAGTTTCGGAAAAAAATCTTACGGCAAAATCTCTCTAATCGCCTTTTCATAAACGGCAATTTTGCGTTTGGCGCGTTTCACTTCCGGGTGATCGTCGTTATACTGACGGCGCAAGCTCGCTAACTCGGTCGCTAACTCGGCTTTCCGCACGATCAATTTTCCCAAAGCCAAAGTCAGTTTTCCCGCATCAGCCGCGCTCGTCGCCAGAATTTTGTCCAACTCGTTCTGCAGCACGACCAATTCATATTTTATTTCTCTGACCTTCGGAAATTCTTCCGTATAATCCGCCGAAAAACTTTCGAGTTCCGCTTCGCGCTCGGTTTTTCGTAAAAGAATTTCGGCGTAAGCGGGCGAAGATTTTATCGTATTGTCAAATGCTTTTACCGAAGTCGTTTTCGGTGTGCTTTGCGCCTGAACGCAAACAAATGAAAGAGCGACAAAAGCGAAAACTGAAAAGATTTTTACGATGAACATAAATTTCAGGCAATCGCCGCGTCGCAGGATTCGATTTCGCACGAATTGATTTCCAAATCCGCGTCGGATTCAACCGCGCCGTCGCCATAAGTTTTTCCGGCGTTCAAGATTTCAAAATAAACGCCGATGTTGTCTAAAATTTCCGCGACCGAATGCGAATGATAAAGCGTCTGACGAAACTGCGAGCCGCCGATCAAGCCTTTGGTGAATTGTCCGGCAAGCTGTTTCATTTTGCCGATAGCGGCGAGTTCGGGCATATCTTCGCGGAGCATTTCAAAATATTCGAGCAGAACTTCTTGCTTGTCTACCAAAGTCGGCTGAAACGGTTCGCGTCCCTCAAGAACGTCTTCGATTTGACGGAAAATCCAGGGGTTCTGCATCGCGCCGCGACCGATTAAAATTCCGTCGCAGTTCGTTTCGCGCCATTTTTGCAGTGCGCCTTCAATGGAAACGACATCGCCGCTGCCGGAGACGGGAATTGAAACGGCTTCTTTGACTTCGCGCACATAATCCCAATTCGCCAAACCTTTATAGCCTTGTTCCTTCGTGCGCCCGTGTAATTGCAGATGTTCCACGCCGCAGTCTTCGGCGAGCTTCGCTACGTCCAGATAATTTAAAGTCGAATCGGTATAACCGGCGCGGAATTTCAGCGTCAGCGGAATCGTGATCGCTTTTTTGATTTCTTTCAAAATGCTTTCGAGGCGCGGCAAATCTCTTAAAAGCCCCGAACCGCCGCCGTTTTTAACGACTTTCGGCGCGGGACACCCGCAGTTTATATCCAAAATATCCGCGCCGACATCTTCGGCGATTTGCGCCGCCAAAACCATTCGTTCGATCTGCCCGCCGAATATCTGCACGGCAAACGGGCGTTCTTCTTCCCAAAAACGCATCTGCCGTTTCGCCTTCGGATTGTTGCGCGTCAAACCTTCGACAGAAATAAATTCCGAAACCGTCAGCCCGATGCCGCCGCAATTTTTCGCCACGCGCCGGAACGAATAATCGGTTACGCCCGCCATCGGCGAGAGAACCAGCGGCGGATTGATTTCGGTGTTTCTGATTTTGAAAGGCTTCATTATTTTGTAAAAGTTCGAGTCAAACCTTCTGAAGTTTGTTGGAACACAACGAAATTATACAGTAAAACAGGCAAAAATCGCATTGAAATCAATTTGAATAATCGAAAATTGCGTCGAACGAAGCGCGGATATTCAAACGATGAACGGTTAATTGTTCGAGCAAATCTTTGGTTGAAGCGATTCGCATTCGGCGGCGGATAGTTTCGATGATTTTCGGATTTGCGGTGGGCAGGCGCGTCGAGCGTCCGACGGTTAGGCGCAGGTTGTGGTCGAGTTCGCTTAAAAATTGATAGCCGTCAAAGAAGTTTTGAAACGCTTCGCGGATTAAAAAATTGTTTTCCTGCAGTTTTTCGAGCGTGAAAAACGTCGAGCGATTTGCCGCGTCGTCGGGAACGTCGTGTTTGAGTTGGAGAAAGCGAACGGCGAAATAAACGTCGAGCATTCCGCCCGCGCCGTATTTGATGTCAATTTCCGAAGCGCGGCGATTGAGAGATTTTTCTTCGAGGCGGTCGCGGACACGCTTAGTTTCGTCGCTCAAAGTTTTCAATCCGTCGTTCTGCGCCAAAAGACTTTGCGCGTTTTGACGGATGATTTTTCCGGCAGCCGCTTCGGTTTCCGCCGCCAAACGAACATCGCCCGCCACGCCGCGCAGTTTGACGTAAGCGAGCCATTCCCAAATCGCCGCGCGTGTTTGCAGATAATTGAGAAACGCGCGTTTGCCGCTTGAATTCGCGCCATTTTTGCCGTCGGGACGCAGACGCAGATCAACGCGATACAGCAACCCTTCGCGCGTCAGGCTCGAAAGCGTCGTCACGAAAATTTCGACCGCGCGACCGTAAAATTCGGCAAGGGAAACGTCTTTGACGGCGAGCTGTTTTTCGTCGTCGTAAATCAGAACTAAATCCAAATCCGAACCGTAATCCATTCCGCCGCCGCCGAGTTTTCCCAAACCCGTCACGGCGAACGGAAATTCGTTTATTTTTGTCGAAAAGCGGCGTTCGAGTTCGCGCCGCACAATGAAAAGCGCGGTTTCGACGCTAGCTTCGGCAAGTTTCGTTTGTCGGTTTTTGGCTTCGCGGCGCGTGATTTTTTCAAAAGCGTCGGCGACGACGATCTCGGTTAAAAGCTGAGACCAACTTTGTCGCAGAATTGCCAATTCATTTTTGAAATCCAATTGTTTCTCAACCGCCGAAAGTAAAGTTTTTTGATAATCTTTTTCTGCAAAATTGCTCTGCGCGGTCGGTAAATGTTTGACCAGATGCGAACTCGAAGCAATCAATTCGGCGAAATGCGGCGACACTTCCGAGAGCCGCGCGAGCGTTTCCGAAAGCTCGCCGGTCGAGTTGATTTCGCCGCCGGATTTTTTCAGCGACGACAAAAGCGGCTCGATCCGGTCGGGCTTTTGATCGAATCCGCCGGCGATTTTTTCGACGGCGCGAGCATTCGCGGTTTCGTCGAGCGGTTCGCTCGTTTGGTCTTTGAAAACGCGCGAAAAAACGCGGCTGACGTTGTTCACGTGATTGTTTAAATCCGTTTCAAAATCAGTTAGATTTTCGCAATTCATTCGCCGCGCGACGATCAGGCGTTTCGTTTCTTCGCTCGGAACGACGTGCGTTTGCAAGCCGTTTTCCATTTGCAGACGATGTTCGAGACGACGCAGAAATTCATAAGCGTTAAAAAGTCCGGTCAATTCTGTTTCGGAAATCAAACGACGGTCGGCAAGACGCGAGATGCTAATCAAAGTGTGCGCGGCGCGAAGCCAACTATCTTTTCCGGCGTAAGCGAGCTGTAAAGCCTGCGCGATGAATTCGATTTCGCGGATGCCGCCCGCGCCGAGCTTGACGTTAAAATTTTTGCCGGAAATTTTCTCGGCGTTGATTTTTTCTTTTGAAAGCCGCACGTTGCGAAGCGCGTTTTCGACGGTTTCATCTTTCGAGAAAATATCCGTTTCGACTCGTTTGAAAAATTCCTGAAAAAGCCGCGCGTCGCCCGCCGCCGGACGCGAACGAATCAAAACTTGTCGTTCCCAGTTTCGCGCCGTCGTTTGATAATAATTAACGGCTTCTTTGCACGAGATCGCCAACGCGCCGACGCGCCCGTTCGGACGCAGGCGCAAATCAACGCGGTAAGCCGCGCCTTCGCCGGTTTGTCCGCCGACGATTTTCGTGATTTGCTCGGCTAATTTGATGAAATATTCGCGGTTCGTGACCACGCCGCGCGCGCCTTGCCCGCTCGTTGTGCCGTCGTCTGAATATAGAAAAAGCAAATCGATGTCCGACGAATAATTTAATTCGAGCGAGCCGAGCTTGCCGAGCGCGACGATACAGAATCGCGCCAATTTCGCTTTCGATTTTTCGTCCGATTCAAACGGCGCGCCGTAGCGATTGTCGAGTTCTTGTCTGGCTTGTCGAAGCGCGTATTCCAAAACCGCGTCGGCGAGATTGGAAATTTCTTCGGTGATTTCGGCGATTGTTCCGAGGTTGCGAATGTCGCGCAGATAAATCCGCAAAAGCTCGCGGCGGCGAAAACGCGCCAGCAAAATATTCGCGTCAACGTCCGAATTTGTCAGCGCGAAACGCGCCAGCG
This sequence comes from uncultured Pyrinomonadaceae bacterium, assembly GCA_964245305.1. Classification (GTDB taxonomy): domain Bacteria; phylum Acidobacteriota; class Blastocatellia; order Pyrinomonadales; family Pyrinomonadaceae. The sequence continues at coordinate 19,419 of CAXTMQ010000041.1, forward strand.
ATTCGAGCAGTTCTTCTTTGTCGCGCACTTTCGACGAAACGCGCTGACGGTTGAGCCACCAAATATAATCGGGATTTTGCAAAATCGTCGTCGCTAGCAAAGGACTGAACGCCGCGAGCGTCAAAACGTCGGACAGCAAGCCTTCGTTTTTAAGGAGTTTCTTTTCTTCACGCGGAAACTTTTCGGCAAACTGCCGGAAAAATCGCCGCGTTCCCGTTTCGTCGGGCAGATTTTCGATAAACGATTCGATTTTCGGCGGCAAAGGCATCGCCATTATTTTAGTATGTTTTTTCGTTTTTGACTTTGCGCTCGAATCAATTTAAGTTTCAGAATGTTATTTCCAAAAAAATCAAATCAAAAAACGAAAGGAAAAAATTTATGGACAAAGCAGAATCGGCGAATCTAATTTTGAAACTTTATGAATTGCGCCGCGAAGAAAAAATGCGCGAAGCGCGAAATTGGATAATGACTTTCGTGCCGGAAAGCGCGGCGGACATTTTAAAGGCGATGATTGATCCGCAAACAAGCGCGCTTTATCGAATGGTCGTTTCTTATTGGGATATGGCGGCTTCGCTCGTCAATCACGGCGCGATTGACGAGGAAATGTTTCTCGAATCAAGCGGCGAATATCAAGTCATTTTTGCAAAAATAGAGCCGTATTTAGAAGAAGTCAGAGCGACGATGAACAGCCCGAAATATTTGAAAAATCTCGAAACGCTGATTATGAAAATGCCCGACGCGAAGGAACTTTTAGCCGCGCGGCGGGCAATGATTCAGCGAATGATCGAAGCGCGACTTGAGATGGCGAAAAACGCTTGAAGATTTTTTGCGGCGCGAGGTTAATTGAAAAGGGAATTATATCCAAAGAAAACTTTTCTTGTTTTTACGGCGGATAGTTGATAGTGAATAGCTGACAGCTTGAGAACGCGTCGCTGTTCGCTGTCAACTATCCGCTGTTAAATAGAGAAAATAATTTTATTTGCCTCTGAAAGAAACAGACGATGAAAATTACTTCGGCGGATTTTAAAAGAAGCGCGTTCAACCAAAGCCATTGGACGAGCGACGGCTTGCCGGAAATCGCGTTTCTCGGACGCTCGAACGTCGGCAAATCGAGCCTTCTTAATTCGCTTCTGCAAAGAAAAGGCTTGGCGCGAACATCAAACACGCCGGGCAGAACCCAATCAATCAATTTTTTTCTCGTCAACGAAGCGTTTTATTTTACCGATTTGCCCGGCTACGGTTACGCCAAAGTCTCCAAAGCGATGCGCGCGGATTGGGGAACGATGGCGGAAGATTATCTGTCGAAACGCGCCGAATTAAAACTCTCTATTCAACTGATTGATTCGCGTCACCAGCCGACCGCGCTCGACTTACAACTAAACGAATGGCTCGTTTATCATCAAAAAAGTCATCTCGTCGTAGCGACCAAAGCCGACAAACTTTCCAATAATAAACTGCAAAAAAGTTTGCTTGAAATCGAGAAAACTCTGCCGTCGAGCCGCGTTATCGCTTATTCTTCGGTAACCGGAAAAGGGCGCGACGCGGTTTGGCGCGAAATCGCTGATTCGCTGCAATAAAAGTTTGAAAAATTACGGCAAAGCGGTAAATTTTAGTTGCTTTCTTGAAAAAAATTAGTAATAATTAAGCATTCCCATTTAACTCAAAAGGGTTTTAGAGTCGAAAGGCTTCTACATTTGTTTGCACCACAGCGGAATTCCATACAAATATTTCCAAGATTCGGGCGTTTCATACTTTAATATAAAAAGTCTTAAATCAGATGTCTTTATATCAATAGTTAAAATCTCGAAAGACTGCGAACACATCTAAAAAACAAACGAAATTAAAAAAATGGCAACCAGAACGACAAGGACTAAACAGACGAAGACTGACAAGCACGAAGAAAACGGCTTTGAAAAAACTTCGGAAGACACGGAAGAAAAACCGCAGGAAATTAAAGCCGAAACCGATGGCGACGGCAATCACGGCAGAAAGAAATCCGATATGCCCGATACCGCGACTTTGGATTTGGCGGAATTAAAGGAAATGTCCATTTCCGAACTGACGCATATCGCGAAGGAATTGGAAGTCGAGGGCGCGTCCGGGATGCGTAAGCAGGAATTGATTTTCAAACTGCTCGCGGCGCAAACCGAAAAAAGCGGTTTGATTTTCTCGGAAGGCGTGCTTGAAACTCTGCCCGACGGCTTCGGATTTCTGCGCGCTCCCGAATATAATTATCTGCCCGGTCCCGACGATATTTACGTGTCCCCTTCGCAGATTCGCAAATTCGATCTTCGCACCGGCGATACGGTCAGCGGGCAAATTCGCCCGCCGAAAGAAGGCGAAAGATATTTCGCGCTCATCAAAGTCGAAGCGATCAATTTTGAAGCTCCCGAACACAGCCGCGAAAAAGTTTTCTTCGACAATTTAACGCCGCTTTACCCGGACGAACAGCTTCGGATGGAAACCGGCGCGGAACACGTCGCCGCGCGCGTGATTGATTTGGTTACGCCGATCGGCAAAGGTCAACGCGCTCTGATCGTCGCGCCGCCGCGCACCGGAAAAACGATGCTTTTGCAGACGATGGCGAATTCCATCACGCAGAATCATCCCGAAGTAACCTTGATCGTTTTGCTGATTGACGAACGACCCGAAGAAGTTACCGATATGCAGCGTTCGGTCAAAGGCGAAGTTATTTCTTCGACCTTCGACGAACCGCCGACGCGCCACGTGCAGGTCGCCGATATGGTCATCGAAAAAGCGAAACGCCTCGTCGAACACAAACGCGATGTCGTTATTCTGCTCGATTCGATTACCAGACTTGCAAGAGCGCACAACGCCGTCGTGCCGCCGTCGGGCAAGATTCTTTCGGGCGGTATTGATTCTAACGCGCTGCAAAGACCGAAACGATTTTTCGGCGCGGCTCGCAATATCGAAGAAGGCGGCAGTTTAACCATCATCGCCACCGCTTTGATTGATACGGGTTCGCGCATGGACGACGTGATTTTTGAAGAATTCAAAGGAACGGGCAACTCGGAAATTCATCTCGACCG
>CAXTMQ010000042.1:0-22270 GCA_964245305.1 uncultured Pyrinomonadaceae bacterium
ATTTTCTTTTCGGCGTTGAACATCTGCGCGATTTCGCCGATGGTCATTCCGTGTCTGACGGGCAAATCGTGCGTGGCGACGAAAGAAAATTTATCCGCGTCGGCGATTGCGCCCGCGACATCAATACCGTTGATCGGATTTGGACGGTCTAAAACATAAACGGGTTTTCCCGCCTTCGCCGCTTCTTCCAAGACGTTTTGCAGCGTCGAAATATATGTGTAAAATCTCGTTCCGACATCTTGAATATCGAAAACAATCGCGTCCAAATCTTTTAACTGTTCGGGCTTCGGGCGGCGCGTTTCATTGTAGAGCGAATAAACGGGCAAGCCGGTTTTTTCGTCAATCGAATCGTTGATTTTCTCTTGATCGAGTTCGCCGCGAATGCCGTGTTCAGGCGAAAAAAGCGCGACTAAATTGACATTCGGCGCGTTTTTCAAAACATCAATTGTTGCCGCGCCGGACAAATCTTTTCCAGTTTGATTGGTGACTAAGCCGACTTTTAAGCCGTTTAATTCCTTGAAATTGTTTTTTTCGAGAACGTCAATTCCGTTCAAGACATTGGTATTTGTTGAGTTGTAAGGAATGTTCAAAAGCGCGAAATCCTTACTGTTTGGACCGCCGCCAGTCGGAAGATTTACGACGGCGTTTTTCATCAAGTTTTCTTTAAATTTTGCGATTTGCGCGGCGACTTGCGATGAATAAATGTCTTCCGCAAGGCGAATCGCTTCGACAGGCGTGTCTTCGACTGCTGAAGCCGCGACGGTGGCGACTTTCGCGCGAAGCGGCGTTATATCGCCTTTGCCGTCGGGGTGAACGCGGTTCGACATAAAGACGACGAACGTCTGCGTTACGCGGTCAATCCAGATCGAAGTTCCCGTAAAACCCGTATGCCCGAACGAGCCGAGCGGAAAAAGCTCGCCGCGATTCGACGAAAACGCGGTGTTCATATCCCAGCCAAGCCCGCGCGTCGCGCCGTCTTCGCTGACGACAATCGGCGCGGTCATTCTTGCAATCGTCTGCGCTGACAAAATTCTTTTCCCGTCCAAAACGCCGCCGTTCAAAAGCATCTGACAAAATCTCGCCAAATCGTCGGCGGTCGAAAAAAGTCCGGCGTGTCCGGCAACGCCGCCCATCCGAAAAGCCGTCGGATCGTGAACTTGCCCGCGCAAAATTTGATTGCCTGTTTTGTCGTCGCCTTCAAATGTCGAGCCGAGATAGCTGTTTTGTCCTTTGATATTTTCGGTTGGCGCGACCCGTTTATCAAAAATATCAATTTGACGCATCAGATTTTCGACCGATTTATTTCCCAATCTGAAAAACGCCGAATCTTTCATTTTTAAATTTTCAAAGATATTTCGTTCCGCGAATCTATCGGGACAATTCGTATAAGGACAATCGGTCACGTCTTCTAAACGTCCGACAATCTCGCCAAGCACTATAAAACCAATATCCGAATAAACAAACTTCGTTCCCGGCGCGGTGCGGAGTTTTTCTTTTTTCAACGCCGCGAGCATTCCATCGCGCCCCATCCATTTTTCGCGCAGATCGAAATCGGGCGCGTAGCCGGACGTGTGCGTTAATAATTGCTGAATCGTCACTTTTTTGGCGTTTTCGTCTTCGATTTCGGGAAAGAATTTGCCGACGGTGTCGTTCAGGCGCAGTTTGCCCTGCTCGACCAAAATCATCACGCTCGTCGTCGTCGCCACGACTTTCGTCAAGCTCGCCACATCGAAAATCGTGTCAACCGTCATTTTCTCGACGTTTGGCACGAGCGAGCGATTGCCGAACGCTTTGCGATAAACGATTTTCCCTTTGTGTCCGATGATGACGACCGCGCCCGGAAGTTTTTTATCCGCGATGTCTTTTTCAACGAGCGCGTCAATCTGATTCAATTTTTCCGCCGACATTCCGATTGTCTGCGGCGCGGCGACGGGCAAACCTTGCGCGTTGGCGAAGGCAAAAGACAGAAGGCAAAAGGCAAAAAACATTGTTACCGAAATGCCGAAACGCAATTTTTCAGACTGTGTTCTAGATCGTAATTCGTAATTCGTAATTCGTAATTGATTCATCTTCCCGCTCTCAATTCTTTCTCGCGTTCCTTATAGCTTTCCTTGCAAAGCTCGACAAATTCTTTGGCAATCGGCGAAAAATAGCCGCCGCGCAATCTTGCCAAGCCCAAATCCCATTTGATTTCCGCGCCTTCGATGAGCCACGAGACGAGGCGTTTTTCGCGGATTTCTTTGGCGACGTTTTTCGCGCCGACGATGCCAACGCCCATATTATTTTCGACCATTCGATTAATCGCTTCCTGTCTGGACAATTCCATCATCACGTTCGGGTGGACGTTCGCCGCCGCGAAAAAAGCGTCAATCATCCGGCGCGTGTTGCCGCCTTTTTCGCCCAGAATCAAAGATTCGCCCGCGAGCGTTGTCGCGCTGATAAATTTTTCTTTGGCGAGCGGATGCGAAGGACTGGCGATGGCGACGATTTCGTCGCTGAACAATAAATCGGTTTGAATATTCGAAGTTTCGACCGGCAGCGACACAAACGCCATATCAATGTCGCCATGCAAAATTTTGTCAACCAGCGACTGGCTTGTGCCGGAACTGACTTTGACATCGGCGTTCGGAAATCTTTTTATCAGCTTGTCGAGAATCTGCGGCAGCTGCGCCGAATCGAACATCGCCGATGCCGAGCCGATACGAAGCCGTCCGTGTTCCGCGCCGGCGATTTCGGCGATTTCGGCGAGCGCGGCGGAATATTCACGCAGAATTTTTCTCGCGCGATGCAGAAGCAATTCGCCCGCTTCGGTCAAAATCACGCGGCGCGGCGTTCGCGTAAAAAGCGGCACGCCGACCGATTCTTCCAACTGCCGAATCTGCATCGAAATCGCCGCCTGTGTGATGTTTACCTGCCGCGCACCCGCCGTAAAAGTTTTCGCCTCGGCGATTGCCAAAAACGCTTTTAGCTGTCTGATTTCCATAAAAATCTGTTGTCGAAAATTGTTTTGGAGAATTGAAAATTCGGTTGTCGAACAATTATTAAATATTCGCAATCAATTATCAACTCTTATCGCTCGCATAAAATCTTTTAGTTTTCATTATGATTCGACAGTCGTTAAGATAGAACTGGTTTTGACTGCAAAATCAACGGTTTGAAATGTCGAAAGCTCCTGTAAAAAAATCTCGCCGCGCCAAATCACACAATCTTTATCTGGGCATTGACGGCGGCGGCACGAAAACGCACGCGGTTTTATTTAACGAAGACGGACAGGTCAGCGGCGAAGGATTTTCCGGCGCGTCGAATCCTCTGCGCGTCGGCGTGGAAACGGCTTTGACGAATATTTTTCAGGCGATTGACGCGGCTTGCGACGCGGCAAACAAAAGTCGCGGCGACATCGTTTCGGCGACGTGCGGTTTAGCCGGAGTGCGGCGCGGCGATTTGCGCCGGCGTCTGCGCGAACGCATCGCCGACACGCTCGGCATCGAATCGGTCGAGGTCGTAACTGATGCAGACATCGCGCTTTTCGGCACATCGCTCGGTAAAGCGGGCGTGGTGGTCATCGCCGGAACGGGTTCGGTTTGTTTGGGAAGAAACGAAAAAGGCGACACGGCAATCGCGGGCGGATGGGGACCGATTGCGGGCGACGAAGGCGGCGGCATCAGCATCGCGCGGCGCGGTTTGCAAGCCATCGCCAAAGCTCTCGACGGACGCGGCGAGCCGACCGAATTGAGCGAAGCCGGAAAAATTTATTTTCGCGCCTCATCGCCGGAAAATCTTTTAATTGCGATCTACGCGCCGCAGATGGACAACAAACGCATCGCCGGATTCGCGCGTCTGGTTGCGGAAACAGCCAGAACTGGCGACAAAGTCGCCGCCGACATTTTAAGCGAAGCCGGCACGGAGCTCGGTTCGGCAGTCAGCGCGGTGATCGAAAAACTGAGCTTAAAAAGAAAAAAATTTCCAATCGGCTTGGTCGGCAGCATTTTTCGCGCCGGCAGCTTGATTACCGATTCGCTGATTCAAACAGTTCATCAAATCGCGCCGAAAGCGCATTTAGCCGAACCGCTTCTGCAGCCGGCGAGCGCGGCGGCGAAGATGGCTTTGGAGATGTTTACGAATGAAACTTCACAATAATTACATTTAATTCTTTGGCGCAAACTCATTCTTTTATTTGAAGAATTGAATAAAATCAAAAGGGCGCGAAAGTTCAAACTTTCGCGCCCTTTCGGATTTCTGAATTAAAGAGAAGTTATACGACGCAGAGCGTTTCGCTTTCGACATCGTAAGTTTCAACTGATCTGCTCTGCAAACAAAATTCAGTTGAAACTTCGGCTAACGCTTCAAACGCCGGTCTCGCAAAAAAGTAGCCTTGAAATAAATTTATGCCGAAATTGCGCAAGACGTTTAATTCGTTTCTCGTCTCGATTCCTTCAACAATTAACGTGATATTTAGATCGTTTGCCACTTGCGTGATGCTTTTGACAATCGTCTGTTTGATGGCATTCACGTCAATATCTCTGATCAATTCCATATCGAGTTTGAGAAAATCAGGTTGAAAAACCGAGAGTAAATTCAGTCCCGAATAGCCCGCGCCGAAATCGTCAATAGCTGTTTTGAAGCCTTGTCTTTTATACTCGGTAACGATTTCTTTCAGCTGAGCGTTGCTTTTCGCTTTTTCGACTTCGGTTATCTCGAAAATAATTTTTTCAAGCGGAAAATCGTTTTCGCGCGCCGCCTTAATTGTCGTTCGCAGACAATTTTCCGGCTGGTAAACGGCGTTCGGCAAAAAATTGATGCTCAGAAAAGATTCGATGCCGAGTTTAGCCGCTAAACTCACGGCTTTGACGCGACAGGTTTGGTCAAATTTGTATAAATTTTTTTCGTTGGTCTGGTTAATAATCGTCCATGCGGATTCGCCGTTTAATCCGCGAACCAATGCTTCGTGCGCGAAGATTTTTTTGTTTTGTAAATCAATTATCGGCTGAAACGCCATCGTAAAATCGAAATCGAGCGCGGTTGCGTCAGAACACGCGCCGCATCCGATCTTCGGCGTTGATGTTAGAGAAGAATTCAAATGCATTTTTTGTTTACCTCTGGAAAGTGCGTCTGGATTTGTTTTAGAGAATAGTGTCTGAATTTCGACACAGAGTTAATTTTGACATATTGTTAAAACTCTTTGCAATATTTTTATTTGATTGTGCCGACCTTTTCTATGCGTTGATTTTACAGAGTTTATGCGATTTCTTGACGCGCGAAAATCTCGGAGCAATCTATGCCGAAAGCAATGAATATACCGATTACCGAACGGGAAAACCCAAAAACCGCGAATATTGACCGAGTTTCAACGCTCGAAGCGATTCGATTGATTAACGACGAAGATAAATTAGTCGCGGTCGCGGTAGAAAAAGTTTTGCCGCAAGTCACCGAAGCGATTGACCGAATCGTCGAAAGATTAAGAAACGGCGGACGACTTTTCTACGTCGGCACGGGAACGAGCGGGCGGCTCGGCGTTTTGGACGCGAGCGAGATTCCGCCGACATTCGGCGTGTCTTACGATTTGATTCAAGGCGTGATCGCGGGCGGTTACGGTGCGCTTTACAAAGCGACCGAAGCGAGCGAGGACAACCGCGAAGCCGGAAAAACGGATTTGCAAAAGCGCGATTTAAACGAAAAAGATTCGGTCATCGGCATCGCCGCGTCGGGCAGAACGCCTTACACAATCGGCGCGGTCGAATATGCCGGATCGCTCGGCTGTTTCACGGCTTGCATCGCTTGCGTCCCCGAATCTTTGCTGACTCAAACAGCGGAAATCGCCATCGTTCCCGTCGTCGGCGCGGAAGCAATCACCGGTTCTTCGCGGATGAAAGCGGGAACAGCGCAAAAAATGATTTTGAATATGATTTCGACCGCCGCGATGGTCCGGCTCGGCTACGTCAAAGGCAATCGAATGACGAATGTAAAATCTTCAAACGCGAAATTAAAAGAGCGCAGTTTGCGAATTTTGATGTCGGAAACCGATTTGGACGAAACGGCGGCGCAGAATTTAATGAGTGAAGCCGAAAACGATTTGCGAATCGCCATTGTAATGAACAAAACAAACGCGGATTTTGAATTGGCGCAGAGAATTTTAATTGAAAATGATTTCGTTATCGAACGCGCCATTGAAATATTAAATCGTTAAACTGTGGTTTGCCACAGTCGCGCTCTGTGTCTGGCGGCGTAAAATCAACGCAAAAATTATCGTTTAATTCGTTTATGTTAGCGGAGGCTACTAAACACAATGGAATTAAACGGAAACAGAAACAATTATTTATTTAACGGCGGAGTCGCGTTGGCAATCGGCTTGGTTTTGTCATCAGTCATTTTCGGCTGGTTTTATACAAAAACGAAAAAGGGCGACGAAGCGATTACGGTTACGGGTTCGGCGAAAAAACGCATCAAATCCGATCTCGTAACTTGGAGCGCGGGCGTAACTTATCAAGCCCCGCAACTTTCAGAAGCGTATAAATCGCTGTCGGAAAACATTCCGCGCGTCAAGCAGTATTTGATCAGCAAAGGCGTTGCGGAAAATCAGATGACGATTTCTTCGATTTCTTCGACGACTTTGCATAAACAGGACGAAAACGGCGCGGAATCTTCGGAGATTACAGGCTATTCGCTTCGGCAGACAATTGATGTCAGATCGAACGAGGTTGATAAAATTTCGCAAATCGCGCGTGAATCTACCGAACTTATCAATCAGGGAATTTTGCTCGAATCCGGCTCGCCGCAATATTTATTTACGGGCTTGGGCGATTTGAAAATCGAGATGCTCGGCGAAGCGGCGAAAGACGCGAAAACCCGCGCTGAAAAAATCGCCGCCAGCACCGGCAACAGCATCGGCGCGGTGCGTTCCGCAAGAATGGGCGTGATGCAGATCACCGCCGCCGATTCGACCGAAGTTTCCGACGCGGGCATCAGCGATACGTCTTCGATTGACAAAGATGTCACGGCGGTCGTCAACATCAGTTTTGCGGTTGATTAAAACTTTCTGCAATAAAATTCGGTTATAGAAATTGCCGTTTAGCGAGAGATTTGCTTATATTAAAACAATCTCTCCGCTGAACGGCTTTTTCATTATGCAAACTTTAGATTTGATTATCATTTTCGGTTATCTAATCGGCATCACGCTGTTCGGGATTTTTTATTCGGGCAAGCAGGAAACGACCGAAGATTATTTTGTCGGCGACCGGAACGTGCCTTGGTGGGCGATTGCGGCTTCGATTGTGGCGACGGAAACTTCGACGATAACATTTATTTCCGTTCCCGGAATCGCGTTTGCGAAGAACGGAAATTTCGAGTTTTTGCAGCTCGTATTCGGCTATATGCTCGGGCGCGTCGTTATTTCCCTGCTGTTTATTCCGCTCTATTTCAAAGGCGAACTGTTCACGGTTTATCAACTTTTGGGCGAACGGTTCGGCGAGAAGGTGAAGATGCTCGCATCGGCTTTGTTCGTCATTATGCGAAACATCGCCGACGGTATCCGTTTGCTTTTGACGGCGATTGTTTTGGCGGCGGTTTACACGGCATTCGTGCCGGACGCGAATCCGCAGACAATTATCATTTTATCAATCATTCTGCTTGGCGTGGTAATGATAATTTTCACGTTTTTCGGCGGAATGGAAGCCGTCATTTGGGTTGAAGTCGTCCAACTCGGAATTTACATCGGCGGCGCGATTGCGGCGGCAGTCGTGATTTTGAATCAGGTTGACGGCGGAATGGCGCGAGTTTTGGAACTCGGGACACAATTTAACAAATTTCAAGTGTTCGATTTCTCGCTCGACTTCACGAAAACCTACACTTTTTGGGGCGGCTTAATCGGCGGTTGTTTTTTAACGATGTCCACGCACGGCACGGATCAATATCTCGTTCAGCGTTATTTATGCACCGATAAACCAGCGTCCGCCGCGACCGCTTTGCTGTCGAGCGGCGCGGTCGTTCTCGGACAATTCATCGGTTTTCTTTTCATCGGCGTGTTGCTGTTCGCTTATTATCAGCCGTTTAATCTGCCCGAATACGCGCAGGTCGGCGCGGTCGGTTCGACGCTTCCGGCAACATTTCCGTTCGTGGGCGGCGATCAGGTTTTTCCCGATTTTATTACGAAACATATGCCGTCGGGCTTGAGCGGTCTGGTCGTCGCGGCGATCTTCGCGGCGGCTCTTTCGTCGTCGCTCAATTCGATTGCGGCGACCGCGATTAACGATTTATACAAGCCGTTTGCGAAAGATAAATCCGATAAAAATCTGCTCAGAAAAGCGAGCATTTTAACGGTCATCGTCGGCATTGTTCAAATTCTCGTCGCCGTCGCCGTCAAAGATGCCGGAACATCGGCTTTGAATCAGGCTCTTTCAATCGCATCTTTAATCAACGGTCCTGTTTTAGGCGTTTTTCTCGTCGGAACTTTTGTCAAAAAAGCCAATCAAACCTGCGCTCTGATTGCGATGGCGACGAGTATCGCGTTGATGCTTTATATTTATTACGGAACAAAAATCGCATTTCCGTGGTATGCCGTGATCGGCAGTTTGACGACATTGCTCGTCGCGTTTATAGCCAGCTTTTTCACTCAAAATAAAGCGGCGGAAACTATCTAAATCAATTCGCGTAGAAAGAGCTGCCGGCGGAATCACGAATTTTGCCGACATCTCTTTGCCGACTTTTTTTATCAGAATTTTTTATGTATTCTGTTCTTTTACTTTCATAATGCTTATAGCAAAATTTAATTTCCCGATGAAAAAATTTATTGTCTTTTTATTTTTAGCCTGCCTTCTGAACTTATCTTTTTATGTTCCCGTCGCCGCGCAGAATCAAAAATTCAGCCCGTCCGAAAAAGATTTCAAATGGGCTGACAAGCAACTCAAAAAAATGTCGATTGACGAAAAAATCGGGCAGCTCGTTCACATCGGCATCAACGCGCGTTATCTCAATCAGGACAGTTACGATTTTAAGGAATTAAAACGCCAAATCGTCGAAAATAAGCTCGGCGGAATCGTTTTGTTCGGCGCGCCGATTTACGAAACCGTGATTCTCGTCAACCGTATGCAGGAAGCCGCGCAAACTCCGCTTTTGATTGCGATTGACGCGGAAACCGGCGTTGGAATGCGCTTTATTGACGCGGAAAATTTTCCCTGGAATATGGCAATCGGCGCGACGGGCAATCCCGAATACGCGCGTCGCGTCGGCGAAATTGCCGGACGCGACGCCCGCGCTCTGGGAATTCTGCAAATTTACGCGCCGGTTTTAGATGTTAATAATAACGCCGACAATCCGGTGATAAATGTCCGCAGTTACGGCGAAAATCCGGCGGAAGTCGGGCGTTTCGGCGCGGCGTTCGTCGAAGGTTTGCAAAGCCAAAATATCATTGCGACCGCCAAACATTTTCCCGGTCACGGCGACACGGCGGTTGATTCGCATCGCGGTTTGCCGATTATCAATCTGCCGCGAACGCGCCTCGATCAAGTCGAGCTGCCGCCGTTTCAGCAAGCGATCAATGCCGGCATCGCGTCGGTGATGGTCGCGCACATCGCTCTGCCGCAGATTGATCCGACGGAAATCAAACCGTTGAAAAATTATATTCAAGGCGATGCCGAAGAAGGCGCGGAAATTGTCGCGGAAAAAGCGACGATGCCCGCGACGCTTTCGCCGATTGTGCAGACGGAAATTCTGCGAAAGCAAATGAATTTTCAAGGCTTGATCGTAACCGACGCGATGAGTATGAGCGGCTTGACGATTTATTTCGATCAGGGCGAAGCCGCCGTTCGCGCGGTTCTCGCGGGCGCGGATATTCTGGAAAAACCGGCGGATGTTGACCAGACGATCAAAGGCTTAAAAGAAGCCGTCGCGTCGGGCAGAATTTCGATGGAACGCCTGGATCAATCCGTTCGCCGTATTCTCGCGTGGAAATCAAAACTCGGTTTGGAGAAAACCAAAATCACGCCGATTGATCAAATCGATAAAATCGTCGGCGGTGACGAATCGCGTCGGCTTTCCAACGAAATCGCCGAAAACGCCATCACGCTCGTTAAAAAACAAGACGGCGTTCTGCCGCTCAAAAAAGAACAAAAGATTTTCGTTTTAGGAATCACCAACGGCGACGACCGCGTTTTCGCGGGCGGTTCATTTTTAAGAGCATTGCGGCAAGCCGGATATAAATTCGATTCGATTACTTTGGACGAACGTGCGACCGCCGAAGAAATCGCGGCGGCGCGAAAAAAAGCATCGGAAGCCGACATCGTTCTCGCCTCGCTCGTCGGTCGCGTTCGTTCGGGCGCGAAAAATTCCGCCGGAATTCCCGACACGGGCGCGAATATTTTGCGCGAGCTTCTGCAAGCGAACAAGCAAGTCATCGGCTTGAGTTTCGGCAATCCTTACTTGCTCAAAAATTTTCCCGATTTAAAAACCTATATCGTTGCTTACGGCGATATGCCGAGCCTGCAAAGAGCGACCGCCAGAGCCTTGAGCGGCGAAATTGATTTCAAAGGAAAATTGCCGATTACGCTCGGCGAAAATTATCCGCGCGGAACGGGAATTCAGAAGTAAAATCTACATAATCTGAAAATAATAAAAGGCGTTATTGTAAAATCGCAGGATTACAATAACGCCTTTTATTATATTGCTTTTAAAACATCGAGACTTTTTCAAAAAGTCGCCGCTTTTTCCATACTTGCTTTTTTCTGCGTTTCCGCGCTGTTCAAAAATTCATTATAAACATCGCTGTATAATGCTTCGCTCGATTCGGGCTTTTTCCATAGCTCAACAGCTTTGGCGTAAGAATCTCGCGCCGAGTTCCAAAGCACAGCAGATTTTCCCTTTTGATTTTCCGCTTGTTCTTGAAAACAGTTACCGAGTTTGAAGGCTGTGAAACCTTCGGCATATATCAAATACGGGTCGTCCGGCGCGTCTGCTTTTTTAAATTCCTCAAAAGCAGTTCGGTAAATACTCGCGGCTTTGGCAGCCTCGCCTTGCAGAAATTGTGCGTCGCCCCAAAACATTTTCGTTATAAATTTCATTCGCAGAGCGTCGGAATTTTCCGGGTCTCCCTTGATTAACTGTTCTTTAATGACGAGCGATTTTTGAAAATAAGCAAACGATTTATCAAATTCACCGCGCTTTGCGTAAGCTCTGGCGATTGATTGTTGAGCGTCCGAAAGATCGAAAACCGCGTTAATGTTTTCCGCATCTTTTTCTACAATTTTCTGCGTGTATTCGAGTAATTCGAGTAAAGTTTGCAAAGCCGCGTCCGTTTCGCCGAGTTCGTTTTGCGACAGAGACTTATTCATTTTATAAACATACAAACCGCGCGAAATGCGCGCGTCGTCGGGCGTGATCGAACGGGCTTTTTCCGCCAAGCCAATTGCTTCTTGTGCGAGTTCGACGGATTTTCTGTAAAGCGGCGCGGCTAAATCATCGCGCCGTAAATCCGTATAAAGATAGCCTTGCAAATATAAATTGCCGCTGTATTCGCCGAGTATTCTGGCGTTTGATCGAAGCAGAAGCGGATTTGTCGAATCTTTGGCAACGAGCGGCTCCACCAAATTCAGAGCGCGTTGAAAATCTTCGTAACCTTCGGTAAAAGTTCTTCGAGTTTCGCTTTGCGAAATATAACTGTTGACAAGCCGCACCGTTTCTTTGGCATCGTCGGGATGCGCCGCAACGAATTGTTCGCTGAGAATCAAAGCCTTTTTGGATAATTCTTCGGCTTGCTCGTCCGAATCGCGCAAAAGCAAATCGCGCAATTTGCCATAAGCATCCAACAATTGACTTTGCGCTTCCGAATTTTGATTGTCTTCCGCGAGCGGTTCTAATAGCGCGATTGCCTTTTGATAACTTTTTTTGGCGGCGGCAGTATCGCCCAAATTCGCTTGAAACGCTTGTCCCTGAACGTCGCCGACGCGCAGATAAGCGGCGGCTAATTCATTTTTGAATGCGGTATCGTCGCCCGCTTCGGTCGCCAAGCTGTCGAGGTAATTGACGGCATCGCCGATCAGAGCTTCGCGCACTTTTGTCGCGCCTTCGAGATTGGCGATCTCATCGTGATATTTGAAAATAATGTTGTTCGCCAATTCTCGAACTTGTTTAAATCGACGGTCGGTTTCCTGTTTTTGCTGTTCGGCAATCGTTCGCTGACGTTCGGCGCGAACCGACTGCCACAATGTCGTTGCGATGCCGCCGATTAAAGTTAAAAGAATCATCAAACCGGCGGCGACGGCAAAACGATTGCGTTGAATGAATTTTTCGGCGCGATAGGAAAAAGTGTCGGGACGCGCGGCGACGGGTAAGCCTTCGAGATGGCGGCGAATGTCGTCGGAGAATTTTTCGATTGACGAATAGCGGCGGTCGGGTTCTTTGCGTAATGCTTTGAGAATTATGTTGTCCAAATCGCCGCGCAGAGATTTGCTGTTAGTTGTTTGTCCTTTGTTTTTTGTTTTTTGTCCTTTGCTGTTTGTCGTTTGTTCGTCGTTCTCGTTCGTCGCGTTTTGGTCGTTTGGCGAAGGGCGAAAAACGACTGATGAAGGACGCTGCGGTTCGGTTTCGATGACGGCGCGGGCAACTTCGTCGAATCTTTTGTTGCCGATTTGATACGGCAGCGCGCCGGTCAGCATCTCGAACAAAATCACGCCGAGACTGTAAATGTCGGTCGCGGTCGAAACGGTTTCGCCGCGAAATTGTTCCGGGGATGCATAATTCGGCGTGAGCATTCCCATCGAAGTAACCGTGCCTTTTGCGTCGGTTTCCGTTTCGGTTTCGCCCAAAAGTTTCGAGATACCGAAATCGAGCAGTTTCGGTTCGCCTTTTTCGTTGACGATAATATTCGACGGCTTCAAATCCCGATGCACGACGAGCCGCGAATGCGCGTAGGCGACGGCTTCGCAGATTTTGCGGAAAAGGCGCAGGCGTTCGTTGACGGAAAGATCGCGGCGGTCGCAAAATTCCGTCAAGTCAACGCCTTCGACAAATTCCATCGCCAGATACGGAATACCTTCGGGCGAGATGCCGACATCGAGCAGGCGCGCGATGTTCGGATGTTCGAGCGCGGCTAAGATTTCCTGTTCGCGCCGGAAACGGCGCAGAATCGTTTCCGAATCCGCGCCGTGTCGAATGATTTTCAAAGCGACGCGCTGTTTTAAATCCGTCCGCTCGGCGAGATAAACCGCGCCCATTCCGCCTTCGCCGATTTTGCGAACAATGCGGTAAATACCGAATTGCTTTTCCGCCGGCAAGCCGCCCGCCGGAATCAGAGATTTGCCGTCGAACAAAGTTTTCGCTTCTTCATCCGAAGCAAGCAGTTTTTCAACTTCGCGGCGCAATTCGCCGTCGCCATTTGCCTGTTCGTCTAAAAACTTTTCACGCTTTTCACGCGGCATCTCGACCGCCTCGCTGAAAATTTCTTTGATCGCCTGCCATTTTTCCGGGGTCATAAATTTGCCGTTTCAGATTATGTTAGCCGCGTTTCTTTTCCGGGCGCATTTTGTTGGCAGTATTTAATTTAGCCGGAATATTCGTCGCTTTCGGATCAAGCGGAATTTTTTGTTCGTTCGCTTTTTTCTGGTCGTTCAAAAGTTTGGAATCTTTCAACAGTTTTGCCGCTAACTTCGCGCTTTTGCTTAATTTCTTTTTTGCGATTGCCATAAAATTATTCTCCTTTTAATTGGTCGTGCAGCCACGCTTTGGCGACGCGCCATTCGCGTTTGACGGTCGAATCGGAAACGCCCGTGACTTCGGCGATTTCTTCGTTCGTTAAGCCGCCGAAAAATTTCAATTCAACGATTTTCGCCTGTTTCGGATCGAATTCGGCGAGCTTATTTAACGCCTCATCGAGCAAAACCAAATTAACGTCTTGCCCGTGCGTAAAATCAATCATCTCGTCGAGCGCGAGGCGAGTTTGACTGCCGAAACGCTTGTCGGCGTTGCGTTTGACGGCGTGATTAACCAAAATGCGCCGCATCATTTCCGCCGCCAGACCGAAGAAATGGGCGCGATTCTGCCAAGTTTGTTTTTCCTGTTCGATCAAGCGCAGATAGGCTTCGTGAACGAGCGCGGTCGCCTGCAAAGTATGATCGTCGCGTTCCGAGCGCAGGCGGCTCGCCGCGAGCTTTCGCAACTCGTCATAAACGAGCGGAAACATCGCATCGAGCGCGTCTTTATTGCCCGTTTGATAGTCTTTCAAGAGCTGCGTGATATTGCCCGGATTGTCGTTCATTTTTGGGGAATTTACAGAATCTTACAACTTTATTTTAGACGGTTGAAATTTTTTTGCAATTTAACGCAATCACGCCGACCCGTTTCGTCTGTAAATTTTGCGTTGTTATTTGAAGGCGATAAACGCATCGCCGAAACGGAGCGCGACGAAATGCCAATCGTTTCGCTCATCTGCGAGACAGTTTCAAGGCGCAATCTGGGGAGAACCCGCTTTGAAACGGCGGCTTACCGCAAACCGGACTTTACCCCTTTAAGTTCGGTGCGGTGAGCCGTTTTTTTATTTTTAAATTCAGCGGCGCGGCTGGTGAAAAATAAATTTTGCTATAATCTTTTTCCTATGCAGCCGGCTTGGACAATCGAAAATTTTCTCGAAGTTAAAGACAGACAACTTTTTATCGGCGGCGCGTCGGCGATTGATCTGACGGAAAAATTCGGAACGCCTTTGTTCATTTTTTCGGAAACGCGAATTCGTCAAAACATCGAACGTCTGCGCCGCGCGGAGCAAGTGATTGATTGCGGATTGAAAATTTGTTACGCGGCGAAAGCCAATTCGGTGATGGCTATTTTGCGCTGCGTGAAAGACGCGCCGTGCGATTTGGAAGTCAATTCGGGCGGCGAGCTTTGGAAGGCTCTGCAAATCGGCTTTACGGGCGAGCAAATAATTTTCAACGGCACGAGCAAGGAAATCTGGGAGATCGAAGCGGCGATTAACGCGGAAATTTACGCGATTCAAGCAGATTCGCTTTACGAATTATCTTTGATCGAAACGACGGCGCGGCGACTGAATAAACGCGCGAATGTTTCTTTGCGGCTCGTGCCGGAAATCGAGACGAACACGCATTCGGGTTTGCAGACCGCGCTTTTGACATCGAAATTCGGAATGATGCCCGACGAAGCACTTGCGGCTTTCCGGCAATACAAAGATTCGGAATTTTTAAATCTCTGCGGCGTTCATCTGCACATCGGCTCGCAAAACCCCGAATCCGCGCCGTATTCAGAAGCATTCGCGCTTTTATTTGCGAATCTTTTAAAAATTTACGAAGAAACCGGCATCAAACTTTCGCACATCAATCTCGGCGGCGGTTTTCCGGTCAATTACTTGCGCGACGCTTCACACAAAGATTTTTTTCCAGATGCCGAACGCGAAATGTTCGCCGCCGATTTTGAACCGGCGGACGCGATTCGCGCCGCGTGGCAAACGGTAAAAAAATCCGCTGTCGAAGCGAACGCCGCCCCGCTTTTAGAAAATCTTACGCTGCTTTTAGAACCCGGCAGAAGCATTATTTCCGATGCCGGAATTTGTCTGACGACAGTGCGAAACGTCAAACAACGACCGATAAACGTCTCAAAAACCGAGACCCGAACCGCGCAATCCGAAATAGAAAAATCATCATTAACAATTAACCATTTACCATTAACAATTGATTATTGGCTTTTGACCGACGCGGGTTTTAACATTCTGCTTTCGATGGAAACTTACAAATGGTATTACCATCTGATTTCCGCGACACGCGCCGACGAACCGCACTATTTTCCATATAAACTCGCCGGACCTTTATGCGACGGCGGCGATGTTTATTTCGACATCGAAGGCGCGAATCGTTTGCCCGATTACAGGCTTTTGCCCGAAAACGTCGCGCCGAACGAAGTTCTTGCATTATTAAACTGCGGCGCGTATTCCATCGCCCAAATGTTTCAATACAACGGCAGATTTCTGCCAAGCGTCGTTTTAGTTAGAGAGAACGGCGAGCCTGAATTAATCAGAAAGCGTGATGAGTTTGAAGATTTAATCAATAACGATGTTTGGTAAGAAATTCCGGATTCCAGATTCCAAATTAAATTAAAACAATCTGGAATCTGAAATTTCAATGTCCCGAATACCAATCGTAGCCTTGTTCAGCCCAATAATCGGCGGGGCGTTCGTTTGTAAATTCGATGCGTCCGATGCGTTTTAATTGTTTGATACCGTATTTGGTCGTCGTTACGAGTCGCAAAGGCGCGCCGTGTTCGAGCGTCAGCGGCTGACCGTTCATTTCATAGGCGAGCAAAGTTTGCGGATGCATAATGCTCGGCATATCCCAGCCGACATAATATTCGCGGTCGGGCGTAACGAGCGAAACGTATTTCGTATTTTCCGGCGGCGCGAATTTTTGAGCGAAATCTGAAAATCTCGCGCCAGCCCAATTGACGATCACGCTCCAGCCTTCGATGCATTTCAGTTCGGTCGTCATTTCGACGCGCGGCAAACTTTTAATGTCGTCCAAACTTAAAACCAATCCGGCGACGGGATCATTCGGCGCGGGCGGCGTGTCCATCGAACGCGGCGCGTTGTCTTCGCCGCCGAAAGAAATATCGGAGAAAAACTGCGAATAATTCTGCGCGTTTGCTACGCCGACGACCTGCAAATCCCAATCTTCGATGGCAAACTCGCTCTGCAAGCCGAGCATTCCGTTTACGCGGTCGCCGACAAGATTTTTGGAGAATTCCGGCGCGAGATCGTTGTTGCCGAAAAACTTCTGGCTCAAGTTTTCATTAAATCGAAACGTCCGCGTCAGCAAAGCGTTTTTCGTTTCATCGGGCATCCAACGCCAGCCGAAGATTCCCGCTAAAGCCGTCGCGCCGCCGATTAAAAACGTCCGGCGCGAACGGCTCGACATATTTTTCTTCGCTTCCGCTTCGGTCATCGGCGCGGTCAAAACGCGGTGTTCATTGAGAATTTTCGCCGTGTTGTTTTCGTCGGAATCTTTGTCTGCGACTTTTGCCGATTCGATTTCCCTGACCTTTTCGAGCAGAACTTTCTGTTCGTCGTTGTTTGATTCGTGTTCGTTCATACCATCGCTCCTTCGGTTTTGTTAATTGCTGATTCGGGAATTTTGGTTTCCGCGTCAACCGTTTCGTAACCGTTCACCATCGAACGAAAATTTCCCCAACCGGCGAGCGCGACCTGCACGACGTGAACGACGAAAAACAAACAGAACAAAATCATCAGCCAGAAATGTTCCCAACGCGCCCAGCCGTAACCGCCCAAAAGACTAGTCAGCCAGGCAAGCTGCAAAGGCTTGTAAATCGCTAAACCTGTAATGATCGAACCCGCGCCCATCAAAATCGTGCCGGTGTAAGCGATGCGCTGCGCGTCGTTATATTTTCCTTGCGGCGGAAGTTTTTTGACGATGTGCAAATCGCGCAAGGTAACAAAAATCGCGCGTTTGAACGAACCCGGAACAGGCAGAAGCGTTCGCCATTCGCCGGAAAAAGCTAAATAAAAAACGTAAATCACGCCGTTGATGAGGAAAAGCCACATAAAGAAAAAATGCAGCGAGATGCCTTCGGCGAGACGAAACGGAATACCGAGAAATTCGTAAAATCCGTTTGGAAAAAAGTGGAAAAGCTCAACACCGAAAATCTTTATCGAATAAGCGGCGTTCGACCAATAAATTAAAATTCCGCTCCAGATCATCATCGAAAGCAGCGGAAAATTTATCCAATGCAGCCAGCGAATCGCCAGCGGATGTTTTTTCTCCAATTGTTTCGCCATAGTTTTTTCAGTTTGCTGTAAATAATTTTGAATAGCAATTTATTATGCGCTTGCCTTTTCGATATGCCGCGCGATTGTCGGCGCAATCGCTTCGGCGATAATCGCGTTTTCCTTTTCCGGCAAATCGGAAACGACGAAAACGGCGTGCTGCCCGACGCGAATACTCGCTACGTGCATCGTCTCGAAATCCTGCGTCGAAATTCGATTGTCGCCCTCGATCGGCAAATCCGTGTCGGTGACGAGAACCGACACGCGGCGTTTTCGATATTGCAGAACGACGTGCGCGAAACGCCTGCCTTCAAACACGCACGAATGTGCTTCGAGCAGTTCGATTTTGCCGAGATTTTTTTCGCCGAACACTTCGCGCAGCGGCGCGATCACCGCTTTATCGAGATTTTTATTGTATTTTCCGTATTTTTCAGCCGCTTCGTCGAGCGTGACCGGATTTTCCCTTAAATTAAATTCGAGCGCGCAGTTTTCATGGTCGCCGACGGCGTGGCGAGTTATTTCGCGCCACGCGATTTGGACGGCTTGGATCAAATTCTTTTCAGCAGGCGTTTGAATCGGCAGCGTCGGATTTTCCGTCAATACGGGCGGCGCGACGTTTGTCGAACCGTCGGAATATTTCAACCGAAATAAACCGCCGAAAATTAAAAATAAAACGCACAACGCCGCGCCGAACAATAAAGGCTTGCCGGAGATATTTTTTAAGCTGAATCTTTCCGAAAATGTCGGGCGCAAAGCCGTCTCGCGCAAATTCGATTTCAGCCGAGCGGCGAACGCCGGATTGATTTGAACGGCGGCGGAATTTTTGACCGCCGAGCGAATTCGCGCCCGCAGCTCGCGGCGGGCGGCAAGTTCGCGGCGGCAGGCGGCACAATTTTCAAGATGCCGCAAAACTTCGTGATTCGTCTCGACCAGCAATTCGTCGCCGAGATACGAATCGAATATTTCCTTAAATTCCTGACAACTCATAAATTCCTTTTAACCTTCGGCGGCAATGCCGAAATTTCGCGCGTATTCGGTCAACTGTTGACGCAATAATCGGCGACCGCGATGCAGGCGCGACATCACCGTTCCAATCGGTGTCTGCAAAAGTTCGGCGACTTCCTTGTAAGAAAATTCTTCGACATCGGTCAAAATAACGACTTCGCGGAACTGTTTCGGAATGCGTTCGAGTGCCTGCAAAATTTCTTCGTCGGTCAGTTGTTCGGGAATCGGCGGCTCGAACGCGACGGTCTGCGCGATTTGTTCTTCCGCATCTTCGACCAGTTTCAGCCGCCCCAATTTATAACGCCTTTTGCTGTTCAAATGATAAAGAATCGTGACTAACCAAGCGCGGCAATTCGTTTCGGGCGTGTAGCGATGAAACGATTTCAAAGCTTCGGCAAAGGTTTCCTGCGTCAAATCTTCGGCTTCGGAAACATCGCGCACGAGATAATTCGCCACGCGAAAAACGTCCGGCATCAAAGGCAAAGCCTCCGTTTCAAACGCCGCCCATTCTTTTTCACGTTTCCTGCCGAAACCGAACATATTCACAAATCGCGTTGAGAAATCGAATTGATAAATTCGCGTCCTTCAACTTTTATAATGTCGCATTTTCAGCATTATATTCCGAACTTACAAAAAAGAATTTCTTTTTTCGCGGCGGGAATAATCCGATTTCAAAAGCGTATCTTGCTTGTAACGACGCGAACCGCGCGGCGTAAGAAAAAACTAAAATAAATTTGGAGAATTGAATTGATGAAAAACTTGAAAATAATGCTGTTCTGCGGCGCGTTGATTTTAAGCGCGTTCGCTTTTAACGCGACGGCGCAGGACAAAACGAACAATGAAAAGATGGCGGAAAAGCCTCTCGTCGTGCTGGTTCGCGCCGATTGGTGCGGCATCTGCAAAGCACTCGAGCCGAAGATTGACGAACTGATGCAGAGTTATGCGGACAAATTCGATTTCGTCGTGCTGAATATCACCGACAAAGAAGCGATTGCGAAATCCGCCGAAACCGCCAAAACGCTCGGCTTAAGCGATTTTTTCGCCGTCAACTAGGAACTAACTCCGACATTCGCCATCTTCAAAAAAAGGCGCGAAGTTTTCAAAGTAGCGCACAACGCGGATTTTAAGATTTACGAAAAAGCCGTTGCCGACGCGGTTAAATAAGCGGTTGAATTTAGTTGAATTTAGTTCGCTTACAACATCGAACGCTCGATCAACATTTGCAGAATTTTCTTTTCCGCGTCGTTCAAATCGAAATCGAAACGCTCGTAAAAATCCGACAACTGCGCGAGCGCGACGGCGCGGCTGCTTTCGTCACGAATCTGCGAAATCGTTTCGAGATTTTCGTGCAGAAGCCGGCGCGATTTTTCCGCGTCGCCGTAAAGATTAAAACGCGCGGCGAGTTCGCCCAAAGCCGACGAGCGCGAAGCGAGCTGCGGAACGGTTTCAGACAAAGTTTCGGCTTCGCGCAAAAGCGCGAGCGCGTCGGAGTTGTTTTCCGT
This sequence comes from uncultured Pyrinomonadaceae bacterium, assembly GCA_964245305.1. Taxonomy (GTDB): domain Bacteria; phylum Acidobacteriota; class Blastocatellia; order Pyrinomonadales; family Pyrinomonadaceae. The sequence goes on from CAXTMQ010000042.1 coordinate 20,269, forward strand.
CGAATTTTTCGCGTCGCTGACGGCGACGAGCGTGAACATTTTCTGCGCGTCGTCGGCAATGGCGTTGACGGCTTGCCGCGCCAATTCGTCGCGGTTCTGCATCGCGCAGATTTGCGCGATTTGCCGAAGCGCGTTGGTCTGCGAATTTTCGTCAATGATTTCCTGCGCGATTTCGATGGCGCGTTCGGCGCGTTCGAGACGCGCGTATTCGGCGGCGATTGACGAGAAGAGAGCGAAGCGGGCGCGGCTGTCACGGATTTCGTCGTCGCGCTGCGATTTCAAAATCGCGTAAGATTCTTCTAAAGTTTCCAACGCTTCGTCCGGTTCGTTTTTCCGTCTGAATTCCTGCGCGAAGCCGAGCAAAGCGTTTGAAATCTGCGTTTTGTCCGCCACCAAATCGAGCGTCCTGTCGGCGAGTTCAAGACTTCCCGCCCGCAAAAACCCGTGCGCGACGTTTGCCAGAAAAGCGTCGCGGTGAACATTATCTAAAGTCTCGGCGGCGATTTTCGCCCGGTCGAAAGTTTCAATCGCTTTGCCGTTATCGCGGGCTTCGATAAAATGATTTCCGATTTCAAAAAGAGCGCGAACTTTTTCTTCGGTGAATTCGATTTCGGCGGCTGATTCGACCGCTTTTTCGAGCGCATTGACGGCTTTCGCAGCTTCGCCTTTTTGCAAATCGAACAGCGCGATGTTTTGAAAAGCCGTCGCTTTGGCGTTGGCAAAATCAATTCGTTCGATTGTTTGAAAAGCCGCCGCTTCGTCCGCTGAGGCGTTTTGACGCGCGGCGATTTCCGCGTAAACAAAATCGGCGTGCGGCAAAGCGTCGGCTATTTCGAGAGCTTTTGCAAATTCGTTTTTCGATGCTTTCTGCGCGGCGATTCGTTCACGCGCCTGCGTCTGCGCGCCCGCGTCTTCGATGGCTTCGACGAGCTGAAAAGCGTATTCGTCATCGTCGAGCGCGGCGCATTTTTCCGCCACCGAAATCAAAAGACGGTCGCGCGTGAACGGGTCTTCAATCGAATCGGCGAGTTCCGCCGCCATATCAACTTCCGACTTTTCCAGATAGCGCGGCACGATTTCCTTCAACGCTTCGGCGTGTCCGTCCGAGCTTTTAATATTTCCGGCTAAAAACGTCGCGCACGATAATAAATCTTCACGCGCCTGTTCGATTGTAATTTGATTTTCCGCCATAAAGTTTTAAATGTGAAAAAGTGAAAAAGTGAAAAAGCTGAAATCAAATGCCGAAAATTTAAAAGTTGTAATTCGTATTCAACAAAACTTTTTCACCTTTTCACCTTTTTCACTTTTCCACTTTCTAAACGAACACGCGCCGCACCGAATCGGGCATCCAATCATTCAAAGATTTTGAAACCGCGTCCGCGCCCGCCGCGCGTAATTTTTCGGCGGAAACGGTGTTTGTAATTCCGAGCGTTTTCAAACCGGCGGCTTTGCCCGCTTGAATTCCCGGCGGCGCGTCTTCGATGACCAGACAATCCGCGTGAATAATCGGATTGCTGCCGCGAGCCGTTCGCGCCGCGTCAATTAAATTGAAACCTTTGTGATAACATTCCGGGTTCGGCTTGCACATCGAAACGTCTTCCGCGCTGACGATTGCCGAGAAATTTCCGCGCAAATTAATCGCGTCTAAAATAAATTCGATTTCCTCGCGCCGCGCCATTGAAACGATGCCGAGCGCGAAGCTCTGCGACATTTTTTTGACGAAACTTTCCACGCCGTCGAACAGAGGGATTTCCTTTTCGACCATCGCCCGCCATTTCGCGGTTTTCGCGGCGCGGATTTCGTTGATTTTGTCCACCGTGCAGTTTTGTCCGGCGCGCTCGTAAGCCGAGCTTAAAAACGTCACGTCGTCCATTCCCATCGAACCGTAATACTGCTCTTCGGTCAAATCAATATTTTCGCTTTTCAAAATCTCCTGATACGCTTTCATTTGCAGCGGCTCGTCGTTAATAATAACGCCGTTGAAATCCATAAGAATCGCTTT
>CAXTMQ010000043.1:0-4797 GCA_964245305.1 uncultured Pyrinomonadaceae bacterium
GTCGCGCCGGATTGTTCATTCCCGCCAAATAAATTTGAAAAAGCCCGCTCATTCGACGGACGGCGCGTTCCTGACCGACGATGAACGAGGACAATGTATCTTCAAAATCTTTTGCTCGCGGACTTTTCAAATCCGGGTCGAGAACGATTAATTTTTCCGTCGATTCTTTTCTTTTAGCCGTTTCGTTTTTCATTTTCTATGTCTCCTCGTCAATTTCAACAACGCTTTTTTCGTCGGCGCGTTCGAGTCAAATATGAACAAACCCGCAAAGCTGATTTTGCCGAAATGTGTCGGAAAATCGCTTTTATAAAGATGATTTCAAAATATTTTTCGTTGGCTTTATCTTTGGATTAGAAAGGGCTTCGTCCAATTGGAATGTGCATCGAATTTTTCAATTCGATCCTACTTATGATTTAACAAAAAAACTTCAAATTATGCAAGAGAAAATTACAAAGACAATTCGCGTCGTTCAAAATTGCCGCTGTCTGAAGAAAATCAATGTCTTGTCAAAAACTTGCAGGACATTTGAAAGCCGCGCTCAAAATTTACTTTTCTCTCGAGTATCTTTATACTTTCAACAGATATTGAGTAATAAATTATTTAAGATTTAGAGAAGTAATGAAGTATAAAAACAAAATTATCAGCGTCTTCTTATTAACGGTTTTCGCATTAATGAATTTTTCGTGCGCCAAGCAGAGCGCGGAAGCAGTTAATTCCAGTTCGTCAAATTCGGCTAACGCCATAACGGTCAGCGACGACGGCGAAAAAGCGAAATCGCCGACCGAAGCCTACAAAATGCTATTTGCGGCGTGTAAAGCCAAAGATTCGGAAAGAATCAAGCAATTAATGAGCAGAAGCTCGCTCGGTCTGGCGCAGTTTAACGCCGGCAATCAAAAGATAACTCTGGAAAAATCGCTGGAAAACGGATTGGTCGCGCCGACGATGGCTCCGGCTTTAACGCAAATCCGCGACGAGCGCATCAAGGGAAATTACGGCGCGATTGAAGTTTATAACGAAACCGACAAACGCTTTGAAGATTTGCCGTTCGTTCTCGAAAACGGCGGCTGGAAACTCGCGGTCGGCGATATTTTTCAGGGAAGCTATCAATCGCCGGGAAAAGGACAGGCGGAAATAGAAAACGAATCGAATATGAACAAATCTATGTCTATGCCGATGAACAAAACCGTCAATATGCCGCCGATTTCCAATGATAAAAAATCCGCGCCGAACGAAAGCAAATCAATCGAAGTCCCGAAGGAAACGAAGCCGAAACAATGATTGGCGAGCAGGCGATAAGGGAAATTTTAGCTCAATATGAAAAACACGGCTGGAATTTACGCCGTGTTTTGCTTTCTGCGGAAATGCGCGGGAAATTACCGTCTTTTATATTCGGTGAAGCCGAAATTATCGCTTCGGAGATAAACGCGCTTTGGTTTTCTCGCGCTTCGGGCAGCGAGTGTGAGACTTGGGAACTGCGCCGTCTTTCCGCCGCGCCGTTCGCTTTGATCGAAGTGTTCGAGCCGGAAGACGAAGAAGCGGTGCGCGACGAGATTCGGAGCGAAATGGAAACTCAATTAAAAGAAAAAGCATCAAACGTCGGCTACCAAAAAGCCGGTCACTAAATCAATTTCGATTTACAAGCAGGTTCTTTTATTGCAAACTTATAAGATTGAAATGATGATTAAAAATTTCGGCGCGCGCGTCATCAGTGTTTGGGAAGGCTTGCGCCCGTTGACAAAAAAAATGCTTGTCGGCGCGCTGCAGTCAAATACCGCTAATACGGGAAGCGCGCCCGCCCAAAAATTCTCTTACGATATTCACGCCGAATGGGAATTAAGCCGTCTTCTTTCCGCTTTGGACGAACAGGCGAAAGATGCCGAAGTGCGAAAAGACGCGGAAAAATTGCGCGAAATAAAACAGCTTGCCGAAGCCTGCGCCAAAGTTTTGCAGACGCAGACCGCGTCAGCCGAAGTGTTTATTCAATTGGCGACGCGCGTCGTTCAGCGCAACGATTTTAATAATCTCGAAAAATTAGCCGACATTCTCGCCGCCAGATTTTCGGCGAGCGAAGTGGCGGAAATTATCCGGCAAACCGAGCTGGCGCAGATTCGCGCCATCGCTTATGAAACTTTGTCCTTGATGCCGCTCGGCGCAGTCGTTCCGTTGCTCGACGATCCGCTTTATTTTGAAATCGCTCGCGGCGCGATTGAACAGCAAGCGTTCGAGTTTGAAAACGAAGAAGCTCAACAGTTTTTGGAACAACTCGAAGCCGACGACGCGCTGTAAAAGATGAAGGAAGTAACAATCGTTTGCGACGGCTCGAGTCTCGGCAACGGCAAGGGAAAACCGTGCGCCGCGGCGGTCGCCGTTCTCGGCTATCGCGGTTATTGGCGGGCGTTCGGCGAATTTTTAGGCGAAGCGACCAATCAGCAGGCGGAAATCGCGGCGGCTTGGATCGGTCTGAAAACCTTGCGCGAACCTTGCAAAGTAAAAATTCTGACCGATTCGCGCTACGTCGTCGAAACGATGACCGGAAATTTTCGCAAAAAATCCAATCTCGAATGGTGGGCGAAACTCGACCGCGAAGCGCAAAGACATCAAATAAAATGGGAATGGACCAAAGGACACGCCGGACACGAAGTGCAGGAAGTCGCCGATAAAATGGCGCGAACCGCCGCCGAACTCGGCAGAATTGACGAAAAAATTCTTGACGAAGCCGTCGCTTCAATCAGTGTGAAAGAAATCTGAAACGAGTGGAAAGTGAAAAACGAAAAGTGAATAGTGAACAGCCGAAACGAATGATTTTGATTTCGGCTTTCGGTTTTTTATTCGTCGTTTTTCACTTTTCAATTTCCGCTTTCTACAATTTTCCCGTTTTCGCGCAGAAGCAAAGTTCGCTCGGCTGGTCTTGGCAAAATCCGCGTCCGCAGGGCAACGCGCTGTATGCAATTCATTTCGCCAAAGACAAGGAAACAGGCATCGCCGTCGGCGCGGACGCGACGATTTTACGAACGGAAAACGGCGGATTCCGCTGGCAAAAACAAACGTCGCCAATTGACGCGACGCTTTCGGGCGTTTTTGTCAGAGACAGTAAAAATGCCATTATCGTCGGCGGGCGCGGCGCGATTTTAGCGAGCGAAGACGGCGGCAAATCGTGGCGGCGCGTCGAAAACGAAGCGAAAGATCATCTCTACGGAATCGCAATGACCGGCGAAAATTTCCAAACCGGTTGGGCGGTCGGCACATACGGACGGATTCTAAAAACCGCTGACGGCGGCAGAACCTGGAAAACGCAAATTACCGAAACAAAAGAACAGCTTCTCAAAGTCGCCGCGTTCGACGCGCAAAAAAGCGTCGTCGTCGGCGGAGGCGGCGCAATTTTATCAACCAGAGACGGCGGCGAAAATTGGGCTTTGAGCAATCCGTGCGGAGGCGCGTTGATGTCGGGCGCGGCTTTTTTAACGGCGGAAAAAATCGTCGCGGTCGGTTACGGCGGCTGTGTAGCCCAAAGTGCGGACGGCGGGCAAAACTGGACGAAAATCAACATTTTGAGCAGCGCGGATTTTCTCGCGCTCGCGTTTGCCGACGCGCAAAACGGCTTTTTGACCGATGTCAACGGAATGGTTTGGCTGACCGGCGACGGCGGCGAAACGTGGCTGCCGTTTAACATCAGAACCAATCCGAAGCTCGTCGCGCTCGCCTTTGCCGATGCTTTTACGGGCTGGGCGGTCGGCGAAAACGGCTTGATAATTCGTTCCGACGACGGCGGCTATAGTTGGCAGCGTTTGAGCGAAGGCGGGCGCGAAGATGTCAACGATTTGATGTTTTTGGACGACGAAATCGGCATCGCCGTCGGCGCGGGCGGCAGAATTCGCATCACCAACGACGGCGGAAAATTTTGGATTTCGGTTTATTCGGACGTTTCGGAAAACTTGAACGCGGTAGTTTTTTTCGACGCTTCGCACGGCTTGATCGTCGGCGACAAAGGAACGATTTTGCGAACCGGCAACGGCGGCGCGAGCTGGGGCAAAGGCGTTTCCGGCGTTGCGGAAGATTTGCTCGGCATCAGCTTTGCGAATGAAAAAAACGCTTTTGCCGTCGGTGCGAACGGAATAATTTTGCGCTCGGAGGACGGCGGCGCGTATTGGGAACAGCTCGAATCGGGAACGAAAATGTGGCTCGAAGACATCAGGTTTCTCGACGAAAAGCGCGGCGTTATCGTCGGCGATAGAGGAACTATTTTGCTGACCGCAGACGGCGGCGCGACGTGGAATAAAATCAAAACCAACTTGGCGGAAAATCTCTACGCGGTGAGTTTTTACGACGAAAAAGCGGGCTTTGCCGTCGGCGCGAACGGCACGATTCTGCGAACCGTTGACGGCGGCGAAACGTGGAAAGATCAGGAATCCGATTTTAAAAATAATTTCTACGCGGTGATTTCATACCGGCGCGACGAAGTCGTTGTCGTCGGCGAACAAGGCGCGGTTCTGCGAACCGTTGACGGCGGCGCGACTTGGGAAATTCAGCCTAATATCACCGTCAAATCTTTGCAGGCAATCGCGTATCGCGGCGGCTCGAATCTGTGGATCGCCGGACGCGGCGGCGCGATTCTCAAGCGTTCGGAAAGCCTTTCAACCGTCCGAATAGCGCAGGGCGCGAAGCTGCCGCCGATTCTCCGACTCGGCAATTCTAAAAACAAACCGAAACCGCGCGCGCCGCTGCTCAACATCGCCGACGACGGCGACATTCCGCCTGCCGTCGAACCGAAAAAAGAAAAAGACAATCAGAAATAAATTT
>CAXTMQ010000043.1:4897-22266 GCA_964245305.1 uncultured Pyrinomonadaceae bacterium
TGAAGTTTTTTCAATTCTGCAATTATAAATTCTTTCTGCTCGCGCAAAATACCCGATAAAACTAAAATTCGTTTCGTCTTTTCAATCAGCAAAGGCAGAATCGGCAAGATTACATTGGCGGTCAGATTGGCGCAGACAAAATCGAACGACGGCGTTTTTTCGGAAATCGAGCCGTCGAAAAATTCGATGATTTCAGCATCGTTGAGCGCGGCGTTTTCCTTTGCAATCACAACCGAATCAGCGTCCGTGTCGAACGCCCAGAATTTTGCGTTTTTCGGATTGTTTTTTGTTTGAATTTTCGCCGCGCCGATTGCCAAAATTCCCGTTCCCGTGCCGACATCGAGAAACGTCATCGTCGGCTCGAATTTTTCGCCGATTGCCCGCAGGCAAAGTCGAGTCGTTTCGTGCGTTCCCGTTCCGAAAGCCATATTCGGTTCGATTTTAATAACGATTTTATCGGTGTTTTCAACCTTTTCCCACGTCGGCGCGATGATAAATTTTTCAAGCTCGGTCGGCTTCCAATGCTTTTTCCATTCCGCCAGCCAATCGAGATTTTCGACTTCGCGCCGGTTGATTTCGTGAAGCGCGTCGCTTGAAAATCCATAGATTTTCAAGGCTTCGTCTAATTGATTTTTTATCGCTTCATCGCCCGGAAGCTCGTTAAAATATCCGACGACGGCGAGCGTCGCGGGCATTTCCCGACCGAGATTATTGATTTCCGTTCCCGCCGCGTCGAGTTCGTTCAAAGCAAATTCAATCGCTTCGGCAACTTCGGAATCAGCGTTGATTTCGACGGCGAACCATGTTTGTTTATCGTTCATTTTTCGCGTTTATTCTAAAATTCCGATGTCGTCCAAATCTCTGCCGCGATTGCGCCAGTCTTCGACGACTTTGACGAAAAGCTGTAGAAAAACTTTGTTGCCCAAGAGATTTTCAATATCAACCCGCGCTTCCGTGCCGATTTTTTTCAGTTTAACGCCGCCTTTGCCGATGATGATTCCCTTCTGCGACGATCTTTCGACGTAAATCGCGCAGTGGATTTTCACCGCCGACGGATCGGAGTCGTCGTATTTTTCGGTAACGACCGCCGTGACATACGGAATTTCTTCGCCGGTCGTTTGCAGAATTTTTTCGCGCACCATTTCTGAAACCAACATTCGCATCGGCTGGTCGGTCATCTCGTCCGCGTCGAAAAGCGGTTCGGCTTCGGGCAGATGCTTGATAATTTGCCTAAGCAGATTGTCAATCGCTTCGCCTCGAAGCGCGGAAACGGGAACGATCTCGACGAAATCGTATTCTTTTGAATAATATTCGATCAGCGGCAGAAGCGTTTTTTTATCTCTGATTTTGTCGATTTTATTGAGAACCAAAACGGCTGGTTTTTCCGATTCTTTCACCAGATCAAGCACGAAACGGTCGCCGTTGCCGGTCGAAACCGAAGCGTCGCGCATCAGCAAGACGACATCAACCGACAAAATCGCGTCGTGAACCGCCGCCATCATCCGCCGATTCAAAAGATAGCCGGGTTTATGCACACCGGGCGTGTCGATGAAAACGATCTGTCCGTCGTCGGTCGTGACGATGCCTTTGATTTTATGCCGCGTGGTTTGCGGTTTGTTGGAAACGGCGGCGATTTTTTCGCCGACCAGGTGATTTAAAAGCGTAGATTTTCCGGCGTTCGGGCGACCGATCAAACCGGCATAGCCGCTGCGGAAATTTTCGGAATTCATTGATTAAATTTACATTCAAATCGTGAAAAACAAAAAGAGGGTTTGCCCAATATCGGGAAATTGTAATTTAACTTTCAATTATCAGCTATTAATTGTCAGCTATAAAAATGGTGATTCGCTTTTTTTATAGCTGACAATTGATAGTTGACAGCGGATAGTTTAAGAACAGATTTCAAGTATTCGATTTATTGATTTTTGGCTAACTGATTTCGCTCGACGACGGCTTCTTTATACGCGCCGTCGGCAACATCGCCGATTTTTATCGCGGTATCGTAAATTTGAATTGCATAAGCGTCTTCGCCGAAGTATTTGTAGATTCGCGCCAAAGCGACATAGGTTAGCGAGAGCAGTGCCGCGTCGGGATTCGATTTGGACGCATTGAGCGCATTTGCGTAATAATTTTTCGCTTCGAGCAAGCGGTTGTTGCGTTTTTCGGTGTCGGTGATGCCTTCGGCGGAAAGGCTCGCCACGCGACCGAGAGCGTAATAAACGCGCGGCTGCGAAGGATTTTCGGCGAGCAGAGATTTAAGCTGGTTTTCCGATTCGGCATAGTTTTTCGATTTGGTCAGCGCGTCAATTTCGAGCAGGCGTTTCGTCACCGGATTTTCGATGACGATTTCCGTGCTGCCCGCGTTTTTGCGGCGTTCTTCGCGCGCGGCAAAGGCGCGTTTTCGCGTTTCGGCGTTTTGTGTCAAACGATTCGCTTCTTTGGCTGCGTCGAGCGATAAAATAAATTCGCGCAGAGAGCCGGCGATGTCAAAACCCGAATCTTCAAAGCCTTTCAACTGATTGGCGAAATAAAACGACAGCACCGCCCCTTTTTCGTAAGCGTCGGCAAGCTGTAGAACGGTTTCGTCGGCGAGCGTTTGTTTGAATTTGGCGAGGTCGGCGGAAACGGTTTTTTTCTCCGCTTCGGTTTTCATCCGGTCAATTTTCTGCCGCGCCTGTTCTGTCGCAATCGCCGTTTTTTCCGCTTCGATCTGCCGCGCGTCAACCGCCGCAACGAGCGAGCGCGTGACGGCGAGAAAAACGTCGGGCGAAATGTCCGCGTTTTCCTGTCGCCGCGCGTCGAGCAAAGTTTTGATCGGCTCGCGCACCGTTGAAATATCTTTGCCGTTGCTCAAAACGAGCGGATCAATCACGAATTGCAGATACGCGCGGCGCGCTTCGGATTGACTCAAATCTGTGTTCGGCGGAACGATGGCGAAATAATCGTCGCCGATGTTTCTGAAATTAATCGTTTCCTTCGGCGCGAGCATTTCCGGCACGATAAAAAAACGGCGCGTTCGTTCCTTAATTTCCGTTTTCTCTAAAATCTTTTTGCCTTTCGAGGCTTTGGCTTGCGTTTTAATGCGGTCAATATAAGTCAACTGCGGTTTAGTGTGCAGATAGTCAAGTAAATCGCCGACCATTTCCCGCGCCGATGGTCGGAGCGCGTCGCCCGCCGCGAGATAATCTTCGGTGTATTCGTCAATTTTCCGGCTGTAAGATTTGCGATAAAATTCACGCACGAGCGGCGCGAAATCGAGAACTTCCAAAAGGTCGCCGGGCAAATCGGTCGCTCTGACCGGATCGGAAAAATCCGGCGCGGGCGCGAGCGTGTAAGCCATCGAAATAAACGGCGCGACTAATTCTTCTTTGGTCGCTTTTGAATGACGGCGTTTATATTGGTCAATAAAAACCGTCATCTTACGCCGCAGTTCGGTATCCATTCCGAGCAAATCATTTTTCAATTTTCCGCGAAACTTTTCGCCGTCCGCCGTCAGCGGCGTGTCGAGTCCGGCGGCTTCGAGCGATGCCAGCACGACCATCAAACGCTTGTCGGGTTCGATTTTTACGCCGTAATTCGTTAAATCAAAACCGTTCGGCGCGGTTTGCTGGGCGAAGGCGTTAAGCGAAAAGATAAAAACGACGGCGAGCAGTAAAACTTTTTTCATTGCGGAATTTTTTGTTTGTCGGAAATTTGAACGGCAAAGAACGCAAAACGAATAAAGAAATTCGGGGGAATTCAAGGGGTGAATTTCGTTATACGTCTTGCGTCTTTGCCTTGAAAATAAAGATGAAATCGAGCGGGCGAAAGATGCCTTATTATCAAAAATCAAAAAAGGACAGACGAATTTGATTTCGTTTATCCTTTTTTCGTTCAGCGTCTCGAAAATCAATTATTTATAGCTGCTCAAAGCATCGGCTTCGCTTTCGTAAACGTCGAAGACGGTCAGCAGTTTGGTAATCGCCAAAAGGTCTTGAATTTTCTGCGTCAGATTTAATAATTTCAAACTGCCGCCTTCTTTATTAACGGCGGTAAAGCTCGAAACGAGTTCGCCGATGCCGCTCGAATCAACATAGCCGACATTGCCGAGATTAAGCAAAATTTTCTTTCTGCCTTCGCCGAGCAGTTTGCGAATCGTGTTGCGAAGCGCGACGCTGCCTTCGCCGATTGTCACCTTGCCGTCCATATCGAGAATCGTAATATCGCCCGCTTGGCGTTCCGTTATATTAAGTTCAGCCATTTCTAGTCTCCTCTGTTTTTCTGAATTAAAAAATTGTTTTGATTGCCGATTTTAGAATACTTTCGCCCGAAAAGTCCAAGTTAATTATCGCTTTTTTAACATTTTTACGACCATTCCGCCCGTTGCGTGATTCGACCATTCGACTTCGTCCATAAACGAGCGCATAAAAAGAATTCCGCGACCGTTGGCTTTCAAAAGATTTTCTGGATTGGTCGGGTCGGGAACTTCTTCGACCGCGAAGCCCGCGCCGAAATCGCGCACCGTCAGCGCGAAACCTGCGCCCGCATCTTCAAATAAAATCTCGACCGATTTCGTTTCGTCTAATTTATTGCCGTGTTTGACGGCGTTGGCGACCGCTTCGCGCACCGCCATATCAATCGCAAAACGCGCCGCTTCGTCAAAGCCGTTCGCTTCGGCGAACTTTGCCGCTTCCGCCGCCGCTTTTTCGACCGATTCGATTTTGCTCGGAAGGTTAAGTTCTAATTTGTTTTCACTCACAAGGTTTGATTGTAAGTTAGCGGTTTTCGATGATTTGTGTCAAATCCGGCGCGAAATTATAATGCGCCGGGATTTTTAACCACGCCGATAAACGGCAGATTGCGGTAGCGTCCGGCGGCATCGAGTCCGTAGCCGACGACGAATTTATTCGGAATCTGAAATCCGCAGTAATCAATTTTCAGTTCTTTTTTAATGCGCGGTTCGGGTTTGTCGAGCAAAGTGGCGATGCGAATCGAGTTCGCGCCCTTCGATTCCAAAATCTCGGTCAGGCGAAACAAAGTCAAGCCCGTGTCAACAATATCTTCGCAGACAATCACGTCTTTTTCACGAATCGGATTCGTCAAATCCTTCAAAATTTCCACGTCGCCGGTCGAAACCGTGCCGTCTTTGTAGCTTGAAACCGCCATAAAATCTATCGAAATTTTCAAATCAATCGAGCGCATCAAATCAGCCATAAAAACGCAAGAGCCTTTCAGAACGCCGATTAAAACCAATTCTTTGCCCGCATAATCTCGTGTGATTTCCGCGCCGAGTTCGGCGACTCGCGCATTGATTTGATCGGCTGAATAAAGAAGTTCGAGATTCGGATTGTTAAATTCGCTCGTCATAAGATTTGATTGAAACGCTTTTCGGCAATACTATTTGAGCAGGCGAAAAACGTCAAATTGCGCGAAGTAAAATTTAACAGGATGAACGGGATATTCAGCATAAAATTTCAACTATCCTGAATATCCCGTTCATCCTGTTAAAATAATTTTATGGCAGAGAACAAAGAAACCCGCGACCGGGTGCGTGCGCTTGTCAAACAAGTTTTGGCGACCGTGCCGACCGAAGGCGAAGAAGAAAAAGATAAAAACGAAACGCCGTCGTTTCCGCAGCGAGTTGTCGTCAATTCGTTGAAAGAAGAAATCGGCAAAGAATTTGACCGCGACGAATCGGCGAAGAGTTTATTGACCGAAGACGATTTGCGCGGATTAGATTTCGGAGCGCGATTGCGGATCGCCGAAAACGCTAAATTTACGCCGCTTGCCGCCGACATCGTGCGCGAAAAACAAATTAATTTAATCAAAAAATCTTCGCGCAAATCTTCGTCAACGGTAAAATCAATCGCCATCGGCGCGGATCACGGCGGTTTTGAATTCAAGGAAGAATTGAAAAAACATCTGGAAAAACAAAATTTTCAAATCCGCGATTTCGGCACGAATTCGAAAGACGCGGTTGATTATCCCGATTTCGCGCATTTGGTCGCCAAAGCCGTTTCGGAAAAATCCGCCGACATCGGAATCATCATTGATGGCGCGGGAATCGGCAGCGCGATGACGGCAAACAAAGTTCCGAGCGTCCGCGCGGCGGCTTGTTATTCCGCTCAGTTAGCGAAAAATTCGCGCGAACACAACGGTGCGAATATTTTGACTTTAGGCAGCGGACAAAACAATTTCGAGGAAATCAAACAAATCGTCGAAGCTTTTCTCGCAGCCGATCTAACCGAAGACCGCCACAAAAAGCGCGTTGGAAAAATCGAGGCGATTGAGCGACAATATCTTTGCTAAAGAGGAAAAATGGCGAACTTAACAAACGGAAATTACGAAAAACTTGTCGAGCAAATCACCGATTTGGTTTTATCGAAGCTCGACGGCAGCGCGGAAAACTGTCCGACGTTTTGCGGCGCGGATGTCAAAAGAATAGTTGATGCGGGCGCGTCGCGCATCGGTGTTGTGCTGGGCGATTCGGCGACGGCGAAGGATTGGGCGAGTCTCGTTGATCACACGCTTCTAAAACCCGAAGCGACCGAAACTGACATTAAAAAACTATGCAGCGAAGCCATCGAATTCGGCTTCGCGTCGGTTTGCGTCAATCCGTCTTGGGTGAAGAAAGCCGCCGAATTTTTGAGAAATTCCAATGTTCCCGTCTGCACGGTGATCGGCTTTCCTCTGGGCGCGACGTTGCCCGATGTGAAAGCGTTTGAAGCCCGCCGAGCGATTTTCAACGGCGCACGCGAGGTTGATATGGTCATCAACATCGGCGCGTTAAAATCGGGCGACGACTGCGCGGTCGAAGACGACATTCGCGCGGTCGCACTCGCCGCGCACGAAAACGAAGTTTTGTTAAAAGTAATCATCGAAACCGCGCTTTTGACCGACGATGAAAAAGTCCGCGCGTGTCTCGCGGCGAAAAACGCGGGCGCGGATTTTGTTAAAACTTCAACCGGATTTTCTAAAGGCGGCGCGACGGTCGAAGACGTGCGCTTAATGCGCCGCGTCGTCGGTTCAAGTTTGGGCATAAAAGCGTCGGGCGGCGTAAAAGGCATTGACGATGCCCGCGCGATGTTTGAAGCCGGTGCAACAAGAATCGGCGCAAGCGTCGGCGTAAAAATCGCGCAGGAAGCGAGCGGCGTAAAATCAAATATCGTCGCCGGAAGTTATTAATTTGAAATGATTTGCTGTTTTGCCTCAGACGGCAGATTTAACTGATTAACCAGTTCTTTCGCTTTTGATTTATATTTCAACGAATTTTGAAAATACGAAACGGCTTCGTCTTTTTGATTCAGATAAAAATATTTGACGTAGCCGACGATATAATTCATGTAACCGAGCGCGTTGGCTTTTCCGTCGGGAAAATTTTCGGTTTTGTATGAGTAATTATAAACACCGTAATTTCTTGTAGTTGATTTTTTGTTTGCTTCCATTAGTCGAATTGATTCTTTGGCGTAATCTATAGTTTGATTAAGATATTTACGGTTTGATTGATTAACTAATTCGTCAAAACCAACCGAGGCGAGCGTTATTGTTACGTCAACAAGTTCCGGTTCTCTTTTGAGAATTTCCGCGCCTGCATCAAACAAATCATTCCACTTTTTACCCTTAAAAGAATTATCGAATTTAGTGTAAATTCTATTTCTGTCGGGTATAGGATCAACACAGCAGAAAAACTTCTCTAACTGCGGAACATTAATTACAAGATAATCAATAATTTCTTTTACGCTCCTATCATCGCTGTATCTTTTAATAAACTCTTTGCCCGCTTCAATAGCTATCTTCTTTTTTTCAACAGTTCCGTTATAATTGTCTGTAAATTTCGTGTATAAGATTTTCTGTTCCTCAATTCTTATAAGTTTTGTTTCAACTTCTTTTGGTAAATTTCCCCGAATTGCTTTAATCAAAAGATCGCTGCCGCCCGCTTTTTTCAAAACTTCTTCATCTTCCGAAGTCAAAATAAAATCCACTTTGCGAATGTTTATTTCCGCAATCAGTTTTCCGTTGATTTCTTCGTTTGATTCGCCGAGGCGAAACCTAAGAAATAATGTTTTTCGTATCAAAGAGAGATTTAAAGGATTTTCCTGTTGAGCCTGCACCGATTGCTGATTGATTATAAAAATCAACAATCCGAAAAAAATGAGTGAAATTATTCGTTTATAAAGTTGCGCGTTCATAAAAATTTCAACTCCGCGTTTTTAATTTTCAAAATAAATCATCGGCACAGAGCCGTTGTTTTGTGTTTGATTAGCGTCTTCCTTCAAAAATCCCTGCGCGACGAAGAGTTTGATGATGGTGCGGGCATCGGCGCGGGCGAATTTATTGGCGAATAAATTCATCCGGTTCAAATCGGCTTTGCCGAGCATTTGAATTTGGTTGATATAGCGGAAAATCAGCAAATTGCTGTAGGAATTGCCGCCAGTTTTCAGAAGCAACTCGCCTTTTTTGAAGTCGCGGTTGCGTTTGTTGTATTTGCTTAAAATCGCGGAAGCCTGAACGTAATCGTTGATCTGGTCAACAATCGGATCGAACAGGCGAAATGCTTCATCCGGGTTGATGACGGCATAGCCTTTGATGATTTCCATCAAATTGTTTAATTCGTCTTCGTCTTCCGGGTATTCGTTCGCCAGATTTTTCGCGTCCTTCATCAAATTGACGGCGGTTTCGGTGTCTTTTTCGCCGCCTTTCTTTTTGTATTGCAGAGCGAGCGCGACGAGCTGTTGAATCTGCGTTTTTTTCTGGCTCAAATTGGCGATCATCTGTTTCGCTTCGTCGAGTTTGCCGCTTCCGGCGACGCGGCTGATTTTTGCCGACTCGAATTGTTCGGTCGCGCGTTCGCGCGTTTTCTGGTCGGGAATTTGTTCGATTAATTTTCGCGCTCTGGGTTCGTCGTCAATCTGCGCGATTTTGTAACCGAGCGATTGATAGGCGGTAATTTTTTCCGGCTCGCTGAGTTTCGGAATTTCGGCGAGAATGTCTTCGGGCGTTGAATTTTGATTCCATAGTTTTTCCCTCTGCTGCATTTGTTTCAATTCGGGCGGCAGCGTTTTCATCGCTTCGGTTTGTTTTTGTTTGAGAAGCGCGGCTTTTTCGGGAACGATTTTCTCCAAGCTCGACATCACGCGCGACATCGCCATCGTCGTATCCAGCGAATTACCCGACTGCATAAAAGTTGCGGCGAGCTTGTCGGCGATTGATTTCAACTGCGCTTCGGAGAATTTAAATTGTTTCGTGTCCTTCGGCATTTTTGAATCGTTCGGGTTGGTCGAAGTCATCAAAAACTGCATCGCCGCGTTCAAATCTTCCTTTCTTTTCACCAAATCCGTGTCAACGATTTTAGCGATTACGTCGTCCGCCAGCGACGCGGCTTTTTTCTCGTCTTTTTGATTTATCTTTTGCAGCAGCGGGAAAATATTATAGGAAAGTCCCTTCGACAAACTTTCTTTTAAGAGTTTGATGGCTTTGTCGGGATTTTGTTCGGCGGCGAGAACGGCAAATTGTTGTTCGAGCGCGATTTCCTGCCGGACGCGGAATTGATCGGGATTGAAATTAAAATAACCGCCTTCCTGTTTGGCGTTCGGCGCAGAGACTTTTGCCAACGCTTCGGCGACTTTTGACGGTCTGGTTTGCGCGAGCAGTTCCAAAGCGAGATCAGCGTCGCGCCTGGCGATCAGCGGCAGAATCTGCATCCGAACATCATTAAAATCATAAATCTGCACGAACGGATCATCGCTGTCTTTTTTTTCGTTTTCCGTTTCAGTATTGGAGATGACGATTTCATTGCCCGCGTTGCGGAAAAGCTCGCGGGCGCGTTTTTCGTCGAATTTCCAATACAAATCGCCCGCGACCGTATAAACAACCGCGCGATTTTGCGGCAATTTCAATGCGGCGGCTTCGTTGACCGCTTGATTGAGAATATCCAAAACCTGTTTTTCAAGCTCTTTTCGCGCCTTTTCTTTATCAGCCTGCGATTCGGTCGGCGAAGTTTGCGCGAAGCAAACCGAAACCAAAAGCAAAACGAAAATTAAAACTTTCATCTGAATTCTCCTGTGTTTTCTCTGTGAAAATTGTAAAATTATCGGAATAATACTTTACATTAAAACCGTTTTGAATGGAACTTTTTTAATTCGCGGCGCAAAAAAAGAACCGGCGATTGCGCTTCACATCGAACGCAATCGCCGGTTCTTTTTCCAAAATTTAACGCTCTATTGCTGGGCGACGAAATTATAAACGACGAAGCCGGTCGTTTTCACCGCTTTGCCTTCGATTAGCGTCGGTTTGAACTGAGATTTGCGAGCCGCTTCTTCCGCCGCGCTTCGCAACAGTCCTTGTCCGCCGGCGGCTTTCGCCGACACGACCTTGCCTTCTTCGTCGAGCGTCACCTGAACCGTAATTTTCCCCTGCATATTCATTTTTCTAGCCATCTCCGGGTAAGCCGGAACGGCGAGCTTTATCGCCAGAGAATTTAGTTGACCGAGTTCCAAAGGTTTGGTCGGATCGGCGTTCGGCGGAAGAGTCGCCGCGTTCGTCGGCGTGGTCGAGGCTTTTTCATTGACGTTCGGCTTCGGCGGATTTTTCAGCGAAGCGTTTCTTAACGCTTCGACCTGCGCCTGTTCGATTTTCGCCTGTTCGATTTTGGCTTGCTCGGCTTTGGCTTGTTCGATTTTTAATTGTTCGGCTTTGAACTGTTCGGCTTTGGCTTGTTCGGCTTGCAGACGTTTCAGATTATTTTTCGCCGATTCGTTCGTCGCGTCGAGTTCGACGGCTTTCTGATAATCGCCGAGAGCCTTCGGCAGATCGTCTTTTTTCTCGAAAGCGTCGCCGCGACTCAAATAAGCCGCCAAACTTTTCGGATTGATTTCAATCGCCTTCGTAAAATCGGCAATCGCCAGATCGTAATTCGTTTTATTGAGAT
The DNA here is from genome assembly GCA_964245305.1 of uncultured Pyrinomonadaceae bacterium. Classification (GTDB taxonomy): domain Bacteria; phylum Acidobacteriota; class Blastocatellia; order Pyrinomonadales; family Pyrinomonadaceae. The sequence continues at coordinate 15,804 of CAXTMQ010000043.1, forward strand.
AGGCGCGTCCGCGATTCAGATAAGTCGGCGCGTCGTTTGAATTCAATTCGATGGCTTTGCTGTAATCTTTGACCGCCGAATCGTAATCGCCGTTGATAATATTCTCATCGGCGCGCTTTCGATAAAACGCAAAATCCTGAACGGGCGGTGCGGAAACCGGATTATTGACCGTTTCCGCCGATTTTATCTTGGGAGCTTTTTCTTTGATTGTCTTGACCAAATCGTCGTCCGCGCCGGTCGTTTGCAGTTCGAGTTCGATTTCCGGCGTGAACGTAAAAGTGATGCCGCGCTCTTTGACGGCATCGGTCAGCAGCTTATTTTTTTCGGGCAGCGTCGCTTTTTTCGAGCGCAAACCGATCAAGATGTCGGCTAGACTGAGCTGAACCTGCTGCGCGAAATTAATCTGACCGAAAAGCGTCAGCGAAAGCGTCAAAACCGAAAGAAAAGAAACGATTCCCGGACGTTTTAATTTATTCAAATAAAATAGGAATTTCATACTTTTAAGGGGTCTAATATCCGAAAATTCAACGATTAGCTTTTGCGGAAAAATTTAATCGCTCGATTTGCGCGACATTAATTTAATGATTTCAAAGATGCCGGTTAATTGCTGATAATGTCGTCAACCGTGACGGCTTTTTTATTCGCCGGAACTTTTGCCGGCGGCGCGTTCGGTTTGACGACGCGCGGCGCGGGCGGTTGCGGCGCGATTGATTTGTTTCTGAACGAAGTTTGCGGCGCGGACGTTTTCTCCGTAACCGCCGCGTCGGAGGTCGAATTTTCGGGCATCGCGCTCGTTTCGGAAACTTTTTCGGCAACCGGCTGAACGGTATTTTCAGTTTTCGTTTCGACGGGCGCGACTGAAGAATTTGTCTGAGCCGGAGTCAAAGATTTCGATTCGGCGGTGTTCGACGAGCGCATAAAGATGAATCCGCCAACGCCGATCATCGCCAAAACCGCGACGATTATCGCCGGTATCATCCACGAAGATTTTTCGCTCGGTTTTTCTTCGACGAATAAATTTTTCGCAACGGAATTTTCGGATTTTCGCCGGTCGGTTTTAGGTGTGCCGTCGTAGATTTTTTGCGCGGCGGTATCGGCGGGTTTTTTCGATTTCGCGGCTTTTTCTTCTTCGGCTTTTTTCGCTTCTTTTTCGAGCAAAAGCTGTTCGGCATCGGCGGCGCGCTGCTCGGCTTTGAGCCTTTCCGCTTCGGCGGCTTCGAGCTGTTTGGCGATTAACTCGCTCTGACGTTTTTGTTCGGCTTCAAATTCCAGCCGTTCTTTTTCAATTTTTTGTCGTTCTTCTTCGAGCCGCTTTTGTTCCGCCTGACGAATCTCGAGCACGGCGGCTTCTTCTTTTTTCTTTGCGGCTTCGGCTTCCTGTTTGACGGTTTCGACTTCGCGCTGTTTCGCCTGTTCGATTGCCGTCTGCAAAGCCTGACGCATTTTTTCCGCCGATGCGAAACGCTTTTCGCGCTCGATTTCGAGAGCCTTCATCAAAACCGCCGAAACTTCAGCCGGAATTTCTTTGTTAATTTTGTCGGGCGCGGATAAAGGATCGGGTTTGCCCGCCCAAACGTCAGACAAACGCTCTAACGCGCCGAGCGGCGGCTGTGCCGTCATCAAATGATAAAGCGTCGCGCCGAGCGCGTAGACATCGCCCCGAACATCAACTTCGCGGCTCAAAATCTTTTCCAGTTTGTCGGCGTGTTTGTCGGCGAGATTTTTCCGCGCCGCTTCGTCAACGGTTCGCAAAACTTGTCCGGGCGACAGATAACGAAGCGCGGCGGCGGCTTCGCCGTTCATTTTCGGCAGTGCGTTTTCGGCGACGATGGTAAAACCGAGCAGTTTGATTCTTCCGCGCGATGTCAGGCGCACGTTCTGCGGATTGACATCGCCGTGAACGATTGGCTCGGGAAGCGTGTGCAGATAATCGAGCGTGTCGAGCAGTTGATCCGCCCAATTGACGACTTCGGAAAATTCAATCGGCTTTTTATTATTTTTAGTGAGCAATTCGCTCGCATCCTCGCCGTCAACGAGTTCCATCACGAGATAGTGGCGATCAATTTCCGAAAAATATCCGCGCAATTGCGGCAAAGATTCGTGTTTGACCTTTGCCAGATTTTTCGCTTGATTGGCGAAATCGCGCTTTAGAATCTCGCGTTCGGTCGCGGACGGAACTGCGTCCAAATCTATATGAATTTCCTTTAACGCGACGTTCGTTTCACGATTCGTGTCGAACGCTTTATAGACGGTGCTTGTTTCGCTTTGTCCGAGTTGTCGGACAATTCGATAACGCCCTCGTATGACTTTGTTTGTCGGCTGCATATTTTTATCGTGTCGAAATTGAAGAAAGATGAAAGGTAAAACTACCGGTAAGCATTATAATAGAAATTGTTTAAAAATAAAAGCAATTTGTTGAATCTTTTTTAACAACTAATAATCACGCTGAAATCGCGTTCGGCGAAAAATCAAATAATTTTCGGAATTATTCGGAAGTTTTTGAGCATCAATAATTAAGAAACTAATTTTCGGTCGGAAACGAATAATAAATTATGGTCGTGAAAAAGCCGGATGACATAAAATCAAGCGAAATTACCGATGAGCAGACTTTTCTCAACCGGCGAAATTTTATTCGCGCCGGTTTGCTCGCCGGTTCGACTTTGCTGACGGGCGGCGTTTATCGCTTTATCAATCAACCGCCGCCGAAACCGATTGTTACCGCCGCTATCGAAAACGTCGCTAAGCCAAAAGATTTTCAAGCGACCGACAAACTCAATACGTTCGAGGAAATCACGAACTATAACAACTTTTACGAATTTTCGACGAGCAAAACCGCCGTCGCCCGTAAAGCCGAAGATTTTGTCACGCGCCCTTGGACGATTGAAGTCGGCGGACTTGTCCAAAAAACGAAGACTTTCGGCATCGAAGATTTGCTGAAATTTAAACAGGAAGAAAGAATTTACCGCTTTCGCTGCGTCGAAGGCTGGTCAATGGTGATTCCCTGGGTCGGCTTTCCATTAAAGGCGGTTCTCGATGCGGTCGCGCCGCTCGGAACGGCGAAATATGTCGAGTTTGAAACACTTTACGATTCAAACCAAATGTCGTCATCGTTTTCCGCCGGAATTGATTTTCCATACGTCGAAGGCTTGCGCCTTGACGAAGCTCTGCATCCTTTGACTATTTTGGCGACGGGACTTTACGGCAAGCAATTGCCGAATCAAAACGGCGCGCCGGTTCGCCTCGTCGTGCCTTGGAAATACGGTTTCAAAAGCATTAAATCAATCGTGAAAATCACTCTGACCGACAGCGAACCGCCGACGACCTGGAATATTTCCGCGCCGAGCGAATACGGATTTTATTCAAACGTCAACCCAAACGTCGCGCATCCGCGCTGGTCACAGGCGAAAGAACAGCGCATCGGCGAATACACGCGCCGTCCGACGCTGCTTTTCAACGGCTACGCCGAACAAGTCGAAAACTTATACAGCGGAATGGATTTGCGAAAGTTTTTCTAAGCTGTCAGACATTTCTGACTGTTAGGGAACAGGAACATCCGTATTTACTCCCCAATTTTGCGTTCTGGTTAAGCCGTTAGTGTTTTGCAGAATAAACCACATTCCGGTTGACGGGCGAAAGACTGCAAAATCCGATTTTCCGTCGCCGTCGTAATCTCCGGGCGCGGGAACATCGGTCGAAACGCCGTAAGAAACGGCTTTAAATTGCCGGTCGCCGCTTTGCAGAAAATACCACGCGCCGTTTGAAGGTCGGAAAACCGCCAAATCCGCTTTGCCGTCGCCGTCATAATCGCCGAGAACCGGCTTGTCTCCGGCAGTTCCGAACTGCTCGCCGTAAAATCCGTTCGTGCTTTGCATTAAATACCAAACGCCGCCGCGAAAAACGGCGATGTCAATTTTGCCGTCGCCGTCGAAATCCGCCGCGACGGGTTTATCGGTCGAGATTCCAAACTGCGCGGCGCGGAAACCGTCGCGGCTTTGCTGGATATACCACGCGCCGTTCGATGGACGAAAAACAGCGACATCGGCTTTACCGTCGCCGTCAAAATCGCCTGCCTGCGGAACATCGTCAGCCTGTCCGAATTGAATTCCCTTAAATCCGTCGCGGCTTTGCTGAATATACCAAACGCCGCCGCGAAAAACGGCGATGTCGGTTTTACCGTCGCCGTCGAAATCTTCAGGCGCGAGCGCGTCGGTTGCCAGACCGAAATTGCGGGCGGCAAGCGAGTTATCGGAACTCTGGAAAATATACCAATTGCCGTTCGACGGGCGAAAAACGGAAACGTCGGTTTTGCCGTCGCCGTCGAAATCGGCGTGTTTGGCTTTGGCAATCGCGGCAGTTGCTTCGCCGAAGACGGTAAATTTGAAGGCTGGCGAAACTGCGGTGCCGTTCGGCGCGTTTGCGTCGGCGACATACCAGCGACCGAAAAACGTCGTGCCGACAAGCGCGGGATCGTTCGGAATCGGCAAACTCGCCGAACCGTAACCGCTGCCGATTCCGCTGCCCGCGAGCGACACGACGACGCGGGCAAACGAACCGCTCGCCGGAATTTGCACAGTTCCCGGATCGCTGTTGTTAATAACCAAAATCGCCGTCGCGCCGCCGAGCGCGTTTGAAACGCCGACGGTAAAATTCGGATTGCCTAAAAGCGGCGGTTCAATCGCCGTCGCCTGCGGAACATTGCCGCCCGCGCCCGCCGTGCCTGTTCCGACGATTTGCGGAACGCGGTTCGATTCGCTGTAAAGCGTCGGGCGATTAAACTGGTTCGCTTCCTGCGCGACGCGCTGATCGGTCAGAGGGCGTTTCAGAAACGCGACCAGATCGGCTTTCTGCTGTGCGGTCAGATTACGCGGGCGAACGCTCGGGTCTTTGTTCGGCGCATTGAAATCGCCGCCGCGATTATAAAATTCAACGACTTCTTCGAGCGTCGCAAAACGCCCGTTGTGCATATACGGCGTTCTGAGTTCGACGTTTCTCAAAGACGGCGTGCGAAATTCGCCCAAGTTTTGCGGATTGTTCGTCACTTGAAAACGTCCCGTGTCTTCGTTCGTCGGGCGCAATCCGATATAGTGAAATTGATTGTCGCTGAACAATGCTCCGGCGTGACAGGCGTTGCATTGCGCTTGATTAAAAACATTCTGACCGCGCTGTTCCTGCGCGGTTAAAGCCGCGATGCCGGAAGCGGCGGCATCGAAAGGCGTACGATCCGAATAAACGGTGCGCTCGAACGTCGCAATCGCCATTGCGATTCGCGCGGGCGTAACTTCGCTCGTGCCGAACGCTTCTTCAAAAAGCTGCGGATAAGTTCTTTCGCCGACCCATTCGTTTAAAGCCGCCGGAACATTCGGCGAAAGCGCGAGCGGTTTCGACGCGGAAATGCGCGACGCGACATCAATCCAGTTGCGCCCTTCGTGTGCCATTTCGCCGGAATTAACCGGCGGCGCGAGAATCTGACTTTCCAACGCCGCGCCGTTCGGAATAATAATCGCGCCGCTGATCGGATCGGCGAAAATTCCGGTCGCTCGTCCGTCCCAAAATAAACTGTTCGGCGAATATGCCGCGTCAATATAAGATTTCGATTTGCGCGAGGTTACCTGTTCCTTAAAACCGAAAGCTGACGACCAGCCGTATGTTCCGTCGCCGTGACTGCCCATCACGCCGGGCGAGCCGGCAATGTCGTCGTCGGTATTTAAAATGCCGTCAAAACCCGGATTGACTGAACGCGCAATATTTCCAATCGAACGCGCGTCTGAACCGCCGTTACCGGCAAAATGACAAGTTCCGCAGGCGACGGTGCGCGTCGAGGAAAGCTGTTCGTCCCAGAAAAGCGTTTTGCCCAAAAAGGCTTTCGCGGCGGTAACGGGATTTCCCGGCGGCGCGGGCGGCGGCGTTAAAGCCTGCCCGCCGTTGTTGCCGACGGCGCGTACGCCCGTTTCCGCTTGGCTCAAACTGCTGACGCTGCCGCCGTTTTCGGCGCGAACCCAGTAAAAATAAGTTTGTCCGGCATTCGCCGTCGCATCGAAAAACGCGCCCGCCGCGCTTGTGCTGAGCGTTTCGGCGGTCGAAGAATCATTTGCCGTATTGCGAAAAATTCGATAGGCAGTCGCGCCGCGAATCGCGTCCCAGGTAATGCCGATTTTTGACGAATAACTGTTGTCGGACGCGACCACGCCGGTCGGCGCGACGAGCGGCGCGGCGGTTTGACCGCTAACGATTTGCGACGGCAAAAATTTGTCGTAGCAGAACACGATTGGCAGCAAAAAAAGAAAGACAATAAACAGTTTTATTCGTTGCATAGATTTCCTCTTTTAGGAATTTTCGACAGATTTCCCGCAGATTCGGAAAGCGATAAAACGCAACGACTTCGACAGTTAAATTTTTGTTGATAATTAAAATCTCTGCAAAACTTTTCTCAGATAATTTATGTCGCTGAAAAGTCTTGTTTTGA
>CAXTMQ010000044.1:0-21950 GCA_964245305.1 uncultured Pyrinomonadaceae bacterium
TTTTAATCTCGCGCAGAAAATTATTTGTCGCGCGGGAAATAAAATTGCTCTGCGCGACCGCGCCTTTCGTCTTCAGATCGTCGGCGCATTTGCGGCAGATTGGAAATAACTTCGCCATCATTGCCGAGGTCTTGCGCGAATTACACGCGAAGCAGAAGCAGTCCAATTTGTAAACGCGCCGGTGGCGTTTGAAATTCTCGAAAAACGTTTGCGCGGTTCGCTCACGTTCGGCTTCGCATTTCGGGCAGAGCTTTGCCGCGCCGTGCGATTTTTCGAGCGACGGATTGCACAGAGCGCAGCAAATTGATTGCGTTTCTTCGACATTTTGGCTAAAATCAAAAGTGCCTTCAACATTTTGATTTGCCGTCCGCAAAGTTAAATTGTTTGGTTTAGAGCCGGATATAGTCGCCACAACTATTCCGGCTTTGTTATTTTGTCTCACTTATTTTTCTCCTTAATTTTTAGCCTCACAATATGGGCTATTGTCTAAAAACTCCTGTAAATCCTGATCGAGTATTAAAACCCGTCTGGATACCTTCTTTGCTCGCAGGGTTCCGAGCTTGATTTGCTTCCTTAAAAATGGAACGGAGACTTCAAGCTTGGCTGCTGCCGACTGAAGACTTCGCACTCTACGCGGTGTTTGTTCTGTTACAGTATTCAACATAAGTTCTCCTTCCAATTATTCTCTCCGAAAAAATTAGCTAATCCTTAATTGACAACAATCATCTTTAAGAATCATACTACCAAAGGTTTTTGAACGAACTCAAGCATTTTTGAAAAGATGGTAGTTATTTTTAACAACAATCTTTTGCAAATAAGAATTATGACAAAATTTAAAGTTTCTAATGTCCCGGCGAGTGTTGAAAGAATGCTTATCTACGCAAACTCAGTGTCGGACAATTATCGAATTGATCACAAGAAATTTCCCGCAAATGATGCCGAAAAACAGGAAAAGTGGTTTTATGAGTTGATCGAGTCATTGCCGTCAGATTTTCTGCAAAAATACGAATGGCTCAATATGGTTGCTAAAGGAGATTCATTCAGTTGGGAGGATGCAATCAGCCAAGGAAGTGGAAGTTTGTTCGAGAGAGCCATCAAGATTTTTCCACATACTGCGAGACAGATTTGGTATAGATATATTTTTCTTAATGGAGAATTTCGCGAGATTGCCCCGCTTAGCGATTTGTCTAATATACTTATTCAAGCCACGGCTTGTCGTCGTTTTTTTATAAGACTAGCCATAATGGATGAGCAGCCTTACGAGCATAAACCAGGAGGTAAACCTGTGATTCCCGGCTTTGAACTCAATAACGCTCGACTGACGAGACACCCAACAACCGGCATAATAGAAATCGCGGCACACTATCCGATTCAGCAACTCATAAGTGAACAAATTGATACCAGAAGAATTAAAGCCTGCGACAGTTGCGAAGACTTTTATTGGCAGAAGCGAGAAAATAAAAACTCCGATACAAATACCTGTGAGAAATGCCGAAACAAAGTAAATCAGCGGCGTTACGCTGAAAAGAATAAAAATCAACAAAACAGCGAGCGACGGAAAAATTATTATTATAAAAAGAAAATAAATTTCTGTGAAAATTGCGTTCGCCCCAGCGAAAAGTGTTCCTGCGAAAGCGCACAGGAGGCACAGAAATAATGGCACTTTATAGACGCGCAAACTCAAAATATTTTTGGATGAAATTCACGTTTGCCGGCGAGCTTATTCAGCAATCAACGAAATGCTCAAACAAACGTGACGCGGCGGCGGTCGAAGCAGCTTACCGGCACGAACTCGCGCTCGGCAGAATCGGCATCAAACTCAAAAAGAAATCGAAGTTGTTTGAAGATGCCGCCAGAGAATTTCTCGCTTGGGCGATTGTGCGCCACGCCGAAGCCTCAACCGCCAGACGCGAAAAGTTCGCCGTCGAATTGCTTATCAGCTATTTCGGCAAAACACAGACGGACAGTATCGAAGCGAAAGATGTCGAAAAATTTGTCGTTTGGCGAAGTCGGCAAATATCTCAGAAGACGGGCGAAGCGATCACGCGCGGAACGGTCAACCGCGAACTCATTACCTTGAAAAAGATTTTCAAGCGGCTCGTCAGCGAAGGCGTTTTGCGCGACGATCCGGCGCGCAACGTGAAATTGCTCAAAGAGAACGACGCAGATTTTTATGTTATCAGCGAAGCCGAAGAAAAGATTTATCTGATGGCGTGTCCGCAACCGCTTTCTGATGTCGCCGTTTTAATATTGGACACCGGGATGCGTTGCGGCGAAGTTTATCGCATCCGGCGCGGCGAAGTTTTTTTGAACAAAGGTTTTTTGAAAATTACGAAAGGAAAAACTAAGGCGAGCGTCAGACAGATTCATTTATCCGAACGCGCGAAGGATGTTTTGCGTCGTCGTCTGAATAAATACAAGGGCGAATGGTTGTTTCCGCAGAATGATGAAGACTTCCGACCGGCGACGCAGACGATTGATAAAATGCACATTCGCACACTCGACAAAATCAAGATGAACTTTCGCCTTTACGATTGCCGCCACACTTTTGCGACGCGGGCGATAGAAAGCGGCGTTGACCTTCTGACACTCTCGCAGATTCTCGGACACAGCTCGCTCAAAACCGTTTCACGCTACGCACACCCGTCCGAAGATTACAAAGCCGCAGCGATCAAAAAGATGGAGAATAAAAGAATCGCAAAAGCAGTCTAAAACTCAAGAATTGTGGCAAAAGGTTACATTTTCAGATACAGGTAAAAATGTATTTTGATTTTTAAGACTGTAAGTGCAAGAGAAACGGAGACTTATAGCAACATCGTCGCAGACGACTAATGCTTGCTCCAAACATTTAAGTGGTTGCAGAAAGTTACAGGAAGTTGCGGAAAAGTTTAAAACTCTATAACTCTGCAACTTCCTGTAACTTTCCGCAAACTTATTCCTGTTCGTGAATTGTTTTTAATTTTTTGACTTCGAAATTGCGCCAGCCTTTCGGGGTTTTCACCTTTATTTCGTCGCCTTCTTCTTTACCCATCAGCGATTGTCCGATTGGCGAAACTGTTGAAATCAAACCATTTTCCGGCTCGCTTTCTTCCGAAGACACGAGTCGGTAGGTAATGTCGTCTTCGCTGTCCAGATCGTATAAAACGACGGTTGAACCGTAAGCGATACGGTCGGTCGGGATTTTCGATAAATCAATTGACTCGACTTCGCTCAGACGCTCGCTCAACTGCACGACGCGCGCCATCACCATTTTTTGGCGTTCCATCGCCGCTTTGTATTCGGCGTTTTCCTTCAAATCGCCGAATTCGCGCGCCTTCTGAATTTCCTTCGGCAACTTAAAACGCAATTCATTTTCAAGTTCGGCTAATTCGTTTTGAATTTTTTTTCTAATTTCGTCCATATTTCTTTGGATTCCAGATTCCAGATTCCAGATTTTTTAATTTGGAATCTGGAATTTTACAACTTTCCTTCCATCGGCGCGGCGAACGAAATGCCGATGTCGCGCGCGGTTCGCACTAATTGTCCGTCAACCGGCACGTTTTTCGGGTTGGCGATGGCTTCCGAAAGCGGCACGTTGACGACCGTTCCGGCTTGCAGAGCGACCATTTTTCCGGTCTGTCCGTTGGCGAGCGCGCGCACGGCACACGCGCCGAAATTTGTGCCGAGCATTCTATCGAAAGCGTTCGGGCTGCCGCCGCGTTGCAGATGTCCGAGAACGACGCAGCGCGATTCTTTGCCCGTTAGTTTTTCGACCTTGTGCCTGACGGCTTCGCCGATGCCGCCGAGACGCGGCGCGTTTTCCGTGTTGCCCGAATCTTGATAAATGACTGATTTGCCGACTTCAATCGCGCCTTCGGCGACGACGATGTTCGTAAAGCGCGAACCGCTTTTTTCGCGGGCTTCGATTTTCTGCATCATCGAGTCATACGAGAAAGGAATTTCGGGAACCAGAATCACGTCCGCGCTGCCGGCTAATCCGGCGTGCAGAGCGATCCAGCCGGTGTGTCTGCCCATCACTTCCAAAACCATCACGCGGTCGTGCGACGCGGCGGTCGTGTGCAGACGGTCGAGAGCTTCGGTCGCAATATCAATCGCCGTCATAAATCCGAACGTCAATTCGGTCGCGGCTAAATCGTTGTCAATCGTTTTCGGAACGCCGATAACCGGCACGCCGCGCAGATGAAATTGTTCGGCAATCGCCAGAGTTCCGTCGCCGCCGATGACGACGAGAGCTTCGATTTCGAGCTTTTTCATACTTTCGATTGCCTGCTCGATAATATCCTTCGGAAAAACCATCTTTCCGTCAACCCATTTACAAAAACTTCCGCGATTGCGCGTGCCGAGAATCGTTCCGCCGCGCGGCAAAATTCCGCCAACCCCTTTCGTCGTCAGCTTCATCAACTTCATATCGCCGATCAAGCCTTCAAAACTATCCTCGATGCCGACGCACTTCATCCCGAATTCACGAATCGCCGTTCGCACCGCCGCGCGAATCACCGCGTTTAGACCGGGCGCGTCGCCGCCGCCGGTTAAAATTCCGATTTGTTTATACATAAAAAATAGAAACCGCAATCATTTTACAATAACGATGCGGCAAACGCGAAAATTGCGAAGATATGATTTTGCTTGGAAATTTTCGTGGTGTAAAGCTATCGCGCTCAAATTTCCCGCCTCTGAAAAAATTCATTTAAAATTAACGAGGCAAAATCCTTTCAGTCGTCATCGTCGGATTTTGCCTCGCTGCATTTTTAGGTTTTCTTTTAATTTTTAGCGACAAAATTTTCCGAAAGTTTCTTGGCTTCGGGAACGGCTTCCATCGCTTTTTGCACTTGCGGATCAATTTCGAGCAGAACCTGCTGACCGGCTTCATTTGAATAATTGGCGGTGGCGAGTTCTTCGCGGATGCGCGTTCTCGTGAAATCGAGTTGGCTGTTGATATTGTCCGCCGTCAAGCCGAGTTCTTTATCTTTGCCGAGAAAAGCACGGAAAGCATCAAGCACTTTATCGTTAACCTGCAAATCGTTCGGCTGAATCGTCAAATTGAAATTCTGCTTGTCGACGCGATAATTTTCCAAGCCTTTGATTTGTCCGGCGACGAGCTGGCGGACGAAGAAAAATGCGGCTTCGTTGATGCGGAAACGCAGTTGCGTAAAGGCGAGCGGCGAGGCTTTGATGTCCGGTTCGATGCCGCGCCCGCCGTAAAGAATTCTGCCGTTCGCCGTTTTCACGGGACTTCCCGACGGTTTCGGTTTGTCGTCGCCTTCGACCGGATTGCCGTCTTCGTCTTCCTCGCCGTGATGCGTGTAGTAATCGTAGATCGAACCGCTCGAATAATCGCGCTGCAAAGAGCGTCCGAACGGCGTGTAATAACGCGCAATCGTCAAGGTTAAACCCGTGCCGAGCGGCAGCGGGAAAACGGTCTGCACTAAACCCTTGCCAAAACTGTCCGTGCCGACGATCACGCCGCGGTCATAATCCTGAATCGCGCCCGCGACGATTTCCGAAGCCGAAGCCGAATTGCCGTTAATCATCACGACGAGCGGCAAATCGTTGGTTTTATCGCCGACGGCGCGTAAATCTTCCGACCGCGCGTAACGCGAGCGACCTTTGACCGACACGACCGTGTTGCCGCGCGAGACGAAACGGCTGACGATTTCAATCGCCTGCGGCAGAAGTCCGCCCGGATTGCCGCGCAAATCGAGAATGAGCGATTTCATTCCCTGTTTTTTCAAATTGGCAATCGCGTCGTCGAGTTCGTCCGCGCTCGTTTCCTGAAAACCGCCCGTAAATCCGACGTAGCCAACGCCGTCTTTGAGCATAAAATAATTGCGAACAGAAGGCAGCGGAACTCCGCCGCGCACGATATTGAATTCGAGCGGTTTTTCAATGCCCGCGCGTTCGATTTTGACGTTGACCGGCGTTCCCTTTTCGCCGCGCACGTTTTTAGAAACTTCCGCGCTCGTATATTTGGTCGCGTCTTTGCCTTCGATTTCGACAAAGCGGTCGCCGTAATGAAGTCCGGCTTTATCGGCGGGCGTGTTCGGAATAATTGACTGCACATAAACGCCGTCGCGGTGCTGCAGAATCGAAACGCCGATGCCGAAAAACTGCGAAGATTGGTCTTCGTAAAGTTTGCGAAATTCGTCGCGGGTAAAAAACGACGAATGCGGATCGAGCGTATAAAGCATTCCCTGCACCGAGCTTTCGGTAATTTTTTCGTGTTCAATCGGGCTGACGTAATTTTCGTCAATCACGTTGAGAGCTTCACGATAATCCGAGACGACTTTTTCCTGCGTCATCGAATTATCGGCGGACGATTTAATCGGCAGTTTGCCGAATATGCCGCCGACAACCGCGCCGACGACGACTAAAATAACGGCAACAATGCCAAACTTTCTGTTCATTATCTAAAACTCCAAACCGTTAAAATATATCACAATTTAGTTGTCAAAAGTGAGCAAGCGGTTGTCAGCCGCGACCTTTATGATAAAACCCTGCGACATTTTTGCGGAAAATCCGGCGGCATTTTATCTTTTTAAATTCTTAACGCCGATATATTTACAATTTCTCCGCGAAAATTTACTATTACATTCTGTCAAAAATGAAAACGAGCTTATCCATTGTTATTCCGGCTTTTAACGAAGAATTACGACTCGGCGAAACGGTCGGGAAAATTCTCGCTTATCTCGAACGCGAACGTCCGAACTCCGGGTTAATCGTCGTTGACGACGGCTCATCCGATAGAACGGCTGATGTCGCCCGCCAAGCCGCCGCCGCGTTTCCAAAAATAAAATCCGAAATAATCCGCTACGAGAAAAATCGCGGCAAAGGTTATGCCGTCAAAACCGGACTGCTCGCCGCTAAAAGCGACATCGCGCTTTTTTCCGACGCGGATTTATCAACGCCGATTGAAGAATTGCCGAAACTCGTCGAACCGATTGAAACGAATGAATTCGACGTAACTTTCGGCTCGCGCGCTTTGGACAGAAATTTAATCGGAACGCATCAACCGTGGCGGCGCGAGCAAGGCGGCAAGGTTTTCAATTTTATCGTTAAAACTCTGACGGGCTTGCCTTTCTGGGACACGCAATGCGGTTTCAAAGCGTTCAATATGCCGAAATTTCGCCCGCTGCTCGACCTGATGAAAATCGAACGCTTCGGCTTCGATGTCGAATTTTTATACGTCGCCGCGTATCAGAAATTGAGATTAAAGGAAATTCCCGTGCGCTGGGATCACTGCGAAGGCACAAAAGTCAGCGTTTTCCGCGACAGCCGCCGAATGTTCGGCGAAGTCGGACAAATCCGCCGCAACGCCCGCCAAGGAGTTTACGATTTATGACAGCCAAATTAAACGTCAATATTGATCACGTCGCCACCGTGCGCGAAGCCCGCAAAACAATCGAACCGAGCATTGTTGCCGCCGCGATGATTTGCGAACAAGCCGGAGCGGACGGCATCACCGTTCATCTCAGACAAGACCGGCGACACATTCAGGACAGAGACATTTACGTTTTGCGCGATGCCGTGACGACTTACCTCAATGTCGAAATGGCGGCGACCGACGCGATGATGAAAATCGCGCTCGAAACTAAGCCCGATGCAGTTTCGCTCGTTCCCGAAACGCCGGACGAAATCACCACCGAAGGCGGCTTAAACGTCGCCGGAAATTTCGATGCGATTAAAATCGCTGTCCAAAAATTGCGCGACTCGGGCATTTTCGCAAGCATTTTTATTGACCCGGACGAACGCCAGATCGAAGCCGCCAAAAACGCCGGAGCGCAGCAAATCGAGCTTTGCACCGGCGAATATGCCGAACTAACGCTCGCCGCCAAATCCGCGCACGGCGAAGGCGCGTTACGCGCCGCGCAGGAAATCACGCGCCTCGACGACGCGGCAACGCTCGCCGCGCAGTTCGGTTTAGTCGTCGCCGCCGGACACGGTTTGACTTACCGCAACATCAAACCGCTCGCGCAGATCAACGAAATCACCGAATTTAATATCGGACACAACATCATTTCCCGCGCCGTTTTCGTCGGCTTATCGCAAGCCGTCGAAGAAATGCTGGCAATTATCAGAAAATAGAAGAAGCGCGAAGTGTCGAATCTTCGCGCTTCTTCCGTCAAAAACACTTTGAAATTTTCCACTTTATTCGTCGGTTTTATCGTTCGTAAAATCAACGTCGTCTTCCGCTTTTCCGGTCGCTCTGGTCGGATCGGCAAATTTGTCGTTCGCGTCCGCCGCGCCGTCGTCGCGCCACGTTTCTTCGGCGGTTGAATCATCGCTTTCCAATACGCCGTTTTCCGTTACCGACGAATTTGCCGCCGGATTCATTTCTTTATTGTTCGTCCAATCGCCTTCTTTGTTCGCCGTATCTGATTCAAATTCGTTTTGCATATTTTATCGTTCTCCCTAGATTTTAGTTTCGCATCCAATTTCTCAAAAAAATCATTACAACTCGTTTGACTGCGAAAACGCAATGATTGTGCCAACTGAAAAAACACGCTGTTGCCTGATTTTTTCGCGTTGAGTTTTATTTACTTTGACAAAACTGTATCAAATCGAATCGGCGAAACCAAACTAATTCAAAACGCTTTTCAAATACTGTCCCGTATAAGATTTTTTCACCCGCGCGACTTCTTCGGGCGTTCCGACGGCGACGACTCTGCCGCCGTTCGCGCCGCCTTCGGGTCCTAAATCTATAATAAAATCGGCTGATTTGATGACATCGAGATTGTGTTCGATAACGATGACCGTATTGCCAGTATCAACCAAGCGTTGCAGAACGTCGAGTAATTTGTGAACGTCGGCGAAATGCAAGCCGGTCGTCGGTTCGTCTAAAATATAAATCGTTTTGCCGGTCGCGCGTTTCGATAATTCTTTGGCGAGTTTGATGCGCTGCGCTTCGCCGCCGCTCAGAGTCGTCGAAGATTGTCCGACTTTGATGTAACCCAAACCGACATCGAGCAAAGTTTGCAGTTTGATTTTTATGTTCGGAATATTTTCTAAAAGAGGCAAAGCGTCTTCAATCGTCGTGTCCAAAAGATCGGCGATTGACAAACCTTTATATTTCACCGCTAAAGTTTCGCGGTTGTAACGCGCTCCGCGACAAACGTCGCAGAGAACGTATACGTCGGGCAGAAAATTCATCTCAATCGTTTTCACGCCCGCGCCTTCGCACGCTTCGCAGCGTCCGCCTTTGACGTTGAACGAAAAACGTCCGGCTTTATAACCGCGCTCTCTGGATTCGGGCAGCATCGCGTAAAGCTCGCGGATCGGCGTGAAAAGTCCCGTGTAAGTCGCCGGATTCGAGCGCGGCGTTCTGCCAATCGGCGATTGGTCAATTTCGATGATTTTATCAACGAGTTCCAAACCTTTGATCGCATCGTGTTCGAGCGGTTCGATTGCCGATTTATACACGTATTTATACAAAGCCGGATAAAGGATATCTTCGACGAGCGTTGATTTTCCCGAACCCGAAACGCCCGTCACGACCGTGAAAACGCCGAGCGGAAAGGTTACGTCAATGTTTTTCAAATTGTGCGCCCGCGCTCCTTCGACCGTAATGCGCGCGCCGTTCGGCAAGCGTCGCCATTCGGGGACTTCGATTTTCAACGCGCCCGACATATATTTGCCGGTCAGCGAATCGGAATTTTTTTCGATCTCCTGGGGCGTTCCAAGAGCGACAATCGCGCCGCCGTGCGTTCCGGCAAGCGGTCCCAAATCAACCACAAAATCGGCGTGTTCGATGGTTTCTTCGTCGTGTTCGACGACCAGAACCGTGTTGCCCAGATCGCGCAAATTCTGCAAAGTTTCGATCAATTTTTGATTGTCGCGCGGATGCAGACCGATAGATGGTTCATCCAGAACATACAACACGCCGCGCAGTTGCGAACCGATCTGCGTCGCAAGGCGAATGCGCTGACCTTCGCCGCCCGAAAGCGTCGCGCTTCCTCGGTCGAGCGTTAAATAATTCAACCCGACCGCCTTTAAAAATTGCAGGCGTTCCTTGATTTCCTTCAAAACAAGACCGGCGATTTTCTCTTCGCGCTGGTTTAATTTTATTTCGTCGAATTTCTCGACGGCTTCTTCGAGCGGCAGCGCGGTGTAATCGGCGATGCCTAATCCGCCGACTTTAACCGCCAGCGATTCGGGCTGCAAACGCTTGCCTTCGCAAATCGGACACGGCACGGGCGAAACCAATTCTTCCAAAGCCTCGCGCACTTTTTCCGACGGCGGATTTTCCATCCGCTCGCGCATTGCCCGCACCGCGCCTTTCCAATCCGATTCGTATTTATAACCGCCCTGCTGAAACGTCAAACGCTTTTTCGTCCCGTTCCAGAAAGCGTCTCGAATTTCTTCCGGCAAATCGGCGAATTGTAAATTTAAAAAATCTTTAGTCTTTGATTTTTGGTCTTTGGTTTTCGCATCCGCGTCGGGCGAAATTTCTTTCGCCTTTTTTGCTTTTTCATTTTTTCCCTTTTCCGCTTTTCCGTTTTCATAACCGTCGTCTTCGACGTATCTTTCGATAATCGCCGCGAGCGCGGAACTTAAAAACTTGCCGCCGTTTTTATCGACATCGTTGAGGAATTTTATTTTACCGGCGGATTGCGTTTGGTCGGGCAGAATTTTATTTGCGTCCATCTCCAAAACCGTTCCCAAACCCTGACAATTTTTACACGCGCCGTAAGCGGAATTAAACGAAAACGAACGCGGTTCGAGCGTGGCGATATTGATGCCGCAGTTGACGCACGCCATCTTTTCCGAATAAAGTTTTTCCTCGCCGTCCACAATCGAAATCAAAACCGCGCCGCCCGTTAATTTCAAAGCGGTTTTTACCGATTCCGACAATCTTTCCTTGATGCCGTCTTTGATTAAAAGCCGGTCAACGACGACTTCAATCGTGTGATTTTTGCGCTTGTCGAGTTTAATTTCTTCATCGAGCGCGCGAAGTTCACCGTCAATTCTCGCGCGAATAAATCCGTCTTTGTTAAGTTTTTCGAGTTCCTTTTTAAACTCGCCTTTGCGCCCTCGAACGACTGGCGCGAGAATCATCACGCGCTCGCCCGTCGGCATCTCCAAAATATTCGTGACAATCTGTTCCTGCGATTGCTTGGTGATCGGCAGATCGCACTGATGACAATGCGGCTGACCGATTGAAGAAAAAAGCAGACGCAGATAATCGTAAATTTCCGTCACCGTCCCGACCGTCGAGCGCGGCGAACGCGAAACCGTTTTCTGCTCAATCGAAATCGCCGGACTCAAACCTTCGACCGAATCAACGTCCGGCTTTTCAAGTTGATCGAGAAATTGCCGCGCGTAAGCCGAAAGCGATTCGACATACCGCCGCTGACCTTCGGCGTAAATCGTATCAAACGCCAGCGAGGATTTGCCCGAACCCGACAATCCCGTGATAACCGTCAATTTATCGCGCGGAATTTCGACATCAATATTCTTCAAATTATGCTGCCGCGCACCGCGCACCGTGATTTGTTTAATGCTCATTGTGTTCAACAGATGAAATTGTAGCCTTTAAGCGAAACAATCATTTTATCAATTCAAATGGGTAAATGAAAGCGCGGAAAATTAACAAAAAAGAAACGAAGATTTCAAGTTAACTTAAAATCTTCGTTTCTTTTTGATTTTTCAGCGGAATTTATTTAATCGTCGCCGAAACATCTGCTGAAGGAGCGTCGGTTGACCAAATGTGCGGCGTTTCGATAACGTCCGCTTCTTTTTCAGCTTCAAGAGCGAATTTCAAAACATCGTCTATCGAATCTACGGCATGAATCGTTAAATCTTCGCGCACTTCGTCGGGAACGTCGGCTAAATCTTTTTCGTTGTCCTTCGACAAAATGATTGTTTTCAAGCCGAAACGATGCGCGGCGAGGAGTTTTTCCTTGACTCCACCGATGGGCAGAACTTTGCCGCGCAGAGTGATTTCGCCCGTCATTGCGACGTTATGACGCGCCGGTCTGCCTGTCAGAGCCGAAACCATCGCGGTCGCCAAAGTGATGCCCGCGCTTGGACCGTCTTTCGGAATCGCGCCTTCGGGAACGTGAATATGCAAATCTTTTTTGTGAAAATCCGCCGGATTGATGCCGATTTTTTCGGCGCGGGTGCGAATGCAGGTTAAGGCGGCATACGCCGATTCCTGCATAACTTCACCGAGTTTGCCGGTTAATTTGACCGCGCCGCGTCCTTTGACGAGCGTGGCTTCGACCTGCAAAACTTCGCCGCCGACTTCCGTCCACGCCAAGCCGTTGACCAAACCAATTTCCGATTTTCTCGCAATGTCCTGTTTGCGGAATCGAATCGTTCCCAAAAGCTCGCGCACTTTTTCCGCGTCAATCACGGCTTTGAAATTTTCGTCCTTGTTCGAGACGACAAATTGCCGCGCTACTTTTCTGAGGCACGAACCGATTTCGCGTTCGAGGTTGCGAACGCCGGCTTCGCGCGTGTAATGGCGAATCACTTCAAGAACGCCGTCGTCGGTAAATTTCACGCGCTCGGCATCCATTCCGTTGCCTTCCGCTTGTTTCGGAATCAGATGCTGTTTGGCGATCTGCGCTTTTTCGCGTTCGGTGTAACCGGAAAGCGGCAAAATTTCCAAGCGATCCTGCAAAGCCGCCGGAATCGTGTGCAGAACATTCGCCGTCGCAATGAAAAATACCTGCGACAAATCGTAATCAACATCCAAATAATGATCGCGGAACGTCGAATTTTGTTCCGGGTCGAGAACCTCTAAAAGTGCCGCCGACGGATCGCCGCGAAAATCCTTTCCTAATTTATCAACTTCATCGAGTAAAATCACCGGATTATTCGTTCCGGCGCGTTTCATCAGTTGGACGATTTGACCGGGCAACGCGCCGATATAAGTTCGACGATGACCGCGAATTTCGGCTTCGTCGTGAACGCCGCCTAAAGAAAGTCGCACGAATTTTCTGCCCGTCGCGTTGGCGATTGATTTGCCCAAAGATGTTTTTCCAACGCCCGGCGCACCGACGAAACACAAAATCGTACCTTTCGGATTTTTTACCAATTGGCGAACCGCCAAGTATTCCAAAATACGTTCCTTGATTTTTTCCAAGCCGTAATGGTCTTCGTTCAGAACCCTTTCGGCTTCGTTTAAATCGTTGATTTCTTCCGAAGATTCCTTCCAGGGAACATTGATTAACCAATCGAGATAAGTTCTGGAAACGGTTGATTCGGCGGACATTGGCGGCATTGCTTCGAGCCGCGCGAATTCCTGCAAAGCCTTGTCTTTAGCTTCTTCGGTCATTCCGGCTTCCTCAATTTTTTTCTTTAATTCTTCGAGTTCAGCCTTGTCGTCTTTGCGACCGAGTTCTTTGTGAATCGCTTTGATTTGCTCGTTCAAATAATACTCGCGCTGATGCTTGTCCATCTGCTTTTTGGTGCGCGTGTGAACCGTTCGGTCGAGCTGTTTTTTCTCGATTTCCATTTCGAGAATTTCCGTCAATTTGCGAAGTCGTTCCTGCACGGAAAACATTTCGAGCAGTTGCTGCTTATCGGCAACTTCGATTCGTAAATGCGAACTCATCGCGTCGGCAATCTGCGCGGCGGAAATTCCTCTCAAACTCGCTTGCAGCGCATCCGTGTAAGCGTCGGGCGAAACGCGCAGAAATTGTTCGACGAGCGTGTGAATTTTTTGCAGCAATCCGTCGGTTTGATAGCCGGATTCGTCAACCGACTTGATCGGTTTAACGAGAGCGTAAAACATTCCGTCTTCGTCCTGCTCGAAACGCATCGCCTGTCCGCGTTCGCGTCCTTCGACAACGACCTTGATTTGTCCGTTGTCCTGTTTTTGAGCCTGTAAAATTCTGCCCAAAGTGCCGACCGTATAAATTTGTTCGGGATTCGGCTCGTCAACGGTCGCGTCGTGCTGTGTGGCGAGAAAAATATTGCGCTCGCTCGTCATCGCCTGTTCGAGAGCGCGGACGGAACTCGGTCGCCCGATTTTGAAGGCGACTTTGGTAAAAGGAAAAATAACGACATCGCGGATCGGCACCATCGGAAAGCGCGAAATGTCCGAAGGCATCTGGTCTGTAAATTCTTGCATAAATTAGTAAAACCTTATTTTGGAGAAATCAATTTTGACTTTAGATAAACGATTATTAGCTAGGGGATTCTAAATTTATTTTTGAATTCAATTATCGCTAATTTGACCGGTGATTTTCAAGTTTTTTCCGACAGAAAACATAAAAAAACCGGAAGCGAACTTGCTTAAGATCCGCTTCCGTTCAGTCAAAGGAGAAAAACTATGAAGTTATGAGATAAAGAAAAACTTTTTACGCCAATTTCGCAACGTGCGCCGAAAGACGCGATTTGTAGCGAGCCGCCGTATTTTTGTGCAAAACGCCTTTGTTGACCGCTTTGTCAATTGCCGAAATGGTCGGCGTTAAAATTTCCTGACTTTGATTTTTATCGTTGGCAGTTAAAGCCGAACGAAGTTTTTTAATCTGCGTTCGCAAATCGCTGCGACGGCTGCGATTAACCGCGCGTCGTCTTTCACTCTGGCGAACCCGTTTTTCGGCTGACTTATGATTTGGCATTTCTCGTTCTATTAAATCCTATGCTTTAAAAAGTTAAGTTTTTCTCGCTTTATGGCGAACTATCGAGTATAAATGCCGCTGGAAATGATGTCAAGCCGCGCGCTTTTTAGTGGTCAAAGCGCGAAGCGGCGGTGTGCATCCAATCAACGAATAAAACGACAATCGGCGGATAAAAAACCAATTCCGGGCGCAGAGATGCGGAAAAAACTGTCCGCGCCGCCGCAAAAGCATTTAAACTTTCGAGATAATTTCCGATCAATACCCCGATTCCGAGGCTGACTGCCACGCCGACGACCAAGAAACACGCCGCCGCAACGCGCGTATAAGGTTTTTCCGGCGCGGGCGCGGCTTGCTCGAAAATCGAATCGTGCAGATTTTCATAGCTGTAAGTATACTTTTCAAATCCGGCGCGCAGACGTTTGAACAAATGCACGAGACCAGCGACGAACAGCGAAAATAAAACGATTTTGCCGATAATTTGCGAATTCGTCCAGAAATTCGGCTTAAAAATGGCGACAAAACAAACCGATATAAATAGCGCGACGGTCGGAAAAATCACCTTTTGCAAAGCCATCGTTTCGCGGCGTTCGTCGGCGATCATCCGGTCAATAATTTCGTTATAGCGACGTTCGTAAGCCATCTGCCGCCAGCGTTTAGCGTGAATATTATCCGATGAAAAAACCGAATCGCCGCCGGAAGTTTTATATTTCGCGTTTAACAACTTACGGTCGTAAGCGGCGCGTTTTTTCGGATCGCTCAAAACTTCATAGGCTTTGGCGATTTTGGCAAATTCGCTCGAAGCGTTCTGCGCGTCGGTCGTGTTGACATCAGGATGGATTTTTCGCGCAAGCCGCCGGTATGCCGATTTTATCTCGGCATTAGAAGCCTTCGGCGAAACTTTTAACAGTTGATAATAATTGACCATCGGCGCGATTCGAGAAGGAGATTTTTCGGAGCGGGATTTCGACTTCGGGGAAATCCCGTATTAAAGCCAAAAAAATTATAACACAAGATTTTTTCGGATTTAAAGAAAAATTATCGCCTTCTTTTCCTATTGATTTTAATCGCTCAAATCGTCAATTTGCAAACTAATCGGCGACGCGCCCGCGATTTTCACCGCGTCTATGACTTTGACGACGCTGCCGTAATCAATCGAGCGCGGAGCTTTGATAAAAACGGTCTTTTGAATTTTCTCCGCCTCGGACAAATCCGTCCGCGATGCTTTATCTTCGTCGTAAGCGTGATTTTCAAGGCGTTGTTTGAAAACTTCCGAAAGTCTCTGCGTTAATTTCGCCGAATCATCAATCGTTCCCAAATTTGTTTCCGAATTGAGCCGCAAGGTCGAATCGGCGTTAATCAGGACGACCAAACTGTCGGGAGCCGGATTCGTCTTCGTCTCCGCTTCGGGCTTTTGCGGAATCTTCGCCTTGAAATCGGTCGGCTTGATCGGCGAAACGACCATAAAAATAATCAGAAGCACGAGCAAAACATCAATCAAAGGCGTTACTTTAATATTCGGTCTGTTCATTGAAAAATTTCCTCCAAAAAGTTTTTCAAATTTAGACACCGGCAACGCGAAAAAGTTCCCGCCATTTTATTTATCAATTATTGTTTTACAAATCCGCGTTCAACGCCGTGAGCAAAGCCTCGGCTTTCAAAAACGATTCGGCATATTCGGCTTCGGGAACGCTGTCAATAACGATGCCGCCGCCGACATTGAAAATCGCTTTGTTGTTTTTAATCGTCATCGTCCGAATCGCCACCGATAAATCCGTCGAACTTTGAATTTTGAACTTTGAACTTTGAACCGAAAAGCCAATCGCGCCCATCGAAAGTCCGCGACTTGCGGTTTCGATCTCGTCAATAATTCGCATCGTGCTGATTTTCGGCGCGCCGGTAATCGAGCCGCACGGGAAAACAGCGCGAATTATATCGGAAAATTTTGCCGGCTCGAGCAAATCGCCTTTGATTTCCGAAACGAGATGAAACAGCGTCGGATGCGTTTCCAGAGCGCAAAGTTTTTCGACCTCGACCGAGCCGAATTCGCAGATCCTTCCCAAATCGTTTCGCAGAAGATCAACAATCATCGTATTTTCGGCTAAATCCTTCGCGCTGTTTAAAAGTTCGTCGCGTAATTTTTCATCTTCGCTTTTTGATTTTCCGCGCCGCCGCGTTCCCTTAATCGGCGCGGCGCGAATCGTTCGTTTTGAGTTCGACGTTTGATTTTCGATCTTAAAAAATCTTTCGGGCGAGATACTGACGATGAAATCGTTCGTTCGTTTCAGAAACGCCGCAAACGGCGCGGGATGATTTTCGCGCAAACGCCGGAAAATTTTCTGCGCCGAAAGCGTTTCGGGCAAACGCGCTTGAAACTGCTGGGTTAAATTCGTTTGATAAGTGTCGCCGCGCCGGATTCTTTCCTGAATTTCCAGAACTGCCGCGACGTATTTTTCGCGCGTGAAATTTGAAGTGATCAAACTTTTCTCAACCGAAGATTTTTCTTCGCTTGAAACGCCTTTCGCGCTTTCGTTCAAACAATTTAAGATTTCGTCAAATCGCTTTTCGTCGCCGGTCAGAAAAGTTTTTTTCAATTTGTAATCGTGAACGATCAAACTATCGAACGCGGCGGCGAAAACGTCGGGTTCATCGAAATTTTGAAATTCCTTCGATCGCGGCTCGATTTTTTCGAGCTTTAAGCCGAGTTCGTAAGAAAGAGTGAAAATAAAAGCGAGGTTCGGATTCGAGAATTTTTCCTCGAGCGCGGCGAGCGTCTTCTGCGCGTCGTCAAAATTTATTTCAAAAGATTCGAGCGGTTTGATTCCGGCGATCAGAAAACGCGAATCGGCGTAAGAAACGCCGCAACTGTCGAGCAGGCAGACCGTTTCCCGTTTTGATAATTCGAGTAAAGCCGCGATTAAATCGTCGGCTGAAAATTCGATTTCGCGCACGAACGGGATTTTATCACGCGGCGGAAAATTTTTATTAAAACGGATTTTAGCGTAAGATGTCGCAAGTCAATCTCGTTTATCAAAAGAAAATTTATGGCTTCCGAATCGGTCAATAAAATTACATTAGTCCGCGCGCTCGGCTTGGTCGCGGCGATTTCGATTATTTTGGGAAATGTCATCGGCACGGGCGTTTTTCTGAAAGCGCGTGTAATGACGTGCAACGTCGGCAGTCCGACTTGGGTGATAATTGCGTGGATCGCGGCGGGAATTTTATCGCTTGCCGGCGCGTTGACTTACGCCGAATTGTCGGCGATGAAGCCCGAAGCGGGCGGCGAATACGTTTATCTGCGCGACGCATACGGGCGCGTTTGGAGTTTTCTTTACGGCTGGATGCTGATTTTCGTCGGCAAAACCGGCGCGCAGGCTTCGGTCGCCGTCGTTTTCGCCATCGGTTTGAACGATTTTCTCGACGGCAAATTAAAGCAGACGATTCTGCAAACAAACATTTTCGGTTATCCGTTTGAATTAACTTCGCTGCAAATTATCGCCGTGATGATGATCGTGATTTTTACGACGATTAACTGCGCGTCGGTTTATTTGAGCGGCAGAATTGCGACGGCTTTGACGTTCGTCAAAATTGCTTTAATCGCCTTTGTCGGCATCGGTGCGTTCGTCTGGGTTGCGGGCGGAACTTTCTCGCACTTTTCGCTTTTAGAAGCGGGCGGAACTTGCGAAGGCGTTGCCGAATCAATCCGTTACGGCTCGCCGTCTTACAGTTTCATCGCCGGTTTCGGCGCGGCGATGCTCGGCGCGCTTTGGGGTTATGACGGCTGGAACAATCTGACTTTGGTCGCCGGAGAAATCGAAAAACCCGAACGAAATTTGCCGATTGCTTTGATCGGCGGCACGGCTCTGATA
Source organism: uncultured Pyrinomonadaceae bacterium (assembly GCA_964245305.1). GTDB lineage: Bacteria > Acidobacteriota > Blastocatellia > Pyrinomonadales > Pyrinomonadaceae. Next base: position 18,437 of record CAXTMQ010000044.1, read on the forward strand.
ATTGTTTTATACGTTTTCGTCAACATCGCTTATTTTTATACGCTCGATCCGACCGCGATTGCTTCGGTCGCCAAAGACTCGTCGGTCGCCAAAGAAATCGTTTCAAAATTCTTCGGCGGCGCGGGAACAATTGCCGCCGGTTTCGCGGTCGCTTTGTTCACGGTCGGCTTAATGCTTTCGTCAATCGGCACTCTGCACACTTCGATTTTGACCGGCGCGAGAGTTCCATACGCGATGGCGCAGGACGGTTTGATGTTCGAGCCGATTGGCAGATTATCCGAAGGCACGCGCGTTCCGATTATTGCTTTAGTTGTTCAAGGGCTTTGGGCGTGCGTTCTCGCGCTGTCGGGTTCGTTCGACACTTTGACCGATTACGTGATTTTCGGCTCGTGGATTTTCTACGCGCTGGCAACCTCGACCGTGTTCGTTTTTCGCCGCAAATACCCGGACGCGATTCGACCTTACAGAGCGTTCGGTTATCCAATCGTGCCGGTTTTATTTTTAATCGTCGCGGGCTGGCTTTTGATTACGACGATAATTTCCAGCCCGACGCAATCGTTCGCGGGAATTTTCCTGATTGCAATCGGCTTGCCCGTTTATTATTATTTGACGAGCGGAAAACGCGCGATGAAAAACTGAAAATCGCCGACGAATCACCGTTTTAACGAGAAGCGATTGATTTTTATTTTTTATGACACAAGACAGAAGAAGAGGAATGGAACGGCGCGCCGCGGAACGGTTTCAATGCAATATTGAAATCGAATGGGAAGGCTTGGTCGGCAGAAAAAACGGCACGATCAGCGACATCTCGCCGCTTGGCTGTTTCGTGCTTTGTTCAGGCGAAGTCGAAGACAGCGAAACGGTTAAAATATTTTTTCCTTTGACCGACGGCAGAAACATTCAGCTCTGGGGCGAAGTCGCCAACCACGTTCTGGAAATCGGCTTCGGCATCAAATTCATCGAGCTCTCCGAAGCGCAAAAAGAATTTTTAGAAGTTTTCGTTGATACTTTGCGCGAAGATTAAATTTGAAAATTGCAGCAAAAATTCAAAAAGCGGATTTTTGAAGTCCGCTTTTTTATTTTGGAAAATCGAGATTAAGAATTTATGAAAAAATACGATTCCGAAAAGAAAATTGAAGATTTAGTTCGTCTTTTTGAAACGGGCGCGATTTCACGCGCCGATTGGCGACACGCCGAACATTTGACGGTCGCGCTTTTTTATCTTTCGCAAAACGATTTTGAAATCGCCTTGAAAAAAATGCGCGACGGAATTTTCAATCTTTTGCGGGCGTTTGAAGTTGATTTGTCAAAAGAAATGCCGTATCACGAAACCTTAACCGTTTTCTGGCTCAAAACGGTTGATGATTTTCGCCAATCGAAAACCGACGCTTCGCTCGGCGAGATTTGCGGCGAGTTAACCGAAAGATTCGATAAAGATTTTCCTCTGAAATTTTACAGCCGCGAGATTCTTTTCTCCGACGAAGCCAGAAGAAATTATGTTGCGGGCGATTTGTAAAGAAAAGACGGGCTGCGATTTATTATCGCAGCCTGTCTTTTTTTCCTGTCTGCAAAATCAGATGAAATTAATTCCTTAAAACGAAATTCCAACAAAATTCAATTCGCTTGTTCCTTCAAGAATCGTGATAACCTGCGGATTGAATTGATGCCGCTTTGAAACGATACTGATGATATAAGTTTCGCCGCTCGGCACATTTTCAAATTGATAATTGCCCGCCGAATCGGTTGAAGCGACGCGCGAATTGCCGGTTCTGTCGGTCAAATAAACTTGCGCGTCAGCCAATCCTCTGCCTTTCTGCGTCATTATACGACCGCTGACGGAAACCCCCGCCGCAGTCGGCGCAAGTGTTTCAAACGCGCCTTTATCAACCGTTCCGTTTTGAATTCTGTTGAAACCCGTGCCGCGCGTATCCGTTGTTAAAGCAGAATTATCAAACGGGTCAATCGCATTGGCGTTAATGCCGCCGTTAATCGCCGAACTGTTCGGCATCAGCAAGTGGCTCGTCACGATGCCGCCGTTGTCGCCGAGCGCGGCGAGCAGCGGATCAATGTTGACCGCATCATTTGTCTGCCCGAATGTTACCATCGGAAAACCGCTCGAATTTGAAATCAGATTGCCGCCGACTGACGTTATAGTTCCGCTGCTTTGATTGATGTCAGGTGATACGAGCGCGATATTATTTGAGACGATTGTGTTGCCGATGTTCAAAGTTCCGCTATTGAAAATTCCGCCACCCGTGCCGCCGCTCGTGCGGTTAAAAGCGATGGTCGAATTACGGATGTTTGCCGTTCCGGTCACATAAATCGCGCCGATTCCCGTGCCGCCGTCAGCATCAAAATTGCCGCTGACGGTCGTGTTCGCCATATTCAAAGTGCCGCTCGCGCCGATGGCAAGTCCGGTGTTTGCCGAATTATTGTTGATTGTTGAATTGATAATGCGTGCCGTGCCGCCGCTCAGAAAAATCGCGCCGTAAGCGGTCGCAAAATTATTGCGGACGATAATTTTATCAAGCGTCAGATTGCTGTTGTTTTCCGCCAAAATCGCGCCGCCGAAATTCGCGCCCGCGTTGCCGAGAGTCAAAGCCATTCCCGAAATTTTGGCGGTCGCGTTGTTCAAATGAAAAATCCGATTCGCGTTGCCGCCGGTGATTCTCAAAGTTTCCGCGTTTGAAGTCGGATAACCGACGATGTTGACGTTTTGATTCTGGATCAAAAACTCGCTGCCGCCGGTCGAAAGATTGCCGAAAACATTCGGCGCGAAAGTTATTGTGTCCGTGCCGGAATTGATTGATGCCTGATACACGGCTTCGCGCAGAGAGCAATCCGTATCGCAAACAAAATCGTTGCTGTCGGAGTTTTTGGTAACGATGAGCGAAGTATCACCGCTCTGATCTTCAAACGCGCCGATGTCAACCGTTCCGTCGGCGATGCGCGGAAAACTCGCGCCGCGCGTATCGGTCGTCAATGGCTGATTCGTCAGCGGATCAATCGCATTAGCATTCAAACCGCCGTTTCGCGCCGGGCTTCCGGCTTGCAGCGGATAATATTGAAGGGGAAAGCCGCCTAAGTTCGCATTGATCGGACCGAGTAGCGGATTAACGCCCGTGATGTCTTTCGGCTGTGTAAAAACTGCGGCGGGAATGTTGGAAGTAGAACCGATCAGGTTTCCGCCCGCCGAAATAACATTATTTTGACCGTAAACGTCTTCCACGTCGCCGCCGGTCGTCAGTTCGTTTTCGGCGACAATCGTATTTCCCAGATTAAGAGTCGAAGGAGTCGAATTAGGAAAATCGAAGAATGCAATACCGCTCCGACCGCCGTTGTTTTTGGCAATCGTCGAGTTTCGGATGATCGTATTGCTGTCGCCCAGACACACCGCTCCGAAATTGTCTCCGTCATTGGTATTGTTGTCGAAACTGTCGCTGATCGTCACATTCGCCATTTTGACATTGCTTTCGACCAGCGACATTGCCAGACAGGAGGTCGCGCTGTTGGC
>CAXTMQ010000045.1:0-21369 GCA_964245305.1 uncultured Pyrinomonadaceae bacterium
CCAATCTTTTGCCCGTTTCCAACTAATCCCATTTTTCTTCATCGCGGCGCGAATCCGCGTCGTCACGCCATTTCACGATTAAACTTTCGAGTTCATCATTATTCGGCAGTTTCTCGAATAAAACCGCCGCGCCCGTTTGCGCGGCGCGACGGGCGCGTTTTGCCTGGTCGTCCGCCCATTTATCCTGCGGGATAAACGCGGTCGGAACGCCGGCGAAAAGCAGTTCGTGAAAGGAATTATAACCCGCCGCCGAAAACGCCGCGTCAAAACCCGGCATCAGCTCGAAAGCGTTTTCGTTTACCAGCCAGATGACGCGCGAATCATAAATCCTTTTTCCGTCGTAAAGCGCGCCGGCTCCGACGACGATTTTAACCCTATCCATTTTTGAAAGAATGTTATACAGATGATGAATCCTTTCTTCAGCCCGTTGATCGCCGCCGCCGCCCGCGCTCAGATAAATTAAAAAATCATTTTCTTCGACATTCAGTTGCCGCCGCGCCGATTGCCGGTCGAGCAGTTCATCTTTTTCGCGGCACAACACCGCACCGAAATAACGGGTTTTATTTTCAATTTCAAACGGCGTATCGGGATCGCCCGCTTCCCTGTTTTCCGGCACGATTATCGAATTGTACTGTGCTAACGCATTATAAAAAGCCGAGCGGTCGAGACGGTCGAATTTGAGCGGGCGGTGAATGACAGCGGCGGCGCGGCACAGCGGCAAGTTTTTGATCAGTTCATCGTAGTATCCGGCGGGAAACGTATCAACGAGCAGTAAATCCGGCTGCAAAAGTCCGAGCGTTTGCGCCGTCCATTTTCGAGTAAGTTCGGCAAAGTCTTCGGTTGAGATTCCCGACCACATCAGCACTTCGCGCGACGGCATTTTGAAGGCGGGAAAATTTTCCGCGAACAGTAGATGCGAAGCCTCGCTCGAAGTCAAAAAATATATTTCGAGCGGCACGGCGACTTCTTCCGCGATTCGCCGCCAGTGGCGGGCAATCGCCGTCAGCCGTTTGAGATGTCCGATGCCGCTTCCATTGACGGCGTAGCAGACGATTCGCATAACATTGCGTTATCCGTAGTTGAACCAAAATACCTGCTTGAGAAACGAAACGGGAGAATCAAAAATCGGATAATTCAACGGTAGGACAAATTCCTACTTTTATTTTAACCAATGCAATCGAATGCCATTCAAAATCGTGTTGCCTTTGACTGCTTGAAAATCGAGCGATAATCCGTTACCGCTTTCGATTTTTATTTTGAAAGTTTTAACAACGGCTTTCAGCAATCCGGCTTCTTTGTTCAAATCAAAATTTTCGAGTAAATTCACGCCGTTCGCCGCGACATTGAAAACACGTCCGTCTCTTTTAAAAACAGAAGTCTCGGCAAAACGAAGTTCGATTTCGTATTCGCCGTCGGGAATGTCGAACCGATAGCCGGAGAGACCTTGCAAATAAGTTTGATAAAGCGGATCGTCGGTCGAATCAAAGATATTTCTGTCCGTTCTATATAGCTGTGTTTTCTCTGTTCCGATATAACCCCATTCACCGGGTTGATATTCACGGTCGGCTTCCCAGACAGTTCCGGCATCGTCAATATATTCAGTCTCGCTGCCCGCATCAATCGCTAAATCTTCGATAAAGATTTGCGCGTCGCCTAATTTTTTGCGGCGAACGAGCGATTCGATTTCAGTTTTATCGCTAAAAAATTGTTCGCCTTTTTGCCCGCGCGCTTCGACCAGATTCGAGCCGTTTTTCAATATTACATTCCAAGCAACCGTCTTTGAATCATCAACACTTTTTTTACCGAGCGATTTGCCGTTTAGCGACAATTCGATCTCCGGCAAATTAGTGTAAATTTTTATCGGCTGTGTCGCTTCGTCTTTTCCTCCGTTCGCCGGATTGGAAATACCGACTGTTTCACCGCGCTTAGACCATTCTCGCGCGGCGATGTGCAGCACGGGCGAGCCGGAAAACTTGGCTTGATAGAAAAAGGTGATGTCTTTCGGCTCGCGGTTAAATTTGTAAATTCCTTTTTTGTTAATATGCGGTACGCTTTCGCCGCGCGTTTCCGAACCGAAATCGAAAAAGTTCCACAGTGCGAAACCTCCGAGATAAGTTCGTTTGCTCAACTGTGCGACGTAACTTTCGTGGTAAGTCTGCGCCCATTCGGTCGAGTAATCCTTCACGCTCGGATCGGCTGAATGAATCCGACTGTCGCTGTCCGCGCCGTATTCGCTGACTAAAATCCGCCGCGCCGGAAAACGCCGGTGATAATCGTCAAGAAATTCGCCTAAATCTTCCGGTTTGCCGTAGTATCAACCGAAATACAAGTGCCATCCGACGACATCAGGAATTTGCGTCAATCCCGTTTCTTCGTAGAGATTGATGTTGTCATAAGGACGATTAAAAGAAATCGCCGTCAAACGGTTCGGGTCTTCGCGTTTAGCCGTCGCTTCAAGTAACCTAGCTAGTTCAACTGTTTTCTGCACATAATCTTTTTCGCTTTTCATTCGCAGAAAAATCTCGTTCATATAGCACCAGAAGGCGACGGACGGATGATTGTAATGCTGATGAATCATCTCGACCAGCATCTGTTCGGAAATTTTCGTGTAAGCCGGAGAAGTGCTGATTTGTCGCAGAACGGGTATTTCTTCCCAGACGATTAATCCCAAACGGTCTGCCGCTTCCAAAACCGCCGGGGCGTGCGGGTAATGCGCGAGCAGAATCCAATTCATTCCGGTTTTTTTGAAAAGTTCCAAGTCTTTGATGTGCAGTTCGTTCGGCAGGGCGTTACCTAAACCTTGGTAGTCTTGGTGGCGGTTGCAGCCGATGAGCTGCAGTGATTTGCCGTTGAGAAAAAAACCTTTTTGCGGGTCGAAATTAAACCAACGGAATCCGAGCGTATTTTTTACCGCGTCAATCAAATGATTGTTTTCGTCATAAATTTCGGTTGAAACGCTGTAAAGGTAAGGCGAGTCCGGCGACCAGAGATTCGGCTGTTTGATTTCGGGAGCGGTTACTTCAAAATTCGCTTCTTTTCCCGCTTCTATTTCCGCCGGCGATTCGGTCTCGGCGATCTTTTTATTGTCGCGGTCGAAAACAATATTTCTTACTTTAATCTTACGCCTCTCGCTCGAATCATTAGAAACTTTTCCTCGAAAACGAACTGTTGCCTTCTCTTGAGATACTTGCGGCGTGTCAATGTAAACGCCGGAAGAAGCGTGGTCATTGACAGCGAGATGAACCGGATCGGTCGCTATTAAATAAACGTCCCGATAAATTCCGCCGTAAAAATTAAAATCGGCGGTCGCTGACGGCGGAGCGTCATCGGTCGGCAGATTATTAACGCGAACGGTAATTATGTTTTCAAAGTCGGGCGCGGGGCGAAAGACATAATCGGTTATGTCGAAAGCAAACGCCGTGTAGCCTCCGACGTGATCGCCGACTAATTTACCATTAACGAAAATGTCGGCGTTTTGATTGACACCCTCAAAGTAAATGAACAATCTTTTGCCTCTTAAGTTTTCGTCAACCTTAAACTTTTTTCGATACCAACCTAAACCCTGACGGTAGCCGGGAGAATCATCGAAAGCGTCTTCGGCATTCCAGGTATGCGGAAGATTAACGCTCGTCCATTTTGAATCATCAATTCTATTAATTTCTGTTCCATAAGAGTTTTCAGGTGAAAATTTCCAATCTTTATTAAACGGTATCTGAGTTCGGTTTTCCGGGGAATTGTTTTTGCCGTATTTTGAGCCGGCGTTTGCAAAATCAGTAAAAACAGAAAAAAAACCAGCAGGTTTAAGACTGACAAACCTTTTTTCATATGCGTTTGGTATTTGTAATAAAAGTTTTCTTATAAAGTTTGGACGAAATTATTTATGCGCCAAACCAATCAATTTTTGAGAGATAAATCTGCCTTGCTCCGCGTCATACCGACGCGCTCGATAATAGATTAAATTTGTGTCCGCGTCTTTCTCGCGCCCCGTGAAGCCGTAACGGGTCAAAGTGTTCGAGACATCGCTTTCGCCGAACGCAGTATATCGCCGCCATTCCGCCACACTGCCCACTGTGCCGGTCAAACCCGCCGTTCAGATAATTCGTCTGACTCGCGCCCTGCTTATCTTCAATCACGTCCGCGCCGTCGTAGATGAAATTCGTCGTCGCGCCATTGGTTGTTATCGCGCTGCGTCTGCCAACCGCATCGTATGAATAATTTACCGTCTGTCCTTGGTTCCACACCGTTAATCATTTTCAAAGAACTATGTCGCTAGAAATATCAAAGCCGAAAATTGATTTCACTTTATCTTAAGGTGTTCATATAAATAACAAATTATAACGCCAAAGAAGAGCGAATAAATCAATATGCCCAATAAATAACCAAGCATTCCTCCACCTTGGAAGGCGTGTTCGCCAGCCCCGGAAGAATTGTCAAGCAGTCCTCCCAGCTTAACCCAAGGCAAATAGACATAACCTAAAAAGTGCCAGAATCCCACTCCTGCTCCCAAAATAGCACCAAAAATGTGTATCAGTATCTGTAGAGCAAAACCGACTAATGAAAATTTAAGTATGCCCCTAATAGTCATGCAGATTCTCCTGATAATAAATCAAATCAAAATTACCACGCTCCCGTGTATCTATCACGCAAACCTAACATTCGTCTTTTGCTGCGTAGAGCAGCCGGGTCGCCTACCCAAGGATTATCCAAACCAAAATCATTCCAATTAGCATCAATGGTAGAGGCTTTGGCTCTAGCCCAGTTCATTTTTATATTTATAAAGGCATTAATATCCGACCACATATCCGGTTGCCACGTGCCTTGACATCCGCATTTTTTGAGTCTGGAGTATTGATTCAAAGCCTGCCAAACCGATGCCGCCATACGTTGCGCTTTTGCCGGGTCAGTAGCGGTTTTATCGGTAGCGTGGTCACCATACTTTCCGTTGCCATAAGGCACATTGAGAGGTGAATGTCCGACTTCGTCATCCGTATATCCGCTATGACTAAATGTGTCTTGTAAATAATGCAAATACCTGCCAAGACCGATCAGGGATCCGCTACCGCGCGTCGCTTCCTGAAAAAGTTCATAAGAACCCACGCCTTCTATCGCTCCGGGATGGAGCGCGTGATATTTGCGATTTTGATAGCGTTGCTGTTCGGTATCGCCTTTACCCGGTTTTGTATTGGCGAGTTCATCGGTCAACTGCGTTTGCTCGCCGATGGTTTGAGCCTCGTCATCGCTAAAACAACCGTGTTTCTTCGCCAAATAATAAGTCAGATAATAATGTACATCTATTTCATAAAGCCCGGTCGGATCGGTTTTATTGATCGGATCATTTGAAACGTAAGAATAGAGATTCGTGTTGCCGCCCGCAAATCCAATCGGGTCCTGGGAAATGAATCTACCTTGTTCTGCGTCATACCAACGCGCTCGATAATAGATTAAGTTCGTATCCGCGTCTTTCTCGCGCCCCGTGAAACCGTAACGGGTCAAAGTGTTCGAGACATTACTTTCGCCGAAAGATGTGTACCGCTGCCATTCCGCCACACTGCCCGCTGTGCCGGTCAAACCCTGCGTCGAGCCGAGATGATCTTGCAGAAAATACAGCGAGCCGGTCTGATTCGACGAAACCTTCAGCTTGTCGTCAAGCCCGCCGTTCAGATAATTCGTTTGACTCGCGCCTTGCTTGTCTTGAATGACATCCGCGCCGTCGTAGATGAAATTCGTGGTTTGATGGTTTGCCGTCCTTGCGCTGCGTCTGCCGAGCGCGTCGTATGAATAATTAACCGTTTGCCCGTTCGGAAGCGTCGCCGTCGTCAATCGTCCGCGCGAATCCCAGCGATAAGTCGCCGTGCCGTTCGCGTCGGTTTTGCTCGTCGTTTGTCCTTTGTCGTCGAAACTATAATTGGCGTTGCCGAACTGATTGATTTGATTCATCTGATTCGCCGCGCCCGCCGTTTTCGCCGTCGGCAGCAGAGCGTTCGAGTTCAGGGATGAAATGCCCGATGTCAGATTATCCGCCGTGTAAGTATATTGATAATCTTCGATTGCGCCGTGCGTCATTCTGGTCAAACGGTCGAGCGCGTCGTAGCTGTAAGTCGTATTCACGCCGTTCGGTCTCGTCATCGAAATCAATCTCGAAAGCGCGTCGTAATTGTAGCCGAATGTTTCGCCGCCCTGCGAAATCGAAGCGAGCCGCCCCGCCGCGTCATACCCGTAATTGACCGTCGGCTGTCCGGGAGCCGTCATCGAAGAGCGTTGCCCCGCCGTGTTGTAACCGTAGGCAATCGTTCCCTGCGCCGTCTGTTCGGACAATACTTTGTCCACGTTGTCATACGTCCAGCTAATTGTTCCGCCCTGCGTGTCCGAGAGACTCGTCAAACGACTGTCAGCGTCGTAGTTATATGTTACGGAAGCGTCGGCGTAATTAACCGTTTGCACCCGATCTAAAATGTCGTAAACGAACGTCGTCCGGTTGCCCATCGCGTCAATTTGCTCCTTAATATTGCCCGCCGCGTCATATTTGACGGTCGCCGTTCTGCCGAGCGCGTCGCGCATCGAAACCGGACGCGATATTTCGTCGTAAACGAAATTCGTCGTGTAACCTCTCTGGTCGGTCAGGGCGATTAATCTTTTGCGATAATCGTAGGTCATTCGGGTAATGTAACCCAACGGGTCGGTTACAGATTCAATTTGTCCGCGCGGCGTGTATATGTAGGAAGTTTTACGATTTTCGGCGGAGAGCGTTTCAACAATCTCGTCGGCTTTATTATAAACCGACCGCGTTACGAAACCAAGAGGATTTTTTTGTTCGATTGTGCGGTTTTTTGAATCATATCTGTTCGACCAAACTTTTCCGGCGGCGTTCGTGATTCTGATCAAATTGCTATTTGCATCATACTTGAAAGTCGTCATCGCTCCGCTCGCATCTTTCGTAGTTTTAACTCTGTCCGCTGCGTCATACGTCTGTTCGCTGCGGTGTCCGAGCGGGTCAATCGTCGCGGTGACGCGCCCGATCAAATCGTATTCAAAAGTCATCCGCTCGCCGAGCGCGTTGACGACCGCCGTCGGATTGCCGAAATCGTCGTATTCCGTCTGCGCCGTATGTCCGAGCGCGTCGGTCGTTCCCGTTACCTGTCCGAATTGATTATAGGTAATCGAAGAAGTTTGGTTCAGCGAGTTGGTTGATGAAGTCAGATTTCCGTTTGTATCATAGGTGAATGTCTGAACCTTTCCCGATTTATCCGTGATCTTCGTTATATTGTTAAATTTCGGCTCGAACTCGTATTGATTGGTTTCGCCGAGTTGATTGGTCAACGAAGTCGCGTTTCCTCTGCCGTCATATTGTTTCGCGCTTTCCAGACAGCCGCACGAGCCGACCGTCGAAGTGGAGAGATTATTTATCAAATTGCGCTCTATTTTTGCCTTTTGTTCCAGACCATCGGTTTGTTCGATGACATAGCCGTTGGCATTAAAACGCTTGACCATTTTGCGACCCAGCGGATCGGTGATCGTGGTCTGTGTGATGATGCCGCCGCTTAACTGATACTGGTAAGTTTCGATGCCGTCATCGGCAAATGTTTGCGAGATGACACGCCCTTGATCGTCGTAAATAATCCGCTTGATAAAATTATTTTTCGGATCGATTACCGAACTTAACCGGATGCCGCTCGGAATCGAATAATTATAGCGCGTAACATTTCCAAGCGGGTCGGTAACCTAAGCGAGAATACCGTATGCCGCTTCGTAGCTGTAATCGTAAATCCACGAACGATTCAGCGGGTCGGTAACTTTAACGACCTTGCCGCTGCCGTCATACTCAAACGTAACCGCGCGTCCAACCGGATCGGTGATTTGCGTTAAGTTCTCCCCTGCGTAAGTCAGCGTGGTCGTATTTCCGTTCCGGTCGGTCATCGCCGTCACTTTACCGGAAGCGTCGAATCGCATTAACATTCCGCTCCCGTAGCGGTATTCCAAAGTTCCGTCGGTCATTTTTATAACCGAATCGGCTAACTGGCTGACCGTTTCCGTGCCGGTAAAAATCAGCGAGCCGTCCGCCTCGGTTCGATTATAGCTGAAAAGCCGCCCGCTCTGTTCATCCGGGCGAATCACGCTGCCCGCGCCGCCCACCGTCCACGAACCGCTCAGTCTAATCTCGTAATTGTCTTTCCAGCCTCTGCCGAATCGTCCGATTGTCGCCGTCGCCGAGTTATCGCTTGAATAGCTTCTGGTCAGCGTGATGCCGCCGCGCGATCCGCCGAAGGAAACATCGGTCGCCTCTTCGTATTTGATTCCGGTCGAATAATCAACCGGATTAGCTCCACGCGAACCCGGACAGGAATCGCCGCCGCCGCCGCCCGGATTGCCGCCCTTTCCGGCGTTCGGGTAATGCCACGAAAAATCAATCAAACCATACGGCTTCCCGGTGTTCGGATTGATTTCGGGATTGATGGTTTTGCCGTCCGCGCTGACTCTGCCGTAACCATAGACATACCACTGCACCGTGTCGTGATTGAAGGCGTATAGCTCGACCTGAGTATTGGGAGCAACGCCCAGCAGATTCGGATAAACAACCGGAATCGGCACATCAGTCAATGCTCCTCCGGGCTGGCTCGTATAAACAAGCCCGGTTTTCGCGTTCGGGGGCAAAGGAGTCGGTGTCCGATCAATCGCCAAAGGAGTAATTGAAACTCTGGTAACGGGCGAGCCGTCGCGATTTCTCAGATTCGCGTCCGGCGGAATCGTCATTTGCAGTCCCGGAACTTTCGGATTTCCGGCAACCGTCGTTTGACCCGGCACGACCGTCACTTCATACTGCGTATCAATCGGCGGCAAGTAAAAAATATACGGAATTTGATTGGCAATCCCGGCGGTAATATTTGCCGGTTCGGTAATTACCGGGTAGGTGCGGTTCGGCGCGCTCGCCGTTCGACCGTCAATTTGCAGCGGTCTGGCTTGTCCGGCGGTTACGCCGGACAGCGTAAATGAACCCGAAGCGTCGGTCGTCACGGTTCTGCCGTCTAAGGAAACCGTCGCTCCGATCACCGGCTCGCCGTCCGTATTTAAAACTCTGCCCGAAAGCGTCGTCTGTCCAGCAACCAGAATACTCAGCGAAGCAGTCGTCTGTTTGACGACTTCGTGACTGTCAATCATCGCCGCTGCCTTCACCACCAAAGGATAACTGCCGACCGCCGCCGCCGTCGAATTTTGCAGATCAAGTTTGAGCGTCGAAGTCGCGCCCGCCGTGATGTTTTGCGGAGCGAATTCGGCGGTAACGCCGTTCGGCAATCCGGTGATGGAAAGTTTCGCCAGTTGCGTAAACGTCGTGTTGTTACTGGTCAAGGAAACTACCGCCGTGCCGGTCGTTTTATCAACCGCTTGAATCGTCGAAGGCGCGACCGTCACCTGAAATTCCTGCGTTTCGTCAACGACGAACTCCTGCGGCGTTTGAGTGCTGCCGCCGGCGGTCGTCAATTTGATGAATCCGGTAATCGCTCCGTTCGGCACTAAAACATTGACTTCGGTCGCCGTCGCCGAATTGACCAGCGCGTTCAGTATTGAATTATTTGAGCCTTTGAAGGAGACCGTCGGATTCGTATTTCCGGTCTTCAATCCCGTTCCGACGAGCTTAACGGCAGTTCCGACTTGTCCGCGTCGCGGCGTGAAATCGGTAATAACCGGCAGCGGAATCGTTTCGAGTTGAAAATCGTTTCCACTCGTCGCCGTGCCGTCCGCTGTCGTCACCGTAATTCTGCCCGTCGCGGTTTGTGCCGGGACGACAGCGGTCAACTGCGTCCGCGTCGCGCTTGTGACTGAAGCGTTGATTGTCCCGCCGCCGGTTTTAGCGAAAGCGATGGTGTTGTAAGTTGTCGCCCGCCCGTCAAAATTATCGCCGTAGATGGTGATCGTGTCGCCGACGCGCGCCGAGGCGGGCGCGAACGAGCCGATTTGCGGCGCGAGTCCGATTCTTCGCAAAGTCTGATTGCCCGTGTCGGCGACGATCACGGCACTCGAATGGGTTACTGCCACACCGCGCGGCAAATTAAATTTGGCGACGCTTCCGTTGCCGTCGGTGCTGCCGCGCTCGCCCGCGCCGGCAACGGTCGTTACCGCAAGTGGCGAATTATTAATCGAAAGGCTCGGCGAGACCGAGCGAATAAGCGAATTGACCGTATCGGCGATAATCAATCGTCCCGCCGCATCAACCGCCAAACCGGTCGGTTCGGCAAATCTCGCTTCCGAAGCCGAGCCGTCGGCGAATCCGCGTTCCGCGCCCGTTAAGGTCGTCACCGAACCGGTCGCGTCCAAGCGACGAATGCGGTGGTTCGCGCCGTCGGCGATATAGACGTAAATCTGATCGCCGTCAACAGTAATTCCCGCTAAACCGTTAAAACGCGCGTCGGGCGAATCGTTCGCGCCGGCGGTGCCGTTCCCCGCGACGGTGGCAACATTGCCGCTCGCGTCAATCCTTCTGACGGCTGAATTGCCCGTGTCGGCGACGTAAATATTTCCGGCAGTGTCGGCGGCGATGCCGCGCGGGTTATTAAACTGCGCCTGCCCGCCCGCGCCGTTCTGAAATCCGGCGACTCCGGTTCCGGCAACCGTGCTGACCGTCCCGTCCGGCGCGATGCGGCGAATACGATGATTGCCCGCGTCGGCGACGTAAACGGCGTTGTCCCAACCGACGGCGACCGCCTGCGGATTATTGAATTTCGCCTGCGTTCCCGTGCCGTCGGCAAATCCGGCGGTGCCGCTTCCGGCGAGCGTCTGCACGTTCCAACTGCCGTTCGCCTGCTCGCGGGCGACGCGAACCCGGTGATTTCCGGCATCGGCGATGTACACGGCATCGTCCGCGCCGACGGCGATACCCGCCAAATCCTTAAATCGCGCCGAAGTAGCCGCGCCGTCGGCGAAGCCGGATTGTCCGGCACTGCCGGCAATCGTGCGAACATTGTTGGCGGACGCTCCGGGCGGTGATGCGGGCAAAACGGTAAAGACATCAGTCAATTCAACCGTTTCGTTTCCGCCGCTTCCCAAAGCGGTCACGACGCGCACCGAACGCGGCGCGAGCGCGGCGGTCGGCGACACGACAATGCTGGCAGTCGCCGTCGTCGCGCTCGTTACCGTAACTTGTCCCAATTCACCGGCGTTCGCGCCGCCGACCGCAATTTCTCCGCCGAATAAAGCCCGCGTTTGCCCCTGAATCCAATTCGTATTTATGCCGCGCAAAGTCACTTGCAGGTTTTGTCCCTGAGTCGCCCGCAACGGAGAAATCGAATCAAGCGTCGGCGTGCCGACGCAGCCCGACCCGTTGCTGGCGCACGAATCGCCCGTTACTTTTCCGCCGTTCAGCGTGAAGTAGTTCGCCCAGACGATGCCGCGCACCAATGCCGTCGAAGCGTTCATCGTTAAAGTACCGTTCGGTATCCGCACCGCCGCGTTAATTTCGCAGTTAGCGTTGACATTCACCGTCGTTCCCAGGATGTTAAGGCGCACGTCGCCCGCTAAAGTGTTAGTGCCGAGCGTAAACTTTCCGGTATTGAGGTTGAGCGACTGACCGGTATTAATCGTCACTGTTCCGGTCGATTCGACGCGGCTGTTATTGTTGACTGTAATCGTATTAGCGAAATTATAAACGCCGTTTGTAAAACGAACCGCGCTGTTCGCGCCGTTCAATGTAATGGATTGGTAATTTCCGGGCGGGACGCTAATGACTAAATTGCTCGGATTGATAGTCAGGTTAGCCACCGTCTGCCAGTTGCCGATGCCGGCGACATCCGACGGTGAATTAATATTAACCGAACGCGTTCCGGTCGCGTTCGGAACCGAAGCCGGAATATCAGACGGGAAGATGATCGGATCGGCTTGTTTGTGAATTTTGCCGGAGATGGTTCCGCCGTTCATCGTGATTGGATAGCCGGTCGGTGTCGCCGCGCCGCCGTCGCTGACGATGGCACCGTGCGTGCCGCCGTTGAAAGTAAAGGCGGGCGTTCCGGGAACCAGTAACTCCGACATCGTAACACCGCTGTTGATATTAAAACTCTCGCCCGTGAGCAGTCGCAGACTGCCTTCGACGATGCCGCTGTTAAGCGTCGGACGATGTCTCGTGATAACTGCCTGAATAACCGCTTGAGTTTGAAGAAATGAGTTGAGCATTGAAGCGTTACTCCGAACTGGCAAGAAAAGCGTTTGCAGAAAAATTGCATAAATGACAAAGCAAACAGTTAAGATTTCAGAATTCGACACGCGCTTTTTTTTATCGTTGTTGCAGTTATTTTGGTTTCGCATATTAATATCGCCTGACTTGCTGACTCAGTTAAATTAGTTGAAGTCAAATTTATCAGCAGATAGTTGTAATTTGTTCCGAGAATGTTTTCGTAAGATCCGTTCTCCGTTATTACCGCTGATTTTCAATTCGATTTCAGATTCTTTTTCATTCGTTTTTTTCCATTTATAGTATGTAATGACGGTCCGCCGCCGCTTCCTCCTCCGCCGCAAATTCTTGCAAAAATAAATGATTGCGTTCTTCCCTCCGGCACAACTTCAACGCGGTAAATTCCGGCTTCGGGCAGCGTGATATTGCAGATACCGAAACCGAGCGGCTCCGAATCCAAAATCGTTCCGTCGGGTTTGTAGATATTCATTGTTCCGCCCGCGAAACTAAATGAAGGTTGTCCGCCGCCCTGATTCGGCGTAAAGCTGAATTGCTCATTTGCAGTTCCTTCGTAGAAATAGTCGGCTGTCGGAACGGATAAATTTGCCGATTCGGAATGATTTTCCTTGTTTTGGTTGGTCGGGTTACTTGACGCGGTATCTTTTATTTTATAATTTCCGCTGAAATCCGTTACTGCGGCAGAATAAAAATAGGCATTGATATGATCATTTTGGTTATTGGAAATAAACGCGTTGTTATCAATCGCCCGAAGCTGCAAGTTGCCGAATTGATGATTGAAGGCTGGCTGGATAATAATCGTGTAGTTTCCGGTTTGAGGCAAATTGTTAATGTCAATCGCGTTATTTGGAGAATAGTTGCTTAGTGCCACCAATTCGGTTCCGTCCGGCTTGATAATGCTTAAATCAAAGAAGTAAAAGTCCTGCGTGTCTCCCCTGAGATAAAATCTCTGTCCCCGATTTCCGGCGAAACTCAAGCGGAATGATTGTCCCGGCAGAGTTGAAGTAAAAGTTTTCACCGGATTATTAATAATCAGGGTGTCGTTAACATCATTGAGCAAATTTAGTGAAAATGTCGCCGAGCCGGTTGAGTTTGGAAAAAATGGGGAAAGAGTAACGGTGTAAACGCCGTTTTCCAGCACGGTAAATCGAAGTGTTGTTCCCGTAGTCCAAGGATAAATAAAATCAGAGGTTAAAGTTTCCCCGTCGGGTTTGAGAACGCCCACATAGCTTGGGTGAACGGTAATATTAGAAGCCCGCAGATTAAATGTTTGTCCGGCGAGCGCGGAGAAAGTCAGCCCGACAAACTGATCCTGACTGGTTAGATTAACGGTTTCGGGAGTTCCGTCGGTTAGAATGCTGTTCAGCATTCTGAGTTTCAAAGATACATTTCCCGTTGCGAAGCCGGAAGGGTTAAACAAGATTGTATAATCACCCGCCGGAACGCTTATCAGTGCCGGTAAAGCTGTAATTTCCCGTATCACTTGTCCGTCAGAATTGCGGATAATATCGATTGAATAATTACTCGTTGCTGAATCGGCAAAATCTAATTTATAGCTTGTCCCGGTTGAGGAAAACAGGAATTTAGCGTTCTGCCCCGGATAGACGATAGAGATGCTTGCGGGCGCGCCGTCCGGTGCAATAGTTGTTGATAAGTCGTTGAATTCAAATAACGACAAATCAAAACTGCCGGTTTGACCGGCGGCGGAAGATATTTTTACATCATATCTGCCGTTTTCAGTTAAAAGACTGCTGTCAATGAAGATATTTCTATTGACGGAAGTGTATGTGCCTGCCACTATGTCATTGCCTGACGGACTCGTAATTTTGACTTCCAGTTCGTTGAGGTCGGAGTTCTCCAGCAAGAGACTGATATTTTTATTCTGCGTTCCTTCAAAACATAGAGAGAGAATTTGCCCAGAGGATTCCAGATTGACGCTTTGCGAAGGGTTATTCGGTATAATTACATTTGAATTAACTGAATTGATGCCGAAATATTTTTCTGCGATCCCGTTGGAATTAGAAACGGAAATATTTCCGCTGGTGAAACTCTGCGGTATTGATGCCACGATTTCATTTTGCGTCGCAGATATGATCGTTCCGGCAGCTCCGCTGAAACTAACCGCATTTTGATTTAGTCCGGCAATAAAACCGAAGCCGCGAATGGTAATCTTTGAATTCAAGTCGGTTTGACAATCTGGTTGGGAGTAAACGAAGGAACTGATCAAAACGATTGAGTTATACTGCCTCGTAACAGAAATTATATTTCCCGCCGCGTCGTAGTTATAGATTGAGGTTTCACCGCTCGGTAAGATAACTGCCGTCAAACGTCCGTTATCATCGTATATATACTGAGTCGTTCCGGTTTGACAATATGTCGCCAAACTCAGAGAGATAACTGTCGAGCAGATAAATAAAATAGTTTTGAATGTATTTTTCATTTTGTTCTCAACTGTCGGTCTATTAACTATCTTTCAGCAGCGGCACTTTCACCCGTTAGCGAATAACGGCTCGGCGAATCCTCGCCGTAAATTTTGCCCGGTACGCGCGCGTCCGCCCATTCCGGGTGTGCTGAATAAAAACGGTTCGCCACGACATCCGCCAGCGGGTCATCGCGCCACAATAAATAATTCTTTTGCGCGGCTTCCGATTCCTTAGCCAATCCTAAATTGGCAAGTAAAGGCGACAAAAACTGGTAAGCTCCGGCATCGGTCGGGTCAATCCGGTTGATCGCTGAAAACGCCGCGCGCGATTCGTCGTATCTGCCCAAACGGTAAAGCGTCTGTCCGAGCTGCCGCTGCACTTCGCGGTCGGTCGGGTAATCGGCTGCAATCTTCGCCAGCAGGTCGGCGGCTTCCTGCACTTTGCCGTCGCTGCGTTTAATCAGGGCGCAGTAATATTTTGCCCGATTGCTTTCGGGAGCGATGAGCAGGGCTTTATCAATCAATTCTCTGGCTTTGCCGAGTTGGACTAGTTCAGGTCCGTAGCGTTCGGTTTGCAGTTCGGCGATTGCCGCATTGATGAGTAGATTCGCGTCAGTCGGGTCAATTTCACTTGCCCGCCGAAACGCTTCGGATGCTAAACCGTATTGGGATTGTCCCAGAAGACCGATGCCGTAATCGTTCCAGCGGCGGGCGAGCAGCTTGATTTTTTCCGGCGTGGCTTTTTCATCTGTTAAGCCATTATTTTTCGCTTCGCTGCTCTTATCTGATTTGGCAATGTTGCTCGTTTTACCGGCTTTGTTGCGTTTGGTTGACTCGACCGCAGTGCTGACGGATTTGTTTTCAACAGCCAGACATGTTTCCGTCTGCGCCATCTCGACGGTCGGGTTCGGCATCGCCTGTTTGAATTTGTCGGCAACGTAATCGGCGTATTCTTTGATATAGCGTCGGTAATTGACTTTGGCGCGGAGAATGATGTTCGATGACGAGACATCCGGCGGCAACCGAAATCGGTAGCGCACTAAATCGGAGCGTCCCGGCGGAATAAAGGCATCGTAGGCTTTGGCGGTTCCGAGCCAGACTTGGTGGCGCGTGAACGGTTTGCCGATCTCGTCGAGCAGCACGGCTTTGTAAACGTGCGCCTTGTCGTCCAAAGTCCCGTCGGCTTCGACGAATCCGCTGTGAAATATTTTTCTGCCGCTGGTTTTCTCAACCACCTCAAACTCGACCCACGGTTCATACAAATCGCGCAATTCGGGCGGAAAGCTGTGCGCCGCGCCGCGATTGAAAATCACCGTTTCGGCGATGAGCTCCTCGCCCGCCGTCAATCGAACCGGATTGTCAGCTTTCGGCGCGAGCGGCGCGATTAATTCGTTCGTCGCGGCTCGCCGCACGGCGAAGATGTCCACTGATAAAACATTATTTTTAAGAAACTTCTCTACCAGTTCGGCTTGTTTGGAGTGTCCGTAATAAAGCGGCACGATGGTATTGGCTCCGAGCCAGCGGTGCGATTTGATCATCCCGTTTTTCGCGGCGACATCTTTGACGGCTTCGACGGGCGGCATATGGCACGAACGACAGTCCAGCCGTTTGTCTTTGGCGTAAAACGGCAGCACGGTTTCGCGCGACGCTCCCGACTGCTGCCATTCGTCGTAAGTCGAGTAACCGCGAATATATTTATAATTGTTGAGTTCGGGCGGCGCGTTCGATTTATGGCAGGCGGCGCAGAATTCCGGCTTCTCCAGCACCGAATTTTTGACGGCGCGTTTATGATCCGGGATATTCGCTAAAACTTGCGCGTCGGTGGCGGCGTTGCCGGTTCCGGTTCCCTTTTCATCCAAAAGTAAATACGGCTGACGCATCGTGTAACTGCTCGTTCCCAACGGACTGGCTTCAGTAATAGAGTGGCAAACCGCGCAACTGACTCCTTCGTCGTCGAGCTTGCGGTTTTCGGTGCTGCCGGTGACCAAAGCGCCGATCATCATCGTCGCGGGTGAGTGGCACGATTCGCAGTGCTGGATGAATTCGATACCGCGTTCCTTTTCCAAAATGTTGACGCTTGCTTTATAGAACGGTTCGCGTCCGGCGTTGCGGTGCAGCGATTCCGACCATTGGGCGTGCGATTCCTGATGGCAGGTGCCGCACCGTGCCGACGGGATAAAATCCCCGCTCGGAATGAATCCGCCGCTTTCGGTTTTGGAATTGGAGGGACTGAAAATCCTCGTTGGGATCGGCGGCGCGGAACGCAGCGAAAGCACTCCCGATTGCGAAAAAATAACCGTCCCGCTGGCGAAAACAATGAACAGTATTATCACGCAAATTTGAAGACGGTTCTTTTTAGAGTGTGGATTCAGCGGCATAAGGGAAAATTTACCAAGCCTTAAAAAATTCCTTGCATTATTTGCACCTCATAAAATTTAAATCCGAAATCAAAGCAGAAAATTAACGTAAGAATCGAATCGGATTCCAGTCGCCGCAGATCATTTTAAAGATTCACTTTCGACAGATATTTCTCGTTTAGCTTCCTTAGATATGTTAGGCGATTACAAACCGAAGTAGTTATTGCTGATCAATTCGGTTGGTATAATTTGTTTGCAAAACTGCTCAACGCTCTCAAGATAGTCAAGCGATTGTCGAAAAGTTCTATTTATTGTGATTTGACAAGATTGCCCTAAAGAATTTAGTAATGATGGTCAATGGTAAACATTTGCCTCTCGAAAGACAAGCATTTTTTACTATCGGTTTCTGCTATTTGCTGTCCATTTCCATCATTCAGATAGTTTTTGCGATAGCTGTTTGGAGTCTCGCCATATTTCAATTTGAAATCGCGCATAAAATGCGCTTCGTTAGTCGCTCCGACCCGCAACCTGACTTCCTTGATTCGCAGATGAGTTGCGATGAGCAGTTCGCGCGCTTTTTCCAATCGTCGGTCTCTTATATATTTGACGGCACTAATCCCGATCTCTTTTTTGAAGAGACGCTGGAAATGAGAAACGGACACATTAATAGATACCGCCAAATCCGGGATGGCGAGCGGTTCTGAAATGTGTTTGTCGACTTTTGCGATTATTTCTTTTATTCGGTGATCCATCTGCTTGAGCAGAGGAGAATAAAGAAATGAAAAACATTAATGATGCGATTGACAGCAAAAAAAACTTAACAGATTCATCGCGGATTTGCAATATAACGTCTTTAAGGAAGTAGATTTAAGGAGACTGAATTAGTTTAAAATTGAAAACTGTCATTCACGTTTTATTGAAAAGATGAATGGTTGTAGAAATTGGTATTATTTTAATTTCTAATATCCTTGGAAGTTAAATTTACCGAAAGTCGTCAGTTAACATAAATTCCGCCCAGTAACAAGGTTCGTGCATATTACTTGATTTATTTCTGATCAGCTCCAGCGACGCTTTTTGCATTGCTTCGGCGGATGAAATTCCTTGTTTATAATTTATGTAGAAAGCCTTCGTGAAAATCTCAGTTGATTTGTCGTTCGCTTTCAACAGTGCAGAAATAACAGTCGTCGCGCCCGATCCTATCATCGCCCACGCAAGAGCAACTAAATCTTCGTTACTCAAGATACTTGTTTGTATTGAAGAAGATTTGTGTGAATTTTAATTCTCACGATAGTTTTCCACTTAACATACAATCTTAAAAATTTTTATGTAAGCAAAAAAAATTGGTTTCTCTTCCATTTGACTTAAAATGATTCAAGAGTCAAATTTTATAAAAAACAAAAAATTTCATGGTGGGAAGTAACCTTAGAGTCTCAATAGGGTTTTTATATTAAGAGTCAACAAATTTGAGCGATGAATTCTTGCTAATCTCGCAGGCATCTTTATCTTGACGAAAAATCAATGAGTTTAGGAAAATAAGTTAATTCAAAAATCGTTTCTATTCTCATATTTTTTTCAAAAGAAGATAGTAATATGACTCAGTAGTTTTTGGAAGATGGTTATCACAAATCTGACAACGAACCGTGTTATTTTGCGCGACGAGCTTCTCAAATTGGTAATGGCTTTTGTTGTGCTGCTGTTTTTTTCAGTTGCTCCGCTTTCGGCGCAAACCGGCGTTGAATCTACACAGGCAAACGCCGAGATCGTTGCGATACCGCAAACTCTCAAGGCTGAAAACTGTCCGCCGGTTTTGCGATCTTTACAAAGTGAATATAACTCTTACCTGCAAAGCTACTATCTCAGTTCAGTAATAAGAGTTTCAAGCGATTCAAATAATCGAAAGCCGAATATTCTCGTTAAGGAGATGAACAATCCGGTTCGATTGATGGAGTATGAATTTAAGAATTCGGTGTTTAAGCTCAAGACAAAGCAAGAGATCCCTGTTTTAGATACGATTTACGATTTATACCCGTCTCCCGACGGCGCGCTTTATTTATTCAACGCCGATGATTTCGGCGACGGACAATATCAATTTTATCTCTATAATTTGAAGACCAAAAAAAATGTGCGGTTGATTTCAGACGGGCGAAACGTGGAACCCGTTTGGTCGCCGAGCGAAAGGAGTTTTGCTTACGGCACCGCTAAAACTAATCAGGAAGGAATGAGTCTGGTGGTCGCCGAATTGATGAGTGAATCCGTAGATAACGACGCGGCTAAAAGTCGAGTTGTGGCGACGACTGATTTTATGCTGACGGTGCAGGATTGGTCGCCGGATGGAAATCATCTGGCATATATCGAATATTTTTCCAACAGGAACAGTTCGGCGTTGTGGCTTGTCAATCTTAAAACAAACGAGAAAGTATTAATCTCGCCGAACAACTGTAAATTTCAACAGCTATTAGATCAAAGCAAGAATTCATCTAATCCGAAAATTCCAAAGGGCGAAGTGATTGCCGCGCAGTTTGCTCCTGACGGGAAAAACTTTATTTTGCCGCTAACCACGAAGGCGATTACGTCCGTGTCTTTTCATACGACTTGAATAATCAAAAGACGATCTTAGTTGCCGAGAAAAAAGGATTTGATGGTGAGGCGTTTCGGCTTTCGCCGACCGGAGAAAAAGTTGCCGTTGTATATGACATTGAAGGAGCATCGCGCCTTTTCATCAGCAACGCCGACGGATCACAAAGCAAAGAGGCAACACCTCCCTTTCCCGGAGTGATTCAAAATCTAATCTGGTCAAAAGACGATAGATTTCTTGCCTTCAACTTCGCTTCGGCACAAATGCCGGCGGCGATTATGTATGTTGAAACTGGCAAAAAGGACAAATTAAAAATAGAGTTGGTCGCTTCCAGTCCGACTTCAACTACCCTTGAAAAACCGAGTTTACCAAAAGCCGAATCTGTTTTTTGGAAAGGTGAAGACGAATTACTTCTTAAAGGATGGGTGTTCAGGTCTTCCGACAAAAGTGATTCGTTGAATGTAAAACGTCCTGTGATCATTGATATTCACGGCGGATCGGAGGATGCCGTTCGTCCGGAATACCCGGAAACAGACACTTATTACCTCAATGCGCTTGGAGCGGCAGTAATTTATCCGAATGTGCGCGGCAGCACGGGACGCGGTAAATCGTTTCTCGATGCTGACAAAGGATTGAAGCGCAGTGATGCCGTCAAAGACTTCGGTAAACTTTTTGAATGGATCGCGGCGCAGCCTGATCTTGATGCGAGCCGAATAATGTTACGCGGATTTTCATACGGCGGATATATGGCTTTATTGGTTGCCGCTACTTACCCGAATCAAGTAGCAGCGGTCGAGGTCGAAGCCGCGCCGACGAATTTAGTGTCTTTTTTAGAAACGACTTCCGGTTGGCGCAGAGCGCAACGGCGTAACGAATACGGCGATGAACGCGACCCGAAAATCCGCGCCGGTCTGGAAAAGATCGCCCCGCGAAATTTAATTTCCAACTTGCGAATGCCGTTGTTTATCGCGGCGGGAGTGCGCGACCCGCGCGTTCCGATATCGGAGGCTGAAAAATTCATCTCCGCCGTTCGCTCGCAGGAAAATAAAAATGTCTGGTCATTGTTTTCGTCTAATGACGGACACGGTTTGACCAACGAAAATGACGAATACCGGTCATTGCTCGCCGCGGAATTCTTCAAACGATTTGTGGCGGGCGAAAAAGTTGAGAAATTTCAAACAAGCACAAAATAAAAATTAGGAGAGAAAATGAAAAAACTGAAGAAACATTTATTAATCACCGCTTTTCTGGCGGTTCTGACTTTATCAGCTTCGTTATTTACGACGAGTAATTTACTTATTCAAGCAGCGTTCGCGCAGACAACGGGAGGCAATACGGGCACCGGACCGCAGGATGGCGGAGACGGAAAAAGAAAAGGTGCCGCCCGCCAAAACAATTTCCCACGACCGGAGGCGATCCGAATAAAGGCAACGGACAAAACGGAATCGAAACAACAGAACTAAACGACAATGATGAAGGTGAGTCGTCAAACTGGTGGGGTGATTTTATTGATTGGTTTTTCGGTGAATAAAATCTTTACAAAGTAAATATGCCGATTCTTTCAAATCGGCATATTTACTTTTCCGTTTTATGTTCAAACTCAAAACCAATATTAAGCTAACAAAGCTCGCCGCTCATTTGTTTTTATTCGTCTGCATTCTACTTTCGCCGGCAGTCCTCGAAGCACAATCGGCGGCGTGGAATCCACAGGAAAAAGAATTTTTTGAAAAACTTTATCTCATCGCTTCTAATCCTTCGGAAGAGACTCCCGAAAAACTTAAAAGTATAATCGCTGAACTAAAATCATTGCCGGTTTCCAACGAAACGAATGACGAAATTATCC
>CAXTMQ010000046.1:0-21112 GCA_964245305.1 uncultured Pyrinomonadaceae bacterium
TCCTGACCGCCTTTGAAGACGATCAAGGTCGGAATGCCGCGAATGCCGAAACGCTGCGGCACGTTCATATTTTCGTCAACATTCATTTTATAAACGCCCGCTTTATCCTTATATTCTTCGCCGATAGCCGCGACCGACGGCGCGATCATCCGGCACGGTCCGCACCATTCAGCCCAGAAATCAACTAAAACCGGCTTGTCCGCGCCAAGCACATCCGATTCAAAATTATTGTCCGTCGCTTCCTTTACAAATTCGCTCATTTTTTCTCCTTATAAATAATTTCCTTTTTATTAATTGATTAAACCGCAAAACATTGTCATTCGGCAAACTTGCGACTCAACATATAGTATATTGTAACAAGTTTTGTTACAATCCGCAATACTTTTTCCAACATAAATTTTGGCACACTTCGTGCAACAGACTAAATCGTGTTTAATCACTGAAACAAAATCATACAGGGAGTAAAATTATATGGCAGATAAAAAAATTCAAGACCAAGCCGAAGAAAGCAATACGATCAAAGATCCGGAAAATTGGACGACCGGCGACGAGCCGATGACCGGCGCGCAGCGTTCTTATCTTTCGACGCTCAGCGAGGAAGCCAAAGAGGAATTCGATGAAAACTTAACCAAAGCGCAAGCCTCGCAAAAAATCGAAGAACTCCAGAAAAAAACCGGACGCGGCGCATAGTTTTTTAACAAAACAGCAAAACGGCGGGCGATAAAGAATTTTATCGCCCGCCGTTTTAATTTTTTCGATAATTTATTTCAGCATAGCTTTCAAACTGATTTCCGCGCCGCTCAAAACCTGCGAAACGGGACAGGTTTTCTTCGTTTGTTCGGCGATTTTTTGAAATTCTTCGTCTTCGATGCCTTCGACTTTCGCTTCTGTCACCAAATCAATATTCGGAATCACGAAACCGTCGCCCTGCTTTTCGATTTTGACGTTTGCCGTCGTGTGAATATTGGTCGGCGTGTAACCGGCGCGACCGAGATTTCCAGACAACGCCATCGTGTAACAGCCGGCGTGCGCCGCCGCGATTAATTCTTCGGGATTCGTCGCCGTTTGCTCGTCTTCGCTGAAGCGCGATTTAAACGAATACGCGCCTTCAAACGCGCCGCTGCCGAGCTTTACTTTGCCCTTGCCGTCCATAATGCCGCCGTCCCAATCGGCTTCCGCTTTTCTTGTAAAATTCATATAATTTTTCTCCGTCAAATAGACTTTCAGTTTATCAAATTCTGCTCGATCAAGCCTTTTCGCTAATCATTTTGGTTAAAGTGATCTGCGGCGGTTCTGCGGCAAAATTTTCGACCGCCGCAAAAAATTCTTTGAAGAAAGCGGTTTCAAAATGCTCATCAATCGCGGCTTTACCTTTCCAAGTTTCGTGCCAAATAAAAACCGTCGGATCGTCAATCGCCTGATGAATGTCGTAATTGACACAACCCGCTTCGGCTCTCGAATCCGCGACGATTTTCAGAGCCGCTTGTTTGGCTTCTTCAATCGCATTGTCTTTAACTTTCAAACGCGCCACTAACACTATGTTCTCTTCGTTCATAATTTTTATAGAATTCTAAAAGCAAAGTGCTGAAAAATCTTATATTCATCGTTTCGATTTTATCATTTATTCACCGTCGCCATCATCGCTTCAGGATAGCGCAGACCGCTTGCCGCGTCTTTCGGAAAGACATCTTCGATGGCGGTGAGTTCTTCCTGCGACAAAATAATGTCCGCCGCGCCCGCGTTTTGTTCGAGATATTTGCGCCGTTTCGTTCCCGGAATCGGCACGATGTCCTGACCTTGCGCCAATACCCACGCGAGCGCGAGCTGCGAAGCCGTAATCTCTTTCGATTTGACGATTTCCTCAATTTTTCTAACAAGCTGAATATTTTTGTCAAAATTTTCGCCCTGAAATCGCGGTGATTGACGACGGTAATCATCTTCTGGAATATCTTCAAAGCGTTTAAATTCACCCGACAAAAATCCGCGTCCCAAAGGCGAATAAGCGACAAAACCAATATTTAATTTGCGACACGTCGCCAAAACGTCGTTGTCTTCAACGTCGCGCGTCCACAAAGAATATTCCGATTGCAAAGCTGTAATCGGATGAATCTTTGCAGCCTTTCGCAAAGTCTCGGCAGACGCTTCGGACAATCCCAAATATTTTATTTTCCCTTCTTCGACGAGCTTTGCCATCGCGCCGACGGTTTCTTCAATCG
Source organism: uncultured Pyrinomonadaceae bacterium (assembly GCA_964245305.1). GTDB lineage: Bacteria > Acidobacteriota > Blastocatellia > Pyrinomonadales > Pyrinomonadaceae. The sequence continues at coordinate 2,217 of CAXTMQ010000046.1, forward strand.
GCGTGTTCGGATCAATGCGGTGCTGATAATAAAGATCAATCGTTTCGATGTTCAGACGCTTCAAACTTCCTTCAACCGCCTTGCGAACGGTTTCGGGCTTGCCGTCAATAACGCGCTTGTTTGCATCGTTCGGATCAGGATAAATTCCGAATTTCGTCGCAATAATAAATTCGTCGCGCTTGCCTTTAATGGCTTTGCCGACTAATTCTTCATTTGTATAAGGTCCATACATTTCCGCCGTGTCGAGAAAATTCATGTCCAATTCCAAAGCCAGATGAATCGTTTTGATTGATTCATCGTCGTCGCGTCCCGAATAAAACGCCGACATTCCCATACAACCCAAGCCGATTTCTGGGACTTCCAAATCTTTGCCCAATGTTCGTTTTTTCATCATTTATTTTTCACCATTTCCCTGCCGCGAAACGCAATCGTTTCGCCGGGTTTCATTACATAAAAAGCGATTTTCAGTTTCTTCAATTCTGCCGAAAATACGTCGGCGTTTGGCGCGATGCCTTCAAAAGTTCCGAAATGCTGCGGAACAGCCAATTTCGCGCCGACTGATTTCGCCGCTTTTGCCGCCATTTTCGCTTCCATTCCGAAATGCCCGCCGATATTCAGCAAAGCCAAATCAATTTGATATTGCTCGCCGATTGTTTCCATATCCTTGAAATACGCCGTGTCGCCGGAATGATAAATCGTCGGACCGTTTTTGACGATGACGACAAAACCCGCCGGATTTCCGCCGTAAGCGCGTTCGGCTTCGGTCGCCGTTGCTTTCGGATTGAAAACGCTGCTCGAATGAATTGCCGGAGTCATCGCAATTGTAACTTCGCCGTCCGCAATCTGAATTTCGCCGCCGATTCCCATAATCGCGTCCGTCGAGGCTTGTTTTTCGGGAAAGTCCGCCAGTTTCACCAAATTTCCGGCTAATTCAGGATTGCAAATCAAAATCGCGCCGGTCTTTTTGGCAATTTCAACCGCGTCGCCGACGTGATCGCGGTGTCCGTGCGTAATCAAAATATAATCAGCTTTCGTTACGGCGGCGAGCGCGTCTTTACCGTCTTTTCCTTCGGGATTCAAAGGATTTTTAAGCCACGGATCAATCAATAAAACTTTCCCTTTCGGCGTGGTAATCGAAAAAGCGGCGTGTCCGAACCATTTGATTTTTGTTTCCTGCGCCGTCGCCTGCACAACAAAAATCAACGTCAAACCGAACAACGCTAAATAAAATCCGCAATTTTTCATTTTTAAAATGATTGTTTCTTCAGACATTTTTCAACGCTTCCAACAAATCTTCATATTCCCAAGAGCCGTCAAAGCGCGTACCGTTGATAAAGAACGAAGGCGTTCCGTTGACACCGCTTTCGACACCGTTCATAAAATCCGTTCTGACTTTTTCTTCATACGTGCCGTTTTCCAAATCCGCCGCGAAGTTTTCCGCGTCGAGGCCGATTTTTTCGGCGTATTTTTTCAAACTTTCGTCGTCCAGAGCTTTTTGATTTTCATACAAAGCGTCGTGCATTTCCCAGAATTTGCCCTGTTTTCCGGCAATTTCCGCCGCTTCCGCCGCGTGCAAAGCGTGCGGATGCGACTGCGTAATCGGAAAATTGCGAAAAACGAACTTCAAATCGTCGCCCATTTCCGCTTGAATTTTTTTGACAATCGGATACGCCTTCCCGCAATACGGGCATTCGTAATCACCGTATTCGACAAGCGTGATTTTCGCGTCTTTTGAACCTTGACTATAATCGTCATCGCCGACCGGAACTGATAATTTTTCTTCAGGCATTTTGTTTTTCTCCTTGCTCGTTTTCGCCGCCTTGAATTTCTTTCAATGTTTGTAAAATTTCCTTCGCGCCCGGATTGATGCCGATTGGCGAAACATAGCTGTAACGAATCACGCCGTCTTTATCAATCACGAACAAAGCGCGTTCGGTAAATCCGTCCGCGTCTCGGTAAACTCCGTATTTTTTTGCGACTTCGCCCTTCGGCTCGAAATCCGAAAGCAAAGTCATCTTGTAACCGCGCGCGTCACGAAACGCGCCGTGACAAAACTGCCCGTCAACCGAGATGCCGAACAGCACGGCGTTCAGCTTTTCAAACGTCGGCAAAAGCTCGTTGTAAAGCGACAATTGGTCGCCGCACACCGCGCTCCAATCCGCCGGGTAAAAAACGAGAATGACCTTTTTTCCGCGCTGATCGCTCAAAGTAATTTTGTCTTCCGCGTCGCCCGCATTTTCGCCGACGTGACTCGGCAGCGTAAAATCCGGCGCATTTTCGCCGACCTTTAATAATTCGCTCATTTATAAATTCTCCCTTTTGACAGCCGCTTTCTAAAATTAAAGTTCGACAAAAATCAGGAAAATGGAATCACGGATTTTTACAAATAAAAGCCTTATATTTTTATCGTTTTTATCAAAAAATCGTGTTATATATAATTTTAATTTTCCCGAATCTTCGCTTGTCTATCTTCCAAAATCGCCGCCCGCATTTTTCGCAAACTATACAGCCAGCGGTCGCGGTTTTCGGCTTTTTTAATAATATGTCCGGCGACTTCCGAATGTGGCAGAATTAGAAATTTTTCCTCTGTCAAACCTTTTATCACCGCATCAGCGCATTCTTCCGCCGAAATCGCTTCGGGCAATAAAAAAGAATTCGGATTATTTTCGCCGCTCATAATCAGATCGGTTTTCACGCCCTGCGGACACAGACACGAAACGTAGATTCCTTTGTCGCCGAATTCGATTGCGAAACTTTCCGCCAGCGCGACCGCCGCGTGTTTGGAAACGACATACGGCACGGCGGTCGGATGCGTCAGCAATCCCGCCGCCGAAGCCGTAATCATAAACGCTCCCGAACCTTTTTCGATCATCGAAGGAAAAGCCGCGCGCGCGAGAAAAACGTGCGACAAAACATTGATTTCGTAAATCCTTCGCCACATTTCATTCGCCACTTCCAAACTTCCTTCCGCGCCGCCGATTCCGGCGTTTGACGCGATGAAATCAATTCTGCCCGATTCATCTAAAATTTCTTCGACGACCGATTTACAATTTTCCTCGTTTGCGACATCAAGCCGAATCGCTTTGCCGCCGACTGATTCGGCGACCTTTTCCGCCGTTTCAAAATCAATATCGGCGACATAAATTTTAGCCGCGCCGTCCGAGTGAAATTTTTCGCACAAAGCCTTTCCGATGCCGTTCGCGCCGCCGGTTGCGAGAATTATTTTGTCTTTAGTTTTCATTCGCTCTTAAAAAATTTCGCAATTATATTTTCGATTTATTTCGCCTACGCGAGTTCTTCTTCGGGAAAATCCGCGCCTTCCGAAACGTCCGCGTTCGCATCGTAGTCGGCTTTTAATTCGTCGAGTTTGAGACGCGCATTTTTCAAAGCGGCTTTGCCGAGCAGAAGATGATGCGGCGGATTTTCCGATTCGACTGCCGCGATGATTGCGCGAACGGCGCGAACCGGATCGCCGGGTTGATTGCCGCTGTAACCGCGAATGTTCTCCTGATTTGTTCCGGCGGTTTCGGCGTAATCGTCGATTTTCACCGGCGCGTCGTTTGCCGAGCGTCCCGCCCAATCGGTTCGGAAACCCGATGGCTGAACGATGACGACTTTGATTCCGAGCGGCGCGACTTCTTTTTGCAAGGATTCGGAAAAACCGTTGACGGCGTATTTCGTCGCGTGATAATAAGCCAGCGCGGGAAACGCGACCGAGCCGCCGATGGAAGAAATATTAACGATTACCCCTTTGCGACGCTCGCGCATTTTCGGCAAAACGGCTCTGGTCAACGCCGACAAACCCCAGAAATTCGCCTCGAACATTTGGCGAACTTCTTGTTCGTCCGATTCTTCGACCGCGCCGAAATAACCGAATCCGGCGTTATTCACCAAAACATCAATCGCGCCGAAATGCGCTTCGGCTTCGGCGACCGAATCCTTCACTTGTTCGGCGTTTGTTACGTCCAGAGACGAACCGAGCGCGTTGTCTTTATTGATCTCGACCAAATCTTGAATCTTATTCACATCACGCGCCGTCACGACGACGCAGTAATCATTTTCCAAAAGCTGTTTCGCCAATTCGCGTCCGAATCCGGTCGAACAACCCGTAATAAACCAAACTTTTTTTTCGCTCATTTTTTTATACTTCGCCTTTTCGATCTTTTGCAAAATTTACAATGCCAAAACGATTTTCCCTTTCGTATGTCCGGCTTTACTCAGTTCGTGCGCCTTAACGATTTCGGAAAACGGCAGAACGGTTTCGACGTAGGTTTTTAATTTTCCTTCCGATGCAAGCTCGACAATTTCCGCGAGTTCTCCGACGTTCGGCACGACACCGATCATTTCAGCTTTCACGCCGAATTGTTCCGCCGATTCCGGCGACGGCGGACTGACCACCGACACGAGAAAACCGCCTTTTTTCAACACTTGAAACGAGCGTTCCTGCGTGTCGCCGCCGACGGTATCGAAAACTACATCAACATCTTTCACAATATCTTCAAATCTTGTTGTTTTGTAATCAATAAATTCGTCCGCGCCCAAATCTTTTACAAAATCCTCGTTCGCGCCCGAAGCCGTAGCGATGACATACGCGCCTTTCGCTTTCGCCAACTGAACCGCCATCGAACCTACGCCGCCCGACGCGGCGTGAATCAAAATTTTCTGCCCGTTCTGCAAACCGGCTTTGTCAAAAATCGCCTGCCACGATGTCAGCGCGCCGACCGGAATCGCCGCCGCGTTTTCAAAGTCAATATCATCCGGCTTTTTCGCCAATTCGTTTTCCTTCGCAATCACGTATTCGGCATATGCGCCATGACGCGGAATATAGCCGAAAACCGCATCACCCGTTTTGAAATTGTTTACGTTTTCGCCGACTTCTTCAACCGTTCCCGAAATCTCACAGCCGAGAACGAGCGGCAATTTCATCCCGAATTGTTTGCCAAGCCCGTCGCGGATTTTCCAGTCAACCGGATTGACCGCCGAGATTTTTACTTTCACCAAAACCTCGTCCGCCTTCGGTGTCGGTTTTTCGATTTCCTCGTATTTCAAAACGCTTTCGTCGCCGTATTCGTTTATCACAACTGCTTTCATTTTATTCTCCAATTTTCAACACGACTTTGCCTGTCGTCTTGCGATTTTCAATCGCGTCGTGCGCTTCCCTGACCTGTTCAAACGGAAACTCCGTGACCTGAATTTTAAGTCGTCCCGCGCCTAAATTTTCCAAAAGTTCCTTCGTGAATCGAATGCGGTTTTCGATTGATTCGTTCATCAGCCAGTAACCGCGAATCTGGTGATTTTTCCCCATCAAACTCAGCACGGAAACTTTGAAATCTTCGCCGCTTGCCGATCCGTAAATCCACATTGTGCCGTGCTTCGCCAGAACCTTTAAATTCTTCGCCACAATGTCGCCGCCGACCATTTCGATCAGCCAATCAACGCCTCGTCCGTCAGTCGCTTTTAAGACTTCTTCCGTCCAATCCGGCTCGCTGTAATTGATCGCGTAATCCGCGCCGAGTTCGGCGACGAGCTGCAATTTCTGCTCGCTCGAAGCCGTGCCGATGACTTTCAAACCTTTGTGTTTCGCAAGCTGCACGAGCAAACTGCCGACACCGCCCGCCGCCGCGTGAATCAAGATCGTCTGTCCGGCTTTCGCGTCGTCAAGCAGTCCGAGCGCGGTCAAACCCTGAACCAACAATGCGGTTGCTTCGCCGTAACCGAGTTCGCCGGACAGAGGCAAAACCGTCGCCGCTTTCGCCGTCGCGTATTCGGCATAACCCCCCGACGAAGCCGTCGCCAAAACGCGCTGACCTTTTTGAAATTTATCAACATCCGCGCCCGATTCTTCAATCGTTCCGGCGACTTCGTAACCCAAAACAACGGGCAAATCCGGCTTGGTCAAATAATTTCCCGCGCGCATCATCGTGTCGGCGTAATTAATTCCCGCCGCCGCGACTTTGATCAAAACTTCGTCTGCTTTCGGTGTCGGTTTTTCGATTTCATCCAGCGACAATTTATCGCTTCCGCCAAGTTCGTGAACTCTGATTGCTTTCATAATTTTATAAAGTTAAAAGTGAAAAAAAGATAAAAGGGTGAAAGTTTTCGATAAAGGCTCGACCAACTTTTTCACTCTTTCACATTTTCACTTTTTCACGTTCTAAGCCGCTAATCGTGCGGCGGTTTCGTTGAAAAGCTCGGCGATGATTTCATACGAGCGCAGACGTTTTGCCTGATCGTAAATCATCGCGTTGACCATAATTTCGTCGGCTTTCGTTTCTTCCAGATACGCTTCCAATTTGCGTCGAACAGTTTCCTTATTGCCGATGATCGAGCCGCCCGTTCTCGAAGTGACCAACGCTTTTTCGCGCTCATTCCAAATCGCATTCATATCTGCAACCGGCGGCGGAACTTTTCCGGGCTTGCCCCGAATCAGATTTAAAAATGACTGATATTGAGAAGTCGCTAAAAATTCTGCTTCATCGTTGGTTTCCGCCGCAACGATATTGAGCGCGACCATCGCGTAAGGCTTTTGCAAATCTTCGGAAGGCTGAAAAACTTTTCTATAAAGTTCCAAAGACGGCAAAGTGTATTCGGGCGAAAAATGCGCCGCGAAACCGAACGGCAAACCCAAAACTCCGGCGAGATGCGCCGAAAAGCCGCTCGAACTAAGTAGCCAGATCGGAACATTCAAACCCGCGCCCGGAACGGCTTGAACTTTTTGATTTTCGACCGTTTCGCGGAAAAAAAATCTGAGTTCTTCAAGCTGTTCGGGAAATTCTTCGCCGCTGTTTTCCAAACTTCTTCGCAGCGCAAGCGTCGCCGGACGATCCGTTCCCGGCGCGCGTCCCAAGCCTAAATCAATGCGTCCCGGATAAAGACTTTCGAGCGTTCCGAACTGCTCGGCGATGACAATCGGCGCGTGATTCGAAAGCATAATTCCGCCCGAACCGACGCGAATTTTTTGCGTGTTTCCGGCGACGTAACCAATCACGACCGAAGTCGCCGCGCTCGCAATTCCCGGCATATTGTGATGCTCGGCGAGCCAGAATCTTTTATAACCCAACGCTTCGGCGCGCTGCGCCAAATTCAAAGTTCGCCGAAACGCATCACCCGCCGTTTCGCCTTCAAACACGGGCGATAAATCCAAAACCGAAAACGGAATTTTTGTAATACTGCTCATAATTCCCCAAATGATTTTCAATCAATCAACTACAAGTTACTCCATTGCTTTGCATCAGAATCGTAAGTCGCCGATTCGCCGAGTTCTTTTCCAAACCAAACAATATACTTCGTCTCGCTTTCTTTTCTGTAATAAATCGGACCGCTTTCAGTTTCGACAATTCCGATTTCACTCAGAGAATTTGGAAGTCTGCTTTTGTCGGTTCTAAATTTTTCAATTTTTGCGACAAGTTCATTTTCCTTTCTTAATTTTTCTCCGTATCCGCAGGCAAAAATGAAGATGCCGATAAATGCAGTGGTCAAAAAATATTACGATTCATAAAATTTTTATTACCAAGGCACAATGCCCTGATCGTCAAAATAACCGCCGGTCGCGCCGTCGTTGGGCAGAGTCGCCAAATCGAAAATAATTGACGCGCCCTGTTCGACGGTTTTCAATCCGCTGTTGTGGTTTAAATCCGTCGCCGTGTATCCGGGATCGGCGGAATTGACTTTGATTTTCGCGTCTTTTAATTCGTGCGCGAGAATCACCGTGAACATATTGAGCGCGGCTTTCGACGAATTGTAAGCAATCGGTTTGACGGCGGAAAAATCCCAGTCCGGATCACTGTTTTGCGCGAGCGATCCGAGACCGCTCGACACATTAACGATGCGTCCGCCGTCCGATTTTTTAATCAGCGGCAGAAAGGCGCCAGTCACGGCGACCGCGCCGAAAAAATTCGTATCGAAGGTTTGGCGAATTTTTTCCATATCAATTTCGCCCGGCTCAGTTCCGTATTCGACCGCGATTCCGGCATTGTTCACCAAAATATCGAGTTTGCCGAAAGTTTCTTCGACATATTTTGCCGCCGCTTCAAGCGTTTTTTTGTCCGTTACATCAATCAAAATAAATTCGGCATCAAAGCCTTCATTCTGTAATTTTTCAGCCGCCTCTCGACCGCGCGTTTCATCGCGCGCACCGATCAAAACTTCGACGTTTTGATTCGCAAGCCGCCGCGCCGTTTCAAATCCCAGACCTTTATTCGCGCCTGTAATCAGCGCGATTTTTTTATCCGTCATAAATTAAACCTCCTTGTAATTATTTGCCCGCGCCTTTCACTTCCTGCGCGTTTTCGATCTGAATCGCGCGTCCGTATTGCTTCGGCACATAATCAATTTTCGCTCCCAATTCACGCGCCGCCTGAAACGGAAAATACGGCTCGCGCAAAAACTCGCGCGCCATCAAAATCGCGTCGGCTTCGCCCGATTGTAAAATTTCTTCGGCTTGTTTCGCTTCCGTAATCATCCCGACCGCGCCGGTGGCAATGCCGACTTTTTGGCGGATTTCCGCCGCGAATGAAACTTGATAATTCGCCGCGACCGGAATCCTCGCATCTAAAACATTGCCGCCCGTCGAAACGTCAATCAAATCAATCCCGACATTTTTTAATTCTTTGCAAAATTCGATTGACTGCGCCAAATCCCAACCGTCGTCCGTCCAATCGGTCGCCGAAATGCGAACAAAAACCGGCAGACTTTCGGGAATGGTTTCGCGCACTTTTCTCGCAACTTCGAGCGCAAAACGCATTCGATTTTGCAAACTTCCGCCGTATTCGTCAGTTCGTTTATTCGAGAGCGGCGACAAAAATTCGTGAAAAAGATAACCGTGCGCGGCGTGAATTTCGATTATTTCAAATCCGGCTTCGACGACGCGTTTTGCCGCTGTGACAAAATCATTCGCCGCTTTTTTGATGTCGTCTCTTGTCATCTCGCGCGGCATCGGATAGTCGTCGGCAAACGCCGCCGCCGATGGCGCGACGGTTTCCCAACCGCCGCAGCCTTCGTCAACTATTTTGCCGCCGTTCCAGGGTTCGGCGGTCGAAGCTTTGCGTCCGGCGTGAGCTAATTGAATTCCTGCAACCGCGCCTTGTTCCTTTATAAACTTCGTAATTTTTTTGTAGGCTTCGGCGTGTTCGTCTGACCAAATTCCCGCGTCTGCCGGTGAGATTCTGCCTTCGGGCGAAACGGCGGTCGCTTCCTGAATCACCAAGCCCGCGCCGCCGACCGCGCGGCTGCCGAGATGAACGAGATGCCAATCGGTCGGCATTCCGTCAACGCTCGAATACTGGCACATCGGCGAAACCCAGAGGCGGTTGCGAAATTCGATTTCTCTTAATTTGTATTGCTCGAATAATTTGATGCTCATAGTCTCCACTTGTTTTCTTAGCTGCAGATTTACACGGATAGAAATTCGAGAAAGCCGATTCGGATTTAGAGGCTCTATCTCTCAAAAATCTGTGTGCATCTATGGCTAAAATTTCTTTCCGCTTTCGCGCTTGTTCGCGGCTGATAATTCCTAAGTTTGTCCGATCCATTCATCGCCGCCGACTTCGCGCCATCTGTTACGAATCGCTTCAAACTCTTCGCTCGACAAATTTCCTTCCGCGACGTATTTCGCGTTTTCCTGCCAACGCCTGGGTTTGGTCGTGCCGACGATCATCGTGTCAATGCCCGGAACCGAAAGCGTGAATCGAAGCGCGGTCGCCGTCGCTTCTTCCAAACTTTTGTTTAGAAAATCGAATTTTAATTTCTGAATTCTGTCCCAGTATTCGTGATGATATGAATCCGCAGGTTTCGAGTCGTGTCGCCAAACCGCATTTGCAATCGGGCGTTTGGCGATGATGCCGAGATTTTTCTCGACCGCCGCCGGAATATTGCCGTCAATCGGCGTTTGATCGGCGATGGAAACCGACGTTTGAAATGAATCGAAAACGCCCATTTCAATCGCCGTTTTCGCATCCTCGTTATCGCCCGAATAGCCGATATAGCGCGTGTAACCTTTTTCCTGCGCCCTTTGTAAACCTTCGATACAATCGCCTTGCCGCAGAATTTCCGCCGAACAACTGTGCAGTTGCGCGATGTCGAGATAATCGGTTTTCAGATTTCTCAAGCTCGTCTCAATCGTTTCCAAAACCCCCTTTTTCGTCCAGTCAAATCTCGTAAAAGCGTCGAGCGCGCCGCATTTCGTCAAAAGATAAAAATCATTTCGACGTTTTGAAACGGCTTTGCCGATCAACTCTTCCGAAACTTTGTAAGCCGCCGCCGTATCGATCACATTCAACCCGGCATCGAGCGCGGAGTTTAAAAGTTCATTCACATCTTCCTGTGTTTGGTTCGGGTTGTAGCCGATCTCCGCGCCGCCGAATCCAAGCACGGAAAACTCCATATCAGTTTTGCCAAATTTTCTTTTTTCCATAATAATTTTTTGCCGCGAACAAACACGAAAAAGCAGGAAAAGTTTTTATAAAATCACGGATGTTCAAAAATGCCGTCTAATCTTCCGAATTTTCGTGTCCTTTCGTATTTGTTCGCGGCTAAAACTCCTCATAAATCGAAAATAAAACAAGTTGTCGTGCCGTGCGCGTAAAGTTTGCCGTCCGTGCCGATCAGTTTGCCTTCCGCCGAAGCGATTTGTCTGCCGACATTGACGACCTCGCCGACAGCTTTCAGACTTCCCGTTTTTTCAAAAATCGGACGGACGAAATTTACTTTTATCTCGACGCTCGTTGAACCTTTGCCCGCGTCGAGCGTCGAATGAATCGCGCAAGCCATCGCCGAATCGAGCAAAGTCGTGATAAACCCGCCGTGAATCGTTCCCAACGGATTATAAAATTTCGCGTGCGGCTTGCCTTCAAAAACGGCGCGTCCCAATTCGATTTCCGTCAACAGAAAATCGAAACTTTCGCCAATCGGCGGCGCGGGCAATTCTCTGGCGATCATCCGGCGAAAAACGTCAATCGCTTTTTCCTTCTGCCAGATTTCGAGCGGAATCAAGCCGTATTTTATTTCTTCGGTCGGACTCATTTATTTTCCTAATTCTTCCTCTATCTTCGCCGTCAAACGCGCGTCGTCCGGCTTTACATCAGGCGCGATGCGCGAAACGACTTCGCCGTTTTTGCCGACGAGAAATTTTTCAAAATTCCACAAAACGTCGGTTTCGTTGAGATGTTTATGACCGAATTTAATCAAGCCGTTCAACCAATCATCGCCATTGCCGACATCGGTTTCCGGCTGCGCGTCAATCAAATGCTGATACAGCGGATGCCGCTCGTCGCCGTTGATGTGAATCTTTGAAAACAGCGGAAATTTGACATCGTAATTCGTCGAGCAAAAGTCCTTGATTTCCGATTCGGACAATGGCTCTTGTCCCATAAAATCGTTCGACGGAAAGCCCAAAACTTCAAAGCCCTGATCGCCGTAACTTTCGTAAAGTTTTTCCAATCCTTCATACTGCGGAGTCAAACCGCACTTCGAGGCGACGTTGACGACGAGTAAAACTTTGTCTTGATACTCGCCCAAATTCGTCTCCGTTCCGTCAATCTTCCGCACGGGAATTTTATAAATTTCATTTGCCATAATTTTTCGTTTTCCTTTCGGTTAAATTTGAAAAAGCGAAGGCGAGTTTGCGCGTAAAAACAAATTCGCCTTCGCTCAAAATTTTCTATGCCTGTTGATTCAACGACGCTATATCAATCACAAAACGATAGCGCACGTCGCCTTTGATCGTGCGTTCGTAAGCGTTTTCGATGTCCTGAATGTTAATCATTTCGATGTCGGACGTGATGCCGTTTTCCGCGCAGTAATCGAGCATTTCCTGCGTTTCTTTGATTCCGCCGATGCCCGAACCGGCGAGCGAGCGATTGTTCGCAATCAGCGAAAAAGCGTGGACAGACGCAGGTTTTTCCGGTACACCGACCAAAACCATCGCGCCGTTTAATCTCAAAAGATTCAAATAAATGCTCAGATCGTGTTCGGCGGAAACGCAGTCGAGAATAAAATCGAACTGCCCGCGCAAAGCTTTCATTTCTTCTTCATTTTTTGAAACGACGAAATGATGCGCGCCCAATTTTTGCGCGTCCGCTTCCTTCGACGGCGAAGTCGAAAAAACCGTTACGTCCGCGCCCATCGCGGCGGCTAATTTCACGCCCATATGTCCGAGTCCGCCGAGTCCGACGATGCCGACTTTGCTGCCTTCTTTAACGCCGAATTTTTTGAGCGGCGAATAAGTCGTAATGCCCGCGCACAAAAGCGGCGCGACTGCCGCGAGATTTTCCGTGTCAGAAATTTTCAGCGCGTAATCTTCTTTAACAACGATCTGATTTGAATAACCGCCGTAAGTCGGCGTTTTTTCGTCCATCTCCGTGCCGTTATAAGTTGACGCGCAATGCACCTGACAAAACTGCTCGACATCCGCCCGGCAGTTTTCACACTCGCCGCACGAATCAACGAAACAGCCGACTCCGGCATAATCGCCCGTCTTAAATTTCGTCACGTTCGCGCCGACTTCGGCAACGCGCCCGACGATTTCGTGACCGGGAACCATCGGAAAAACCGAATTTCCCCATTCGTTTCTGGCTTGATGAATGTCCGAATGACACACGCCGCAATACTCGATCTCGATCAAAATATCATCCGCGCCGATCTCGCGGCGTTCAAAATCGAACGGCTCTAATTTCGCGTCCGCCGCTTTCGTCGCATAACCTTTTGTTTCCAGCATAATTTTTCCTTAATTTATTTCCTTAATTTTCAACCGATTCTTCAAATAATTTTTCTAAAATTTTTTCATCAACGTCGCTCAGACGCTTGATATAAAGACAGCCCATTCCGGCTTTATGCTTGCCGAGCTTTGACAATAAATCTTCGTCCCAACCCTGACCTTGATTGAGATAAAGCGTGATATTCGCCTTGCGCGGCGAAAATCCGATTTGCATCCAATCAACGTCGCGCCCCGATGCGTATTTCAAATGCATTTCGCCGAAACCGACAATCGCGTCGCCCCACATTTTGGGTTTCGCGCCGGTCGCTTTCTGCATCAAAGCGGAAATTCTTTTACAATCCGCGCGGACTTTTTCATCGGCTATATTGTTCAAAAAATCTTCGACGCTTCCGTCCGTTTGCTTTGTTTTTATTTCCGCTTTTGCCATATTATTTCAACGCTTCGCGCATAAAATCTTCGAGCGTAATTTTGCCCGCAATCTGATCTTCGGTTTCAAATTTTATATGTCCCGAATTAAATCCGTCGAACATTTCCGCCAAGCTCTCGGCGTTTTTCGGCGAATTGTGTTGACTTAAAATTCCGATCCATTCATCTCTCGGAACGGCGACGGCTTTCACATTTTTACCCAAAACTTTGCCGGCGGCTTCGGCGGTTTCTTCGGGCGAAGTCCAAAATCCGGCGAGTTCTTTGATTTCTTTTCCGGTCGTTTTTTCCTGCATCGCGGCGGCGGCGATGCGACCGATGTCGGCTGCCGCGACCTGCGGAACTTTTATATCGAGCGGCTGGAAAAAACCCGGTAAAACGCCTTGTGTTTTCGCCGTTTCCAAAACCGCGTTCCAGTTTTCCATAAAACTTCCGGCGCGAATGAATGTTATCGGAATTTCCGAATCTTCAAACGCTTTTTCGAGAATATGAGTCGTCAAAATATTTCCCGTTCCGCTCGCTAACTGCGAACCGATTGACGATAGCGCGACGATTTTTTCGAGCGTCGAATTTTTAATCGCCGTTTGAAAAGCGGCAATCACTTTTTCCAATTCCGCAAACTGGTCTTCCGATTGATAATTCGGCGGATTCATCAAATACAAAACCGTTCCGTCTTTTAACGCTTCGGAAACAGCGTCCGCGTTCTGCAAATCGGCGACCGCGACTTCCGCGCCGAGCTTTTCAAACTCCGCGCCTTTTTCACGATTGCGAACAACCACGCGCACCGGCAAATTTTTCTCCAGCAAATTTTTAGCGACAGCCGAACCCGTATGTCCGGTCGCGCCCGTTACGATATACATAAATTTTTCCTAATCTTTTTCTTTTCTGACGACCATCAAACCGTCGCGCACGGCTAATAAAATATTTGAAACGCGCTCGTCAGCCTGAACTTTTTTGTTAAATTCGTGCAGCGCGATTGTGTTTTCATCGCCGTTTTCGGCATCTAAAACTCTGCCGCCGCGCAGGACATTATCGCCGATGATGATTCCGCCGATCCGCAATTTCGGAAAAACCAGATCGTAATAATTTGCATAAGCAGGTTTGTCCGCGTCAATAAAAACGAGGTCGAAAGTTTCGTCGAGTTTCGGAATAATGTCCGAAGCGTTGCCGAGATAGCTTTCGATTTTTGAATAAGTTTGCGTCCGCGCCCAAAATGACTTGGCGATTTCGTTGGTTTCCGGCTCGATGTCGAGCGTGATGATTTTGCCGTCGTCGGTCAAACCTTCCGCCAGACAGAGCGCGGAATAACCCATAAAAGTTCCGATTTCCAAGATGCGGCGCGGCGCGATCATTTGGCTGAACATCGAAAGCAGACGACCTTGATAAAATCCCGAAAGCATCGCGTTGTCGGCGCGTTCGCTGTAAGTTTTTTCGCGCAGTTCGCGCAAAATTTTATTCTCGCCGGAAGTATAATTTTCCGCGTATTTTTGAATATCTTCGTCAATCATAATTTTCAATGTGAAAAAGTGAAAAAGTTTTTGCGTTACTCTCAGCAAACTTTTTCACTTTTAACCTTTTTCGCTTTTAAGAAACTCCGTCAACTTTCGATTCAAAGCGCAGGCTGATTAGTTCATTTTCCTTATCGGTAATTTGCAAAGCGTCTTCGCTGCGGTCGGTGTCATATTGAACGGCGATTCCGATGACGTTGGTAATCGTGTTATGAATTTTTTCCGCGTCGGCGTTCGAGCGGTCAATACGAACGACGACGACATCGGTTTGGCTGCCGTTTTTATTTAACTGCGCCGCTTCAAAATGCGATTCGGAGCGTTCTTCTTCGGTCGCGCCGCCGCGCCGGAAAACATCGAAACGCGCGCGGCGATTATTATTTCTTACGGAAAAGTCTTCTAAAAACTTTTCCCAGTTGTTCGGTTCGATTTGTTTAATTTCACTCATAATTTTTATCTTTTCCCTATCGATTTTTTATGCGATCTTCACGACGATTTTGCCGAAGTGCGCTGCCGATTCCATATATTTCAGCGCGTCTTTGACTTCGCCGAATTCAAAAATTCTATCAATCACGGGTTTCAAATGCGTGTGCTGGCAAAATTCGCGGTTCATATCTTCAAACATCTGCCGCGAGCCGACGTAAATGCCCTGCAAGCGCACGGATTTCATTAAAATCGAAGTCGGATTAAATTCGCCTTTGCCCGATAAAACGCCGATGACCGCGATGTTTCCGCCGACTCGCGCGGCGTTCACGCTTTTTTGCAAAGTTCCCGCGCCGCCGACTTCGACGATTGTGTCAACGCCGCGTTTTTCGGTTAATACAAGAACTTTTTTGTCCCAATCTTCGACGGTTTTGTAATTGACAAAATCGGTCGCGCCCAATTCTTTCGCCCGTTCGAGCTTTTCATCGCTCGACGAAGTAATGATAATGCGGCAGCCCAAAACGCTCGCCAATTGCAAAGCGAAAATCGAAACGCCGCCCGTGCCTTGCAATAAAATCGTGTCGTCGGGTTTGATGCCGCCCGAACAATACAGCGCGTTGTAAGCCGTCACCGCCGCGCACGGCAATGTCGCCGCTTCTTCGTATGAAAAATGGTCTGGAACGCAGACCAAACCGTTTTCGTCGAAGTTTCCGAATTCGCGCAAAACGCCGTCCGAATCGCCGCCGAGCGCGGTGCGACCTTTTTCCGCGTCAATCGCGCCGTCAATCCAGCCCTGCATAAAAATCGGCGTAACGCGGTCGCCTGTTTTGAATTTTGTTACGTCACCGCCCGTTTCGACGACTTCGCCCGCGCCGTCGGAAAAAGGCACGAGCGGCATCTTCAAACGCGGATTATATTTGCCCGTCACCATCAGCAGATCGCGGTAATTCAAAGACGCGGCGTGAAATTTTACTTTCACTTCATTGCTTTTCGGCGGCGCGTCTTCGCGCTCGGCAAGCGTCAGATTATCTATCCCGAATTCGTTTATTTCGTATGCCTTCATAGATGTTAAAGTGGAAAAGCGGAAAAAGTTGCCGCAGTAAAAAATCGTTTCCGTCTCATACAAACTTTTTCCCTCTTTTCCTTTTCCGCTTCTTTTCTTCCTATTTTGTTCCTTTCAAATTCAATCTGATTACAACGTCGTCGCGGATCAGATCGTCGGTTTTGCCCGCGTAGACGATTGCGAAATCTTTACGATTGATGGAAAATTCGCTTTCGACCGCGACATCAGCGTCGCCGACGGTAATTTTCGCCGGAAACGTAATCGCCTTCGTTGTGCCGTGCAAAGTAAAATCGCCTGTCACCGTATAATTTCCCGCTCCTTTCGCCGCGTCGGGGACAATCTTCGTCGAAACGAAACTCGCCTTCGGATATTTTGCGACATCGAAAAAGTCCGCCGACTTTAAATGTTCGGTCAACTTGTCTTCTTCGGTAAAAATCGAATTTGCGTCAATATCAACCGCGACTTTGCTTTCTTCGGGCTTTTTGTTGACCACATCAATCGTGCCGGTAAAAGTTTTAAAGCCGCCGTCGTGTTTGCCGGTAACTTTCGAGCCGGTAAATTCGACTTTGGAATTTTCGCCGTTGATTTTGTAAACCGTTCCCTTCGTTTCAAAAGTCGTTGAAGGCGCGTTTGCCGTCGCTGCATTGCCTGTCGAATTCGTCGCCGTGTTTGTCGGCGCGGTCGTATTCGTGGTCGAATTGGTCGTCGCCGCCTTCGGTTTGTTCGCCGCCGGGTCTTCACACGCCGCCAGAAAAACCGTCAAAGATAAAATGCCGAGTGCTAATTTTTTCATAAACTTTTACTCTCCGAATTTAGTTTTAATTTCAAAAACCGCTTGTTCTTTTTAAATTTTAGAAACCGTTCGTGTATTTGAATTTGACCATTCGGACAGCAAATTTTCAAATTCCGTTTGCAAAGATTTTTCCTTGTCCTGCAAATACCAACGCTGAATTTTTTCCATTATGACGGGCTTTTCCAAACCCTGGTTTTTCAATTCGTAATACAATTCCATCGCCGTTTTCGGGCGCGGTCCCCAAGTTCCTATCTCTTCAAAATTCTCCGCGTCGAGCGCGATTAATTTCGGAATCGAACGCGCGTTGTTCGTTAAATATTTGTCTATTAATTTTAAATTTTCGTCGCGCAAAACGTAGCGCGTTTCGATTAAATCGTTTTCCGCCGCGATTTTTTCAATCGTCGGAATATTTTGCGCGACATCGCCGCACCAGCCCTCGACGAGAATCAGCCAAATCATTTTGCGCTGATTATTTTTGGCTTTTTCGATAATCGAATCGTTCAGCTTCACCGTTTTTTCGAGGCGGTGCATTCGTTGGCGATTCAGTTTGCCGTAATTAAACATCGCTTCGGATTGATTCGTGCCGGTCGTTTTGCCGTCGAGCAATAAATCGTCAATCAGTTTGACATATTCGGCGTAAGTTATTGATTTTCCAACGTAATTTTTCATATTCAATTTTTGTTTCTGCCGATTAAATTATCCAAACTCCACGCGCCGCCGCCCGCAAAGGTGAAATAAAGAAAGATAAAGCAATAAATCACCGCCGGTTCGCCTTTGTTAACAATCGGCAGAAATCCGCCGGGCGCGTGCGCCATAAAATAGGCGACCGCCATCAATCCGCTCAGGATAAAAGCGGTCGGGCGCGTAAACAAACCGATTAAAATCAAAATGCCGCCGCCGAATTCCAAAATTCCCGCGAATGTCATCAACGCGCTCGCTTCGCCGACTTTTTCCGGCGGCGGAAACGCGAAAAGTTTCTGGCTTCCGTGCCATAAAAATAAAAATCCCGTAATTATCCGCAGAACGCTCAAAACGCGCGGCGACCAATCGTTCAAAAATGAATTCATCAAATTTTCTCCCGTTTTATATTTTGCATACTATCGTTTTTCAATCTTAAAAATTCATTGAATCAATTTCAATAAAACATTGCTGAATTTAAGAAACCACAGATAAACGCCGATTATTTCAGAAGACAAATTCCAAAAAATCGCCTTCGCTTTTTCAAAAACAAATATGTTTTTATCCGCGTCAATCTGTGGTTTCATCAATTCTTCCCTTGCTCGCATTCCTTCCCTCTGCTCGTTAAAATCAATTTGTCTTTTCGTATCGATTTTTATTTGCCGCTTTTTAATTGCTCTCGCCGGTTAACACGTTTGTAACGTATTTTGATACAAATACGGTCAAAAAAAATCAATTCAAAATCTTTCCTTTATCGCAGCCGACATTCTCGACCGCTTCCAAAACGCTCTGTAAAGAAAACTGCGCCAGTTTCGCTTCGACGACATTGCTGATTTCCGATTGCAGTTTCTCCAAAACGCATTGAATATTTTTTCCAATCGAACAATCTTCGTTCGTTTCGCGCCGCAGAGCGAATGTGTTTCCGCACGAAATTGCTTTATGAACATCCGCTAAATTTATCGAATTCGGACATTTCGCCAGCCGCGTTCCGCCGTTCGCGCCGGTTTGCGAAACTACCAATTTCGCCTCGCTCAAATCGCCGAGGATGCGCCGGATAACAACCGGATTAGTTTTGACGCTCGTCGCAATATAATCGGATTTCACACTATTTTCTTCGCCCGCTTTGGCGAGAACCGTCAAAATATGAACCGCGATTGCAAATTGACTGTTGGCTGCCATAACTGTAACAAGTGTAGTTACAAATGCGAATATTGTCAACCGCGAATTTTTAATCTGCTGCAAACTTATAGCGAATTTCAGATATTTGAAACACGCGAGTAATATTGAAGAATGAAAGCA
>CAXTMQ010000047.1:0-9520 GCA_964245305.1 uncultured Pyrinomonadaceae bacterium
AATCGCGCTCGAAATGCGCGACGAAATCGGGAAAAACATCACGATTGATCTCGCCGAACTCGATTTTTTAGACAGCGACAGCGCGCCGATTTTGAAAAGATTAGAAGATGAACACGATTTTGAAATCGAAGGCTTGATGATTTTTCTGCAAAAAGCGGTCGAAGAAAACGAACAGCGCAATGAAAATTAAAGAGATTGCCGAATTTTTAGCGGGCGAATTTTCCGGCGACGGCGAGGTTGAAATTCTCCGCGTCGCCGCTTTGGATAAAGCATCGGAAAACGAAATTTCGTTTGTTGAAAGAGCGGAAAGTTTTCAATCGTCAAACGCTGTGTGTTTGCTCGTTCCAGAAAATTTCGACGCGGAATTTTCTTCTGTTATTAAAGTCAAAAATCCGAAACTCGCTTTTGCGAAAATCGCTGAAAAACTTCATCCGTTTAATTGGCGCACCAATAACATTCACGAAACAGCTATTGTTGCTTCGGACATATTGGAGTTTCGTGCATATTTTGTCGGCGCGTTCGTGACCATTGGCGAAAATTGCATTGCCGGTGAAGGCGCACAAATTTTAGACGGCGCGCGCATCGGCAATGATGTTTTAATCGGGAAGAGATCAATCATTCATTCAAATGTCGTCATCTACGATAATGTAGAAATCGGCAGCGACTGTGAAATTCACGCCGGCGCGGTGATCGGCGGGGACGGTTTCGGTTTTGTGCGCGACGGAGCAAACGGCTACATCAAATTTCCGCAAATCGGGACGGTCGTCATCGAAGATAACGTCGAAATCGGCGCGAATTCGTGCGTTGATCGCGGCGCGTTGGGCGAAACGCGCATCGGCGAAGGAACGAAAATTGATAATCTCGTCCAAATCGCGCACAACGTCCGAATCGGCAAACGAGTCGTCATCGCCGCGCAAACCGGCATTTCCGGTTCGACCGTCATCGAAGACGATTGCGTGATCGGCGGACAAGTCGGAATGGGCGATCACGCAAAGGTTTTAAGCGGCGCGATCATCGGTTCACAAGGCGGCGTTTTGCCGGGAAAAATCGTCCGCGCCGGAGTTTGGTGGGGAACGCCCGTGCAGCCGCTCGACGAATACAAACGCCAGAACGCGCACGTCAAGGGTTTGGCGCGTTTGAAAGAAGAAATTAAAGAATTGAAAAAACAAATCAGCGAAATTAAAGAGGAAAAACGATGAAAATTACGAAATATATTCACGCCTGTTTATTAATCGAAGACGACGCGGACAAAATTCTTTTCGATCCGGGTTTGTTTACTTTCGTCGAAGGTAAAGTCAAACCGTCGCAGTTTAAGGATTTGTCGGCGATAATTTTAACGCATTGTCATCCAGATCATATTGACGACGATTCGCTGAAGGAAATTATTGAAAATAATCCGGGCGCGAAGATTCTTGCCAACGCGGAAATCAGGGAGAAGCTCGCGGTAAAAAATATTCAAGTTGAAATTTTTGAAAGTGGAACGCAGACATTTGGCAGCTTTAAGTTAGAAGCCGTTGACGCGCCGCACGAGAAGATTCTAGCCGACGAAATTCCGCAGAATACGGCTTATATAATCAACGAAACGATTGTTCATCCGGGCGATTCGCTTTCCGAAAATGTTTTAAAATTTGCGAATACGAAAATTCTCGCGCTGCCGATGATGGCTCCTTGGGAAACCGAATTGCAGGCGTTCGATTTCGCAAAAAAAATGTCGCCGCAATTCGTCGTGCCGATTCACGACGGCTACGTTAAAGATTTTTTTCTCGAATCGCGCTATCTGGCGATGCAGAAATTTTTAAAACGCGAAAATATCGAGTTTCAATGGATGAGCGCGGCGGGCGATGTGTTCGAGATTTGAAAGCGCGTCAATAATTTCGCCTGCGCACGGAATAATTTACAAAAATAAAATTTATGAAAAACATTTTACCAATCAACTCGCTTTTTGTTTCGCTCGCCGTAATTTTCGGCGGCGCGTTGATAGCTTTTGCTCAAACCGAAGTTCCGATGGCGGGCGGTTATCAGAAAATCGCGGCGACCGATGCAAGCGCGACAATGGCGGCGAATTTCGCCGTTAAAGCCGAAGCGAAAAAGCAAACAGCGAAAATCAAAATCGTTTTAATCAACCAAGCCGAACGGCAAGTCGTCGCCGGAATGAATTATCGTTTGTGTTTGAAAGTCGAGATCACGGGAAAAAATAAAAAGACGATTTCGCAAATCGTGCAGGCAATTGTTTTCCAAAATCTCAAACAGAAAATGTCTCTGACGAGTTGGGAAGAAAGCGACTGTTTCAAAGATGTTCCCGAACCGCCGAACGATTAAATTATTTTTGAAACCATAGATGTTCACAGATGAACACAGATTTTTAAACCCTGATTTTATCTGTGTTCATCTGTGAACATCTATGGTTTCATTTTTTTAGATTGTTCGGCTCAAAATCAATTTTTCCGTAAAAAATTCATAACGAATTCCGCCGCGCGTTTCGACGCGCCGCCTTTGCCGAGAGTGTCCGTGACGCGCCGTAAATCTTCGCGTGTTTTTCGATTATTTTCCGGTTCGAGCAAGCGAAAAAGTTCGTTGGCGAGCGTTTCGGGCGCGAAATCGTCTTGAATCAATTCTTTGGCGAGACGTTCTTCGGCAATCAAGTTTATCAAGCCGAAATGTTCGACCGAAATGAGCGGGCGCAGAAGTTTGTAATTGAGCGCGGAAGTTTTGTAAACGATTGCCAGCGGCGTGTTGAGAATCGCGGTTTCCAAAGTCGCCGTGCCGCTTGTAACGGCGGCGGCATCCGACGCGCCGACGGCGTTCCACGTTTCGTTCGCGACGACGCGCAAATTCTGCGGGACGCGCGAAATTTTTCGTTTCGCCGAGTCAATTTCCCGTTCGTATTTTAATGAATTCAGCGCGACGATGAATTGCAAATCAGCGTTTTTCGATTCCATTAAAGCGGCGGTTTCGAGCATCGGCGGCAGAATGCGCGAAATTTCTTTGTGGCGGCTTCCGGCGAGCAGAGCGACAATTGGTTTGCTTGCGTCTAAATCGTGTTTGGAGCAAAATTCTTCTCTCGAAATTTCCGTATGAACTTCGCGCGCGAGCGGATTGCCGACAAATTCGACGTGCGAAATTCCGTTTCGCGCATACCAATTTTTTTCAAACGGCAAAATCGTCAACAGCAAATCAACGTATTTTTCAATTGTCCTGACGCGATGCTTGCGCCACGCCCAAATCTGCGGCGAGATATAATAAATGATTTTCAGATTTTGTTTTTTGAGCGATTTGGCGAGCTTGAGATTAAAATCGGGAAAGTCAATTAAAATCACCGCGTCGGGCTTTCGCGCCGTCGCCGCTTTTTTCAGAGTTTGAAAAGCGTTCCAAAACATCGGCAGAGCGCGGGCGATTTCCGGCAAACCGACGATTGACATATTATCGGCGTTGACGACGGTTTCAACATTCGCGTCGCGCAGTTTCGCGCCGGTCGCGCCGAAAAAATCGAATCCGATTGCCGGATAATCTTCGCGCAGAGCGTTGACGAGCTTCGCCGCGTGCGCGTCGCCCGACGCTTCGCCCGCGACGATCATTAGAGAACAATTATCGTTTATCATTTATTATCCGTCATACTCAATTTCTGCGGTTCGCTTGCCGAACATTTTAGAATAAAATTGAATGCAGACACCGGCAAATAATAAATGATAAATGATAAATGATAAATGATAAATGATAAATGACAAGCGCAACGAAAATCAGTTGTTCGCGCATCAAACTGACAAGTTTTTCGCGCAAAATATCATCAATCAAACGAACAGTTGCTTGCCAGGCGCATTTTTAACCTTTAAAATGCAATGTTTTGTGCCAAATTTAATTTTAATCATTTGAAATCTTTTTTATCCGGCTTTTTTTGGAGGAATTTGTGAATCTTCGCATTGTTTTTATATTTTTATTCGTCTTTATTTTCAGCGGCTTGACGGCGGTTCAGGCGCAGGTTGACTCGGTCATCGGGCAATTAAGCAACTCGGCGGTCGAATCGTTTGCGGGCGGCATCAGCGGCGACGGGCGTTTCGTCGTTTTTGAATCCACGGGCGATCTCGCCACCGAAAATCCGCGCAACGCGGACGGCAACCGCGAGATTTTTCTATTCGATTACGCCCAGCGGCGCATTTTTCAAATTACCAATACGACGAGCTTGCGAACCGATACGACGCTGACTTACGTTCCGAGCAATATCAGCGTTCTGATTACCAACGCGCGCCCGACCATCAGTAATGACGGACGCTGGATCGCTTTCAGTTCAAATGCGACGACTTCCACGCCGAACGTGCCGAACGCTACGAATCCCGGAAATTTTAATGCCGAATCTTTTAATCCGGTCGCGCCGGCAACTACTCCGAATCCGCTGCTCAACGACGGCAACACGGAAATGTGGCTTTACCAGATTCCGGCTGCTCCGGCGGCGGATTTGTCGGCGGGCAGCGAAATCGCTTTTACCGATTTGAGCGCGGGCACATTTACGCGCGTTACGAATACTTTGCCGAGCCGCGCTCCGTCCGCCGGATCAAGCACTTTGCCGCCGTCGTTCGGCGACGATAACCGCGACGCGAGCCTCAGCGATGACGGAAACATCGTCGCTTTCACGTCGAATCGAGATTTAGCTCCGACCCCTGTCGTCAACAACGCTTCGCCGAATGCTAACGACGAAATTTTTACCTTTTCGCGCAGCGGTTCGGCGATTAATCAAATTACCCAAACTGGTCGCGGTCCGGTTACCGATCCGATTTACAATCAATTTGCGACCATTTCGGGCAACGGCGGGCGCGTCGCTTTTCAGAGCAACGGCGACAATTCGATTGTCGGAATGACCGGCGGCAACAATGCTGATCGAAGCGTCGAAATTTTCTTTGCCGATCTAAACGCCGCCAGCGGTTCACTGTCAACCGCCGCCAACGCGATGAAGCGACAAATAACCCAGACAATTCGCGTTAATGTCGGCGACGTTATCAATATTTTCAATCCGGGCAGACGAATGAGCCGCGACGGTCGCTACATCGCGTTTGATTCTTACGCCAGCAATTTGAACACGGCAAATGGAGCGAATGCGACCTCGTTCGCGCTTTATCTTTACGACGCGAATGCGATGAATATGACTCCGCCGACCGATTCATTCCGACAAATCGGACCGCGCAGCGATGCCGAAGCGTTGGTGGGCGGCGGCGAAGTTAATCACTATCCCGGCTTTACCGATACGAATGCGAGCGGCGCGCCCGCGACTTTAGTTTTTGAAACGAGGTTCAACATTACCGCCGCCGGAACAATTTCGGCGACGAACGACGGCGGATTGAATCCGAACACGGTGCGACCGGCGCAGTTATATTCGTATCCGCTGAACGTCGTCGCTTCGAGCGCGACTTTTACCCGGTTGACTCTTTTCCCGACACCAAGCAGTTTCATCGCTTCAACCCAGCCGATTCCGAGCAATTCGCTTCGACGAATGACTTTTACATTGGCGTTAACGGAGATCGGCACGGGCAACGTCGATTTGAACAACGAAGCATATTATTTCCTTCTTCCGGTTGTTGACACGCAGTCTCCGGCATCGTTTAATTTTGCGACCGGCGCGAGCCGTCAAGCGGTTTCGCCGAGTCCCGTTCCGACTCCGAGCGCGACTCCAACCCCGAGTCCGAGTCCAAGCCCGAGTCCGACACCGCAAACGCCGCCTGCCGTGCAGGGTTTGTCGCCCGGTTCTTTGGCGATTCTCGATTTTTCGACGGGCGTAAACTCGCCGGTCGTCGCGCAGACGGCGGTCGGCTCGCTTTCGAGAAGTTTTACTCTGCCGATTGAATTGAGCGGCGTAACGATGACAATTAACGGCGCGGCGGCTGGTTTAAAATCGGTCAGCCAGCGACAGATTACTTTTGTCGTGCCGCCCGGTTTGTCAGCCGTCAACGGCGCGGCGACCGTCTATCCGGTCGTCGTCAACAACAACGGAACGGTTTTCAAAGGCTCGATTACCATTGTTCCCGCGAGACCCGACGTTTTCACGTTTTCAGCAGTTCCCGCTCCGAACGGACGAGCCAGAATTTTTAATGTTACGAACACCGTCTTCAGAACCGAGCCGTTTAATGTAACGACGTTGAGAATTCGCGGCGGCAGGCGCGTTCCGACCGTTCTGCGATTGTTTTTAACGGGAGTGGATAATATTCCGACTTCTTCAATTACCGTCCGCATCGGCAGCGTTACGCTCGTACCGAGCATTAATACGATTCCTGTTTTGCGCGAGCCGGGCGTGTATTCGATTGATTTTACGCTGACCTCCGATCTTTTAGGCGCGGGCGACGTGCCGGTAGTAGTCAGCGTCGGCGGCACGACGTATCAAAGCCGGCTCGACGATACCGCGCCGCGCGTTAGAATTTTATAGCGTTGCCGAAAATGAAAATAAAAAAAAGCGGAATGTCTGATTTCCGCTTTTTTTATTTTCAAAGGGCTTTCAAATGAATTCTTGCGATTCCGCCTGTGTTGTAATATCCTTATAATTTGCCAAAACGATTATTAAATCAAAAATTTTTGAGGTTTTGTTCGCCGATAAAACATATCTCGCCTTTAACAATTCTTCTTTTCAAAATTTAAATACAGGAGCTTTAACAGAAAAAATTATGTCGTCAAGTGATGTCAAATCAGCGAAAGTCGCGCCGAAAGTGTGGCGCAACGGTGAATTTATCGAATGGAATGATGCCCGCGTTCACGTTATGACGCACGCTATTCATTACGGTTCGAGCGTCTTTGAAGGCATCCGCGCCTACAACACGACCGAAGGACGCGGCACGGCGATTTTTCGCTTAACCGAGCATATCCAAAGGCTTTTAAATTCAGCGAAGATTTACCGGATGGAAATGAAATTCACGCGCGACGAGATTTGTCAGGCGGCAGTCGAACTCGTGCGCGACAGCGGAATGGACGAATGTTATATTCGTCCGGTCGTTTTTCGCGGCTTGAACGAAGAAAAACCGTCGTTCGGCGTGAACCCGTTTCCCTGTCCGATTGACGTTTATCTCGCGGCTTGGGATTGGGGCAAATATTTGGGCGAAGAAGCGTTGGAAAAAGGCGTTGAAGTTTGCGTTTCGAGCTGGACGCGCATTACTTCTAACTCGCTTCCGGCGGTCGCCAAAGCCGGAGCGAATTATATGAATTCGCAATTGATCAAAATGGAGGCGATTCTCAACGGTTTTTCCGAAGGCATCGCGCTCGACGAACGCGGCTATGTCTCCGAAGGTTCGGGCGAAAATCTGTTTCTGGTCAACAACGGCAAACTTCTGACACCGCCGCTCGGAGCTTCGATTCTGCCGGGAATTACGCGCGATTCGGTGATTAAAATCGCCCGCGAACTCGGTATTACGGTCGAAGAAACGAACATCCAACGCGCCGCTTTATATCTCGCCGACGAATTATTTTTCACCGGCACAGCCGCCGAAATCACGCCGATCAGCAAGGTTGACCGCATCACCGTCGGTTCGGGAATGCGCGGCGAAATTACAAAGCGAATCCAAGATGCGTTTTTCGATGTCATCTACGGCAAACGTCCCGCGCCGGAAAACGCGCCGTGGCTGACTTTCGTCAACGACGCAAGCGAAAAAAAAACCGCTAAAGTTTAATTGAATTTTTCCCAAATCAAGAGTTCACGATTCGGCAAACGAAATTTTTCTCAAAAGAAATTTTAGCCGAATCGTGAATTTTATTTTTAGCGATGGCTGAGCAAACGCAAACCGAAACAAAAAAACCGCCGCGCTTCGTTCTCGAATCGATTGTTTTCGTGTGCGGCGCGCTCGTAATGATTTATGAAATCATCGGCTCGCGCATTCTTTCGCCATATATCGGCGCGTCAACTTACGTTTGGACGAGTTTGATCGGCGTAATCTTAGCCGCGCTCAGTTTAGGTTACTGGCTCGGCGGCAAAACTGCCGACCGGCGACCGGAAATTAAAATTTTAGCTTTCGTTCTTTTTCTCGCGGGCGGCGCGGTCGCGCTGACGATTTTGACTAAGGATTTATTGCTTGCGCTGCTTGCCGGAATCGTTATCGGACTCGAAATAAAATCCGTTATCGCCGCCGTTCTGCTGTTTGCTCCGGCAAGCGTTCTGCTCGGCTTTGTTACGCCTTACGCTGTCAAATTAAAAATGTCTTCGCTCGCCGATTCGGGCAAAACCGTCGGCAGACTTTACGCTCTCTCGACCGTCGGAAGTATTTTAGGAACTTTCCTCGCCGGATTTTTTTTGATTCCGTTTGTCGGCAGCACGCGTACGCTTTACATAATCGGCGCGACGTTGATCGGTTTATCCGTTTTGCTCGCGCCGTTCGTTTTGTCGCAAACAAACATCGGCGTTTTGGTTTTGTTCGTTCTCGGCGTAAGCGTCAGCGAAGCGAAAATTTATTATCTCAGGCAGGCGAACGATTTATACGATTTCGACACCGAATACAGCCGCGTCCAGATTTTCAATACCGTCGAACTCAAAACTAAACGCCCGCTTCGCGCGCTCGTCAACGATCCGTATTTTATTCAATCGGGAATGTTCTTAGATTCGGACGAACTCGCGTTTGAATACGCGAAATATTATCACCTGATTCGTTTTTTCAAACCCGATTTTGAGACGGTTTTAATGATCGGCGGCGCGGGATTTTCGTTTCCGAAAGATTATTTGGCGAAATACCCGAATGCCCGAATCAGCGTCGTCGAAATTGATCCGCAAATGACCGAAATCGCCAAAGAATTTTTCCGCCTGAAAGAAAATCCGCGCTTAAATATTATTCACGAAGACGGCAGAATTTTTCTCAACCATTCCGAAGCGGAAAAATACGACGCGGTTTTGATGGACGCTTTCGGCTCGATGTTTTCAGTTCCCTTTCAATTAACGACCGTCGAAGCCGTCCGCGAAATCAACAAAACTTTAAAACCCAACGGCGTTGTAATTTTCAATCTCGGCGGCGCGATAACCGGCGATTCAAGCCGTTTTCTGCAAGCCGAACTCGCCACTTATCGAAAAATTTTTCCGCGCGTTTATCTTTTCAAAGTCAATGCCGATTATTCGGACGAACGCTTGCAAAATTTAATTATCGTCGCTTCAAAAAACGAAAACGCCGCCGCTTTGCAAAGCGACGACGCGGAAATTTCCAACCTTTTAAATCACGTTTACGAATCGAATCTTGATACAAAAACCGAACCTTTAACGGATGATCTCGCGCCCGTCGAATTTTATAATTCATCGGCGCAAAGCGCGTATCATCGTTAATATTAAAACAGCGAAAAATTGTTTCGGCGCGAATTAAATCGAATCTAATTCGCGCCGAAACAATTTTATCTAAAGCTATTGCCGATTTGATCAAATCACTTTAGAGTGATGTCGCCGCCGTAAAAGTTCAGATCGTTTATGTCCTCGCTGATGTTGACGACTTGCGGCGCGAATTGATAGCGTTTTGCCTCGACCGCGACGATGTAAGTCTGCCCCGCCGCAACATTGTCGAAATGATAATTGCCGAACGAA
>CAXTMQ010000047.1:9620-21069 GCA_964245305.1 uncultured Pyrinomonadaceae bacterium
CATTTCCGTTTGCTCGGAAAAAGAATTGAGACGAACGGGCAATTAGATAAAAATTACACACGTAATTCAATACTTCGCACTAGCGAAGCCCTTGCCCGATCTGCTGTGTGCCGAACGCGCCGATGCCGTTTAATCTAAAGCTGAAAACGAAACGGTTTTCGGTGCGAACACCGACGTTGAAGTTTGAATACTGCAGCGTTACCGAACAGCAATCGAAAGCGTAACCGAGCGTCGCCAAAGAACTGATAAGCGGCGAAGAACGAGTCGCGCGGCGATTTTCAAAATCGAAAAATAAGGATACGCCGCCATAAAATCCGCGTTCGCGGTCGCCGATGAAAACCGAAGGACTGTATTGCGAACCGCGCAGAGTTCCGGCTTCCTTGCCGCTCGCGTCGGCATATTTTTGCAGAGACGGTATCAAAGTAACGGCGCGCGTGTAATAAAAAGTTTGAAAAATTTTCACCAGCGCGGAATTGTAGCCGACGCTTGCCGAAATGTCGCGCAGCGCGCCGGTTTGCGTGTCTATGTCCATCCGCGAATTAAGGAAAATCGTTTTCTGCGGGCGATACGTCGCGTCAATATTGAGCGGCGAAAAACGGCGCGGAACGCCGCCGAAAGTGTAAAAGGTCAGCGCGGAAATCGGTTCGATCTGATTGCGCCTGCCCGGTGTCAGCGCGCCGCTGAAATTTTCGTCGAAAAAATACTTGCCGCGCACCGTTAACGTAAAAACTTCATACGGCTGAACCGACGGCGATTTTTTATTCGGGTCGGAATTTTCCCGTAAAAGTTTTTTCGCTTCGTCGGTCACGGCTTCGGTGTAGCGGCGCGTGAAAAAACGATTGGTGATGCCGAATTCGATTTCGTTCGTGTTCGTCTGCGTATCTTCGTAATCGAATCGAATAATTCGATTAAAATTGTCCACGCCTTTAATTAAACGATACGTCAGATACGGTTCGATAGTATGACGGAAGCGCAAATTTCCTTTCGCGCCGTAAAAATTTTTCGCCAGCGCGACGGGGCGAAAATCCAACTCGAATTCGCCGTATTTTCGCAAGACGTTCGTGCCGATGACCTGACGCATATCGTTGAACGAATTTGAATACGAAGTCAGACGCATTCCGCCGGTCGCGGTTAAAGTAAAATATTTAAAGTTGATCGGCAGGGTTAATTGCGGATGAATATCAAAACGCTGGGCAATCTTGCGCGTGTTGACCGGCTCGTTACCCGTGATTTGCCGGTAGAGGCTCGGATCATCGGCTTCTTCGCGCCGCGCGATTCCTTCAAAACTCGTTTTGAACGAGAAATACAAATTCTTCAAATATGGAATTTCCGACGGACGCTTATCAAAATTCACGCTCGGCAGATTGCGCGTTTTGATGCGGACATTCGGAATCGAAATCACCTGCGAACGCGCCAGCAGATTCAAGGTATAGTCGCCCCAACTCTTATTCAGATAAGCCTGCGAAACTTCAATCGGCGAGATAATTTGTTGAATGCCGTCGGAAAAAACCTGTCGAAACGCGAGGTTGGATGTAACGCGCACGTCGGCGACCGCCGTGTAGCCTTTCGGCAAATACTGTACGCCGTCGGCGTAAAATAAACTGCCGCCCTGATCCGGGTGATCGGCATCTGCTTCGTGTCCGAAAATGCGGTCTTTGACGGCGTAAAAACCGAAATCCAGATACGAACGCGAATTAAAGCGTGTACGAAAATCCGCGCCGTAACCGATGCCGCGCGAGCCGTATAAATCGCCGCGTACGGTTACGTCGGCGGAACGCCCCAAAGTTTGATAATAAGCGTTGGAAAGTCGAAAACCTTTGTTGCCGGAAAAGCCGAATGTCGGTGTTAAAAATCCCGATTGCCGGTCGCGTTTTTCAATCGGAATCGAAGCATACGGCAGAGGCAAAACCGGAATGTCTTTGATGCGAAATTTCGCGTTCGTCAGTTTAACTTTGTCGTTCGGTTTGATGACGGCGCGGCTCGCCGTAAAACTCCACTTCGGTTTGTTGTCTTCGCAGGCGGTAAATTTTCCGTTCGTGATGACGAATTCGTTTTCGCTGACGCGCTCGACGCGATCCGCCGTAAAATACAAAACCGTGCCGTCGTTCGTCTGATTCGTAAAGCCGGTCGTCTCGACGAAATAACCGAGTTTTGTTCGATAATTAAATTCCCCGCGCGAACCGGTAATGCGCTGGTCGTCGCCTTCATCAAACACGACACTGCCTTCGGCGACGATCAAATTTTCGGCTTCCTTAATTGTTACGCGGTCGGCTTGCAGACGATAATTTCCAAACCGCACGTCAACATTTCCCTTGTAAACGCCGACGCGCTTTCCTTCTTCGCCTTCGCCTGCCTGATTGTTCGCCGTTACTTCCAATTCATCGTCGGCGATGTCCGGTTTTTTAGCTGCAGATGGCGTTCGTTTCGGAGCTTTAATACTCTGCTCCGGCGCGACCGGATTCACGTTCGGCGTGTCGGTAATCGGGTTGGCGATTTCTTTTTCCACCGGATTCGTCTGTTGTCCATACGCCGCCGGAAAACAAAACAGCGCGACCAACAAAACGGATTTAGCGGATTTTTTGAGATTCATTCTGAATTACTGCAAGACAAATTTGATGCTATCACAAACTCTGTTTAGTGCTAAACGGTAAACGGTTAATTGTAAATGGTTAATGGTTAATTTGAACGGAAAAAACCTTATTTTCAAAATTGTAATTAATCGAAATAAGCAGACTCTAAAAATTACTTATCGCTCACCATTAACCATTAACAATTAATCATTAACCATTTACAATTAAGGAATGAAACCGAATATTTTAGTCGTTGAAGACGAAGAATTGATGCGCTCGATTTTGCGTCAGTTGCTCGAATCGGAGAACTTTAAAGTTTTCACCGCCGACAGTGCGGAGAACGCGCTCGAAATTTTTTCCGCCAACGATGTCGCCGCGACTTTGACCGATATAAAAATGGCTGGAATGGACGGCATCGAACTGCTCGACCAGATTAAGGCGATTGACGAAGAATCGCCGGTGATTATTATGACGGCGTATTCGTCGGTTGATTCGGCGATTGCCGCGCTTCGCAAGGGCGCGTTCGATTACATCACGAAACCGTTCGTCAACGAAGATTTACTGCAAACCGTCCGCAACGCCGTTCGCACCAAAGAGCTTTTTCGTGAAAATCGAAATCTGCGCCGCGAGCTTTCGAGAAATTATAATTTCACCGAAATCATCGGCACGAGCGAGGCTTTGAAAAACGTCTTTCGCGTTGTCGAAAAAGTCGCCGACACGAACGCCAGCGTTCTGATCGAAGGCGAATCGGGAACGGGCAAAGAATTGATCGCCCGCGCGATTCATTTTCAAAGTCGCCGCGCCGCGCAGCCGTTTCTCGCCGTTAACTGCGGCGCGCTGCCCGAATCCTTGCTCGAATCGGAACTTTTCGGACACACGAAGGGAGCGTTCACCGGCGCGATTGCCGACAAGAAAGGTTTGTTTCGTTCGACGAGCGGCGGCACTTTATTTTTAGACGAAATCGGCGAAATGCCGACGGCTTTGCAGGTAAAATTATTACGCGCCTTGCAGGAACACGAAGTTACGCCCGTCGGTTCATCCGCGCCGGTAAAATTCGACGCGCGAATTATCGCCGCGACGAATAAAAATCTCGAAACCGAAGTCGCCGAAAATCGCTTTCGTGAAGATTTGTTTTATCGCCTGAACGTTATCGAAATCCTTTTGCCGCCGCTGCGCTCGCGCCGCGAAGACATTCCGCTGCTGGCGAAATATTTCGTCGGCAAAGTCGCCAAACAGCAGAACGCGCCGGAAAAATCAATCACGCCCGAAGCGATGTCCGCGCTCGTTAAGCACGAATGGCAGGGCAATGTCCGCCAGCTCGAAAACGCCGTCGAACGCGCTTTCATATTGAGCAGCGACGAAATCGAATTGGAAAATCTGCCGCCGAAAATCCGCGCCGGCGCGGAGGAAAATTTCAACGGGCGCGATGCCGAAAATCCGCGCCCGACACTCGAAGAAATCGAACGCCGTTACATCCTGGAAATTTTAAAATCGGTCGGCGAAGACAAATCCGCCGCCGCCGAAATTCTCGGCATTGACCTTTCGACGCTTTACCGAAAACTGAAAAGATACGAAGAGATTTGATTTTTTAAGAAGAAAATAATTCCAGAACAAAATAATTCGTGTCGTTGATGCGCATCAGACGACCTTTGGTGTAAGGCGTTTGCAGAAAATCGTTCGCGGCGTATTCAACACCTTTCAAAGCCGAATCGCCGGTTTCCTGACTTTTGGCGACGAGTTCGGGCGGAAACCAAACTTCCGCATCAATATCGGCGGGCGTGGGTTGTTTAATTTTTTGCGCGGCGGCGGCGATTTGATTGGCGTTCGCTTCGTTGAATAAAAGCACCGCAACGAGTTTTCGGTCGGTCGGCGCGGGAACGCGCGGTTCGGAATTTTTGTCGGCTAAATTGAATTCGTAATAAGTCGCTTCTTCGGGCGTGAAAGGCAGTTTGATGATTTTGCCGAGTTCGTCAACGTCGTCTTTCGCAACGATATTAGCCGGCGTGGAGTTAGTTAAATTTTTGTTCGCCGCGTTCGCATTTTGATCTGCCGTTTCGTCTTCGGCGCACGCGCCGGAAAATATCAGCAGAGACAAAATCAAAACGGCTTTGACGCGAAGAAAACGCATCTTGACATTGTAGAAATTCCGCCGCCGGTTTGCAATTAAAGCGGGCAATTTATAAAGTTTCCAGAGCCGGTTAAATTTTTGATTTTTTATGCTTCTTCTGCGCCGCATTCGCGCCTTTATCGTTCGGGATTTTCAACTCGCTTTGTCGTATCGCGTCGAGTTTTTCATCCGCCTTTTGTGGATTCTCGGCATCGTCACGACGTTTTATTTTATTTCGAGAATTTTCGCCGGTTTTCCGCTCGCCAAATACGCGCAGTGGCAAAATCCTCTGACCGCGTGGCTGACCGGAATGGCGATGCTCAATTATTTTCTCGTCGGATTTTCCGCCCTCGCCAATGCCATCCGGCAGGAGCAAATGCAAGGTACGCTCGAAAGCGTTCTTTTAACGCCGATCAATGTGCCGACCGTGATCGTTTCAAGCTCGGCGTGGGCTTATGTTGACGCTACTTTTAATTCGTTTCTTTATCTTTTTTTCGGCTGGTTTTTCTTTAATGTTCAATACAAAGGCAGTTTTCTGCTCGCGCTCGCGTTTTTGATTTTGACGACGCTGTGCCTGGCTTCGATTGGGATTTTATCGGCGAGCTTTGCGATGGTTTTCAAGCGCGGCGATCCGTTTGCGATTCTGCTCGGCGCGGGAACGGCACTTTTTTCCGGCGTTTTTTATCCGAAGGAAATGCTGCAAGACTCTTTAGGCGAAAACGGCGGCAAAGCTCTCGCTTATATCAATCCTTCGACGCACGGACTCGACGGCATTCGCGGCGTTTTGATTCAGGGAAAAACCTTCGCCGAAGTCGAATTTTCATTTTTTATTCTGGTCGGTTTTTTAGCGGTTCTGCTTCCCTTTTCGCTCTGGATTTTCAGCCGCGCCGTCAGACGCGCCAAACGCGAAGGCAGTTTAATTCAATATTAATTTCGTTTATTTTCACATTCGCCGACTGATTTTAAATATTTACTCTTCGCTGACAAAAGAGAAAAAATCTCAAAACCGGATGTCTAAATTCCTTCGCAAATTTTTCCGCCGATCATCGTAAATTTCACGTTTCCATTTTCGTCGAGCGCAACTAAATCGGCGCGTTTTTCGACTTCGATTGAACCGAAATCTTTTTCAATTCCTAAAACTTTCGCCGGATTCAGACTCGCCATTCGTGAAATTTCCGCATTGGAAAATCCAAGCGTTCGTATAAGTTTTACCGCGTCGAGCATCGTTATCACGCTGCCCGCGATACTGCCTCGCTCATTCTGCGTTTTGCCGTTGACCACCGAAACTTTTTCGCCCCAAAGTTCAAAATGCCCGTCGCCCAAACCGGTCGGCGCGACCGAATCGGAAATTAGGGAAACATTCGCCGCGCCTTTGCTTTCCACGCCGAACTTCAAAACTCTCGGCGCGACGTGAACGCCGTCGGCGATAATATCAAACGTCGTTTCGTTTTTCGTCAAAGCCCAGCCGACCACGCCCGTCTCACGATGATGCAAGCCGGTCATCGCATTAAAAAAGTGCGTTAGATGTCCCGCACCCGCATCGAACGCTTTATCAAGAGTTTCGATGTCGGCGCGTGTATGTCCGATTGAAACGATCCAATTTTGCTTTCTTAATTCCGTAATCAGTTCGATTCCGTTTTCGACTTCCGGCGCGAGCGTCGTTAAATGAATTCCTTTTTTTAATTTCGGCAAATCATTTATTTCATCGCCGTTTCTAAAAGTCTTAAAAAACTTCGGACGCAGCGCGCCGCACATTTTTTCGTTCGCAAAAACGCCTTCGTAATGAACGCCGACAATCTGCGCGATTGGTTCGTCGTCCTGCGTTTCCATCACTTCATCAATCGCCGCGATGACTTTCGCATAAACTTCATCCGAATCCGGCACGAACGTCGGCAGCCAAGCCGTTACGCCCTGCGAAGCCAAAAATCGCCCGACCTTTCGTAAATCGTCAGCCGTCGCCGTATTGACATCAACGCCGACTGCGCCGTGATTATGTATATCTATAAATCCGGCGAAGATTTGAAATTTACAAAGGTCAATGATTTCAATTTCGACACTTTTCTTTATCCCTTGTGTTATATCTTTGACAACAGAGTTTTCGATTAAAACATAATCTTGTGTTTGTGGATCGGATGAAAAAATTGCATTGGAAATATTTAAATAAATTCGATTCATTGTTTTTCTATAAAACCTGTAATTAACGAAAATAAAAATGTCGCGTCGTAAAATTTACGACGCGACACGATATGTTTTAACCGGTTTGCAATTAAAACAGGAATTTGATGCCGAGCTGCAATGCTCGCGGGTCTCTGACTGTGCCGATAGCACCGAAAAGCGATGAGTTCGAGGCAACGCTTGAAAACCCGGAGTAATTTGTCGTATTGAAAACATTGAACATTTCACCACGCAATTGCAAATTAACCGACTCGGTGAACCTGAAGTTTTTCATCAGCGACAAATCGAGCCGGGTCGTGCTTGGACCTTCAAGACCGCCGCGCGGAGTATTTCCGGGAACATTGGAAATGCCGGAGGTCGGAAAAACGGTCTGGAACGCGCAACGATTGTAATAGCTGCCAAATGTTCGTGTCGTATCCGCCGCGATGCCGCCCTGCGAAATCGTCGTTTGACAACGTGGATCGGGATTAGCCGCAATCGGTCCGGCAGTGAACGGATTGGCGTATTGAATCGGACGCGGTCCGGCAGCGGACGTGCCGAGAAAACCGATGCCCGCCGGATCATACGGATTAGTCGTCGTGCTGAACGTAGCAGTAAACGGAATACCAGTTTGGTAAGTGAAAATTCCAGATGTCTGGAATCCGCCCAGAACCGTTGCCAAAGTTCCGCGCTCGCCTTTGAAAAACGGTAGTTCGTAAATAAAGTTGGATACGAAAACGTGCCGCCGATCAAGTTGCGCTCTACCGCTTTCCGCCTTAAAATCGAAAGAATTCTGCGGAGCTGACGAACGGTCGGTCTGGCTGTTCGTCAAGTTTTTAGCAAATGTATAAGCAATGTTGATCTGCGATGCGCCGCTGAAACGCTGTGTCGCGGCAACTTGCAAGCTGTGATAGTTTGAATCAAATGCTGGCAAAATCATATTGACCGCCGAATATCCGCGAAACGGTCTGATTTGCTGTAAAATCGTCGAGCTGGTCAAAGCGGTGTTTGGTGCTTGACAAGGCGCAGTCGGAGTCGTTGACGCGCCGACCGCGCAAGCCGTGCTTCCTAAACCAATCGCATAACCGGGTTTGAGCAGATTAATATCCACGATGCCGATTAAATTCGTGCCTTTACTGCCGTAATAGCCGACATCAACAAGCGTATTTTTGAAAAACTGATGCTGAACGTCGAGTGACCAATGCTGCATATAAGGCGTTTTCCAATCCGTATCTTCACCGCGCACTGCAATCACGCCGAGCGTCGCCAGCGGATTCGAGGCAAAATTCTGACTTAGACTGATATTGTTCAAGCTGGTCGTTTCCTGATACGGCGGGTTGGAAATCAAATTCTGCTCGAAAATTCCGACGAGAGTTTGTTCGTGATAAATGCCATAGCCCATCCGAATCGAAGTTCTGCCGTCACCGAACGGATCATAAGCGAGACCGACGCGCGGCGCGAAATTTTTCTTCGGCGCGTCAACAACATATTTTCCATACGGCGAAACCGTCGGCACACAACCGTTCGGCGCGGTTTGATAATTTTGCGAATTGACGATCAAGCCGGTGCAGAAATTTCCCGAACCGACGACGCGATTGCCCGCACCGTCAACACGCGGTGCTTGCGCCGCGTTATACAGCTGCGGAACGAAATTGGTCAAAAGTCCGCCCGCATCATACGGCGAACCGAAGAACGAATAACGTACGCCGTAGTATAAAGTCAGATTTTTGCGGGCGCGAAATTCGTCCTGCGCGTAGGCTTCAAAATTACGCTGATATAAGTTAGCCGTATAATCGGACTTCGCCTGCTGAAATGTAGCGTTCGTGCCGAGCAGAAAGTTCGCAAACTGCTGATATACTGTCGGGTTGCCGGAAATACAAACGCCGCTCGTTGTAACTTGCTGCGACGGCGCGCAGACAACTCCCTGATTCGCGGCGACAGCTGAGTTCGGCGTGTTATTAAATGTATTGAAAAGCCCTTCGTTATTGCCCGCCAGCGCGTTTTCATTTTTGCGATATTTTGAAAAAATCGCGCCGTATTTGGTCGTATGGCTGCCGAAGATATAAGTTACATTTCCGTTAAAATCATTTTTATTGGAAAAGTTATTATACGGACCGTAACCGGTAAAAGCACTGAACCCAGTTCCGGTGATAGATGGAATACGGTCGCGCTGATTCGGATATGCCAGATTGACCGGAACGTTGGTTATCGTATTGGAAAGCAAGCCGATATTGCTGCTCAAAATCGCGCCGTAAGCATACGTATAACGTCCTTCGATAATGAAATTCGGGCTAACGCTGTAGTCGGCTTGAAAAGTGTGAGTTCGCCCGGGCGAGTCGGTCTGCGTCGTCGCCACGCCGGGCAATCCCGTGCCGTTTGAAAACAGCGAATTTGCTTCAAGCGTCGGAATATTATCGTTTTCAAAACGATAATAGGCAACAAATTTATCAGATAAAGCCGTATCAATTTTCAAAATTTCCTGACGAAAGTCGAACGTATTGCGCGTCGGAAAATTCAAAACAAAATTCGCGGCGTTCGGTTGCGGCAATTGGCGATAGATATTCAGATAAGCCTGCGAAACAGGATTAATCGTCGCGCGCGAAGCCAGCGGCGTTCCTGCCGGCAGTATGTTTTGGCAAGTGCGCGAAGTCGTGCTGACAATCGTTCCGGCTAAACAAATATCCACCGGAAAGATGCCGTTTCGCAAATTCACGTCCGGCACGGTCGAGGAAAGTGTTGGAAAGCGTCTGTCTTTGCGCTGTTCTTCCGAAAAGAAAAAGTATGTGCGCGGTACTTTGCCGAACGCGCCGTCTTTCGGATCGCGCTCGCCGAAGTTTAAAAAGTAAATCGGTCCGCCGACGGTGAAACCGTAGTTGTTGTAACGAAACGGTGAACGCCGCGCTTTGCCCTCTGAATCTCTGCCGAGCGGCGGATTGGGAGCTGCGTTAATAAAATATGTGTTGGCGTTAAATTTTTCGTTACGCACGAATTCAAAGAGTGAGCCGTGAAATTGGTCGGTTCCGCTACGCGTGACAATGTTGACTTGTCCGCCGCCGCTTCTGCCCGATTCCGCCGGATAAAGCGAACGCAAAACTTTGAATTCGCCGATTGAATCAACGCTCGGATACGCCTGAATTGTCAGATTAGAGCCGCGGTCTGTAATGTCCGCGCCGTCAACCGTATAAGTATTTTGACTGCTACGCGCGCCATTGATCGAGATGCTGACCGTATTCGCCTGACCGTCGGGATTCGTCGTGCCGACATAAACCTGGTCGGACAAATTTCCCGAAACACCAGGCGATAACGTAATTAATTGCACGAAATTGCGGTTGTTAATCGAAAGCTCGCGTACCTGATCGCCGCTAATCGTAGAGTCGGCGGTCGGTGTCGTCAAATTTACCGCGACGGCATCGGCTTGAACCGTGACGGTTTCGCTAATATTTCCTGCTTCGAGCGCGAAATCAACCGAACGACGCTGACCAATATCAACTTTAATATTAGTTTGAACCGATTTTTTAAAGTTCGCGGCTTCGGCAGTAATTTGATAAACGCCGCTTTGCAAACTCGGAGCAGAAAATTCTCCGTTTTCATTAGTCGTCAAAGTTCGCACGACCGCATCGTTCTGACTAGGAGTGATAACCGTGACGGTCGCACCGGAGACGACCGCGCCCGAAGAGTCGCGCACCGTTCCGTTAATTGTTCCGGTAACATCTTGTGCCGATGCCGAAGCGCAAAGGCTTAAACCAAAGCCAAGCGCGAAGAGCATCGTAAAAATAGTCTGTCGAAAATTACTTTTCATAGGGTTTCCTCTAGTTTCAAAATTTAAAGATAAAATTGCTAAGCTATAAGAAAAATTTAGATTTTTGGAGAAAAGTTCAAAAATCTGTTATGGATGATCTCGCAAAATTTTTTATCGAAATTCGTAAAATCAAACAAATCAAGGTAGTACCAAAAATTTAAGATTGCAGGGAGTCGCTATAGCTTGTAACCCTCTACTTATAAAGCAAATATGATGCCCGACGTTTTTTGAATTCGTCGAGTTTTCCCTGCCACGCTTTTTCGATTTCTTCGGGCGCGTCGGCGCGTTTTATCCGGTCGAAAATATCTTGATTGACGACGAGTTTGGAAGATTTTTCGATCTTCCAGTCGTTCGGATAAAGTTTTTGCAGCGCGACGGCTAATTCGATGCCGACGCGAACCGGCTCGAAGCGTTCACGATTGGTAATGACAAAATTTATTCCGCCGCAGTCTTCGTCCTTGAAGACCGAAGTGGTCGGCTTGAATTTTACTGATACGAAGCGAATTCCGGGAAGGTTTCGCTCGTTCAGATACGCGGCGAGTTTGCGTCCGTCGATATACGGCGCGCCGACGATTTCAAACGGCGTGTCCGTGCCGCGACCGACCGAAAGATTCGTGTACTCCCAAAGCCCGATGCCCGGATAAAGCGTCGCTTCGGTCAAGGAGCGCATATTCGGCGAAGGATTTTTCCAAGTTTGATTCGTCTGGTCGAACCACATCGAGCGCGTCCAATTTTCCATCTTTATCACGCGCAAATCGGCGTTGATTTTCTTTTCGGCGTTGAACATCTGCGCGATTTCGCCGATGGTCATTCCGTGTC
>CAXTMQ010000048.1:0-21037 GCA_964245305.1 uncultured Pyrinomonadaceae bacterium
TTTACTGAGGCGAAAAAACCGCTAAAAGATTTTTAAGCGAGGCTGTAAATTTATTGTTTTGAAGATATAAATAAAATAAAAAATGCCTATCGAGGGCATTCAAAATCTTCTGAGGAAAAAGGCGATCTTTTAAAGGATCGCCCTTTTATTTTGTGCCGCTAAACTGCGGCTGCCGAGCAGCAAACACAATACAGCGAGCAGGCACGAAATCGGGCAAACGAGTAAAGCGTAGCGCATCATTTGCGGATTTTCGGCTGCGCCGAATTTATCGTTGAGAAAGCCGATTAAATTTGAACCGATTAAATAAGCGGCGATATTGACCGAGAAAAAATAAACGGCGATTGCCAAACCGCGCAAATTCGCGCCGGCAATCTCAATCGCGTCCGCCGCCGCTGCTCCGAGCCAAGCCAACGCCGTAAAAAGAATGACGAAAGATGCCGGAATGATGATGTAAAAATTGTCCGTGAAAAGAACGATGAGCCACAAGAAAAGTGAAATTAAAGAAAGAATCGCGCCGTAAATCATTCGTCCGCCTGAGGATTTTTGTCGGAATCTATCGGCAATCGCGCCGCCGAAAAGCGTCGCCGGAATTCCCGCCAGCAGCGTCATTACGCCCGCCCAATAGCCGATTGTCGGAATCGGGATTTGATACAAACGATTGATATAAGTCGCGCCCCAAATCGAAAAATTATTGGTCGCCAAACCGAGCAAGGCGTAACCCGAACACAGCAGAACAAACGATTTATTAAAAACGAGTTTTTTCCAATCGGAGTTTGCAAAATCTTCCTTGATTTTAAGCGGCGTTGCGCGTGTCGGCTCATTCAAAAAGAAGACGAAAACGGCGAAAATTATGCCGGGAAATCCGACGATAAAAAACGCCTGTCGCCAACCTAAATTGAATAAATAACCGCCGACGATTGCCGCCAAACCCGCGCCGACGGCAATGCCCATCGAATAGATGCTCGTCACGGTCGCGCGTTTACTCGCCGGAAAATAGTCGGCTAAAAGCGAAATCGCCGCCGGTCCGAGCGTCGCTTCGCCGACTCCGACCATTACGCGGCACAAAAACAAAGTCCAGAAACTGTCGGCAAATCCCGTCAAGCTTGAAAATAAACTCCAAATCAGCAAACCAATCGCAATTATTTTCGTGCGCGATTTTCGATCCGCCAATCTGCCGAACGGAATTCCCAAAACCGTGTAAAAAATGGCGAACGACGTTGTTCCCAAAAGCGAAAGCTGAACGTCGGAAAACGCCATTTCCTGTTTGATGGCGGGAAAAAGTATGTAAATTATCTGGCGGTCGAGAAAATTCAAGACATAGACGAACGTCAGCAAGAAGAGCGCATACCACGAATAATTTGAAAAATTTCCCTGCGCTTCCCGCATCGTTTTTTACGAATAAATCATCACGACCGCTTCGCCTTCGACCGTCGTTTCGCCGTTCTGATTCGTGCAGACGGTTTCGAGCGTGACAATCGGTTTATCTTCCCGAATATTTATCACCGTCGCGGTCGCCGTAATCGTGTCGTCAAGAAAAGTCGGCGCGACGAACTTCATGGTCTGCGAAAGATAGACGATCTGGCGTTCTTTGAATTCATAACCGAGAACCGCCGAAAACAACGCGCCGGAAATCATTCCGTGCGCGATGCGCTTTTTAAATCTCGTCTGCGCGGCAAATTCTTCGTCAATATGAATCGGATTAAAATCGCCCGAAAGTTCGGCAAACGCGCGAACAACCGCGTCGGTAATTTGTTTGGTAGTGGAGAATTTATCTCCGATTTTTAAATTCATATTTTTGGCTCGGTCGCAGTCAATTTGTCGGCTTTTGAAATTCGAGAAATGAAACTAAAAGCCAAAAACAAACCTCACTTGCTTAAAAATTCTAAAACCGCTTTGTTAAAATCCGCCGCTTTTTCAAATTGCGGCGCGTGTCCGCAATTGTCAAAAACGATAATTTGTGAACCGGCGATGCCTTTATTAAATTTTTCGCCGTCGGCGAGCGGCAAAAGTCCGTCTTGTTTGCCCCAGATAACAAGCGTCGGTTTTTTGATTTCGCCCAAACGCGCGTCGAGAAAATCTTCGCGGCGTTTGATTGATTCGATCAAGCTGTTGATCGTGTAGCCGTCGTTCGTCGTTACGCGCTGCGCGAAAAATTGGTCAACCAACGCTTCGTTGTTCTGCAGCGCGGGATTGGCGAAAATCAGTTTCAAGTTGGCGCGGATTTCGTCGCGCGTCGAATTGTTTAATTGATAAATCTGGTTCAAATCCACTTCCTTCGGCAGAAGTCCGGCGGAATCGGCGAGAACGATTTTTTCAACGCGGTTCGGATATTTTATCGCCGTCAAAGCCGCGACCCAGCCGCCCATCGAATTGCCGACGAGCGACGCTTTTTCGATTTTCAGTTCCGACATAAACTTGTCGAGAAAATCCGCATAAGTTCCGACGCGATATTTCAAAAGCGGTTTGTCGGATTTACCGAAACCGATTTGGTCGGGCGCGACGACGTGAAAATTCTGCGCCATCGCCGCGATATTAAATTGCCAGCTTTCGGCTTGCGCTCCCAAACCGTGCAGCAAAATCACGGTCGGTTTCGCCGCGTCGCCCGCTTCGAGATAGCGAATCTTCGCGCCGAAAATCGCTGCGGTTTTTTCCTGCGGCGCGGTGGTTTGCGCGATTCCGTTCAGACAAAAGGCAAACGCCAAAAACGTCGCCGCCAAAAAAATTTTCAAGTTATTTGTTTTTATTTTCATCTGATTTTTCTTCAACTTCATATTCGTCAAGCTCCGTTCCGTCATCGTCGGAAAATTTTTCGCTGCCTATTTCAATATCGGTTCTTTTCACTTTCAATTCGCCGCTTCGGATGTGCAGATCGGTCTGCGGAAACGGAATTTCGATTTCGTTTTCGCGGAATTTTTCCCAGATCGCAAAATTCAGATTGCTGACTAAAACCGTTTTGCGCTGTAGTTTGTCTTTCGTCCAAACCCAGAGCTGTAAATCAATCGAGCTGTCGCCGAATTTCATCAGCCGCACCGCCGGTTTCGGTTCGTCGAGAACGTCTTTATTTTCCCGCGCGATTTCGAGCAAAATCCGTTTCGCCGAATTAACGTCCGTGTCGTAAGCCACGCCGATTGGAACGCGAAAGCGAATAATATTATTTTCAAAGCTCCAATTGACGACGTTCTCGGAAATAAATTTGCTGTTCGGCACGATAATCGTGATGTTGTCGTTCGTTCGCACGGTCGTGCTTCGCGCGCCGATGCCCGTCACTTTTCCGTCCACGCCGCCGACTTCGATCCGGTCGCCGATTTTGATCGGTCGCTCGAACAAAATTATCAAGCCTGAAATAAAATTGCTGGCGACGTTTTGCAGACCGAAACCGACACCGATGCCGACCGCGCCCGCCAAAACATTCAGCGTCGTCAGATTAATTCCGACCGTTTGCAGAATTATCAAAAAACCGATGAGCAGCAGAAAATAGCGCGTAATCGTTCCGATGGCGACTCGCGCGCCGAGATCGAGATGCGTTCTGCCCAAAACGCGCTCGACGAGCAGATTTTTGAGTTTATTCGACAGCCAAAACAGCAGACCCGTCAGCAAAATCAAGTAAATAATATTCAACGGCGTAATCTGCGCTTCGCCGAGCGTGAAAATTCTGTAATTCAGAATATTAAAAAACGGGTCTAAATAATCGCGTAAAATTTCTCTCATAATTTTTCTAATGATAACAAATGAATATTATTTAGAAAGCGTTTGAAAGAGAAACGCGAGCGCGGTTGATTGATTTTCAAAGAACAAAAATTTATTCGTAAAAACTCGCCAGGATATTTTTAAATGTTTCGCCGACGACGTTTCTTTTCAATTTCAAAGTCGGCGTGATTTCGTCGAATTCGGCTGAAAAATCGCGGTCTAAAATTTTGAATTTTTTGATTTGCTCGCTCGATGAAATTCTTCGGTTTGCGCGTTCGACGGTTTCGTTAATTGATCGCAAAATCAATTCATCGGCGAGCAAATCCGAATAATTTTCAAACTCGATTTTATTCGCTCGCGCAAACGATTCCGCTTCGATTTGATTCAAAGTAATCAGCGCGACGCAATAACTTTTGCCGTCGCCGGAAACAAAACACTGGCTGATTAAATGATTTTCTTTAACGAGATTTTCGGCGAGGGCAGGCGCGACATTTTTGCCCGAAGACAAAACGATAATTTCCTTTTTACGCCCCGTGATTTTCAAAAATCCGTCCGCGTCCAAATCGCCGAGATCGCCCGTTTTTAGCCAGCCGTTTTCGTCAAACATTTCCGCAGTTTTTTCCGCGTCTTTGTAATAACACGAAAACATCATCGGACTTTTCACGAGAATTTCGCCGTCTGCCGCGATTTTGATTTCGCACATCGGCATCGCTTTGCCGACCGTTCCGAATCTGAAATCGTCGGCGCGATTAAAAGCGACGCAGATGTTTTCCGTCAGCCCGTAAGCCTGCAAAATCGGCAAATTCCTTTTCGCAAAAAAGTCGGCGATTTCATTCGGCAAAGGCGCGCCGCCGCTCGTCAGCAGACGAACATTTCCGCCGAAAGCGTCCTTCAGGTTCCGCTCGCTTGCATCTTTCCCGAATTCCGAAACTACCTTCGCGTAAATCTTCTCAAAAAATCTCGGCAAAGAAGCGAAAACCGTCGGCTTGACTTCGAGCATATATTCGTAAAGCCGCGACAAATCATCAACAAAATGCGCCGCCGTTCCGTTATAAAGCCGGTTGTAAATTCCCGAAATTCGCTCGGCGACGTGACAGCCCGGAAGATAAGAAAACGAAACATCCGTCGCAAAAATCGGCACGGAATTTTTGAGCGATTCGCACGAATTCAAAATATATCGGTGCGACAACATCGCGCCCTTCGGCTGTCCGGTCGTGCCGGAAGTATAAACCATTATTGCTGTTTCGTCGGACTTCAAATTAAACCCAATTTCTTCGACTTTCGGTAGAAATTCATGAAGGTTATCTTTTCCGAACCGAATGAAATCTTCGTATAGGATTACGTTGAAATTTGTCGAAAAAGCGGTTGGAGTTTGACCTTTCGATTCGACTGATAATTTTTCAGTTCTTCTGTCTCT
This sequence comes from uncultured Pyrinomonadaceae bacterium, assembly GCA_964245305.1. Classification (GTDB taxonomy): domain Bacteria; phylum Acidobacteriota; class Blastocatellia; order Pyrinomonadales; family Pyrinomonadaceae. Next base: position 5,105 of record CAXTMQ010000048.1, read on the forward strand.
TTCCGCCAAACAATCTATATCAATTACCGCTTTAACCTTCGGCAGACGATCTTGAATTTGTATGATTTTCTCCATTTGTTTCGGCGAATCAACAAAAACAAATTCCGCATCCGAGTGATTGATAATGTATTCGCATTGTTCAAGCGAACTCGTCGGATAAATTCCGACACCAACACCGCCCGCCGCTATTGATGCAATATCCGCAATCGTCCATTCAGGAACATTTCCCGCTAAGATTGCCACTGACGCATTTTTAGTCAAACCTTTCGCCAATAATGCACAAGCATAAACGTGAACCGCATTTTCAAAATCCTCCCAATCTGAATAAGACCAGGCATCGTAATCGCGCGAATAAAAAATTCTTTCGCCGCGATACTTAGCGCTTTGTTCTCTAAATAATTGGTAGATATTTTGATATTTCATCGAATTCGATTTCGCCAATTTCTCTTTTCAATTTTTCTGACCTTTGAAACGTCTGAAAGTTTTTCGAGATAAATCGGCAAAAGTTTTAATTCTTTGTCGTTTTCGTCGCCTTCAAATCTGCTCGCGCGAACTAGATTTCCGTAGCTATATTTCCAAACATTCGGGTTGTCGTCAACGACGATTATTGATTCGAGATTAAATTTTCGCCGCCGCAGTTTCGACATCCTTTTGGCGAAAAAATGTTCGCGTTCTTCTTCGTCAAAAACTAAAGTGCATCGTCTGCGCGTCCAAAGAAATTGCAGTTTTTGATTTGCTTTCAAAATCGCTTTTAAGATTTCTTCGGCGTAAGATTCGGCGGCAGTCGTCCAAACAGCAACATCGAAATTTCCAAAGCAGAACTCCAAAAAATCTTCTAAAAACGGACGTTTATAAACAAAATACCGACCGACAATAAAATCAGGCTCGCACTCTGATCTCTCTTCCGCCGCATAAATCAGCGTTTCGTCCAAATCCAAAATGAGAAGTTTTCTTTCAAAATTTTGCATCAGTCAGATGATGCGGAAAAGTTTATTTCAAATCAATCTCAATATCGAAAAATCATCGCCGCCATATTGATGCCGCCGCCCGAAGCGCAGAAAACTACGATGTCGCCGCGTTCTAATTTGCCGTGTTCAATCGCGTCATGCAAAACCATCGGTATACACGCCGAGCCGGTGTAGCCCCATTTGTCCATAATCGTATGCGTTTTTTCAAACGGCTGATTTAACGCCGCCATCACTTCTTTGATCGTGCCGAGATTGACCTGCGTCCAGAGAAAAAGATTTACGTCGTCGAGCGTTAGATCAACGCGATTTAATAATTCTTTGACGATGCGCTGCCAGCCGGCGAAGTTGATTTCCGGCGGCGTTCGTTTGGCGAAACGGACTCGGTTGTAATAGCCGTTTTCGAGAACTTCTGTTGTGATCGGAGTTTTCGAGCCGCCCGCGAAAATGCCGAGAAAATCGTGATATTCGCCCATCGCTTCGAGCTTTGAGGCGAGAACGCCGGACGCGCCCGTTTCATCCGATTGCAAAACAATCGCGCCCGCGCCGTCGGCGAAAATCGTCGCGGTTTTCTTTTCCGTCCAGTCGAGAAATTTCGTCATCGCGTAAACGCCGATGACTAAAACATTTCGATAATTCGCGTCGGCGATAATGTATTTAACCGCCGTGTCGAGCGCGGTCACGAATCCGGCGCAGGCGCAGTTCGTATCGAATGTTCCGGCATTTTTCGCTCCCAAACGATGCTGCACGACGACCGAAGTTCCGGGCGAAAGATATTCCGGCGTGTCGGTTGCCACAATTATCAAATCAATTTCTTCCGCCGCGATTCCGGCGTTTTTCAGAGCGTTTTCCGCTGCCTGCGCGGCAATGTCCGCCGCGCTTTCGTCTTCGGCGAGAACGTGCCGCTGTTTGATTCCGAGATTGTTTTCAACGAATTCGGAAATATCTTCGCCGAGCATTGCGCTCAAATCCCGGTTGGTTAAAATTTTGTCGGGAACGGCAACGCCACTGCCGATAATTTTCGCATTTCTCATAGGAACAATTTACGGGATGGACAGGATTGTCGGGGTAAAAAATTAAAAGTCCTGCTTATCCTGTTTATCCTGTTAAATATCACTTAAAAAATCTTTCACTATCCGATTAAATTCGGCGGCGTTTTCGATAAAAAAAAGATGGCTGCCGTTGGCGATGATTTCGAGTTTTGCGCGTCGTATTTTCCGCGCTAAATTTAATGAATTTTCCATCGGCACAACCGCGTCATTATCGCCCGTAACGATTAAAGTTTCATTGATAATCGAACCGATTTGACCTTCCGCGTCAAAAGTAAAAGCCGTCTGCAACTGCGCCATATACGTCGCGTCGGAAACGATATTACGCTCGCGCATCTGACAGACTCGCTCGACTTCGGCGGCATTCTGCGCGTTGAATTCGTCGGTAAAAGCCGGACGAATAAAACGCCGGATTTTTTCGCCGAGCGGCAAAGCCGGATCGGGCGCGAACGAGCGCAGAATTTCGATGTCGGGCTTGACGTGATTCGCGCCGCCCGCGCTCGTGCAGGCGAGAATCAATTTCTCGACTCGTTCGGGAAACGCGAGCGCGAATTCCTGCGCGACAAACCCGCCAAAACTCGCGCCCAAAACATTCGCTTTTTCGATTTTCAATTCATCTAAAATCGCTATTACGTCTCGGACAAATGTTTGCATCGAAAGATTCCGTAAATCTTCGTCCGCCGCTTTCGACTTTCCGATGCCGCGCGGATCGAAAATAATTACTTGAAAATCCTTTGCCAAATCCGTCGTCTGCCGAAACCAACTCCACACGCCGGAAGCGAAACCGGGAATCAAAATCAAGGACGCGCCCGCGCCGTGCGTTTCGTAAAATAGATTCATTGAGATTTTAGTTTTTGGTTGTTAGTTTTGGTTTTTTGCTTTTCGGTTACAAGAACGATTTAAGAGCAAAGCTAAAGACCAAAAACCAACAACCAAAAACCGCTTTTTAGAAATTCAATTTCAACCCGATCTGCAAAACGCGCGGTCCGGTCGAAGCGCGTTCGATGCGTCCGAAGTTCGCGCCCGAAATATTGTTGTTCGGATTGGCGTAGTTGACCCAATTGAAAATATTGAACGCTTCGAGACGAAGTTCGCCGCGAAATCGTTCGGTGAACGGAATGAATTTAATCAAAGACAAATCCACGTTCTTTTGTCCCGGTCCGGTGAAACCGTTGCGCGTCGTGTTGCCGAACGGATTCGTCGGATCGAATGTCGGATTGTTGGGTGTGCCGACTCCGCTGTTCGAACAGGCGATAAAAGCTCCGGCGATGATTGTGCCGACCGGACACGAACGCACGAACGCGCCGGCGTTGAAATAACCGTTCAGGCGTTCGGAAACATTGCCGCTCGTGTAAACGTCGCCGTTGTAATTGCGATTGAAATTGGCGCGTTGGATGACGGCGTTGCCCGGGTTGTCAACGATGGAAAACGGCAAGCCGGATTGGAAAACGGCGATGCCGGCGACTTGCCAGCCGTTCAAAATCGCTTTGGCAAATTTGTTTTCATATTCGCGCTTGCCGAAGGCGTAAACGCCGCTGACGACAAAGCGTTGCTCGCGGTTGAAATCCGAACGTCCGCGATTCGTGCGCCAGTCGAACTGGTCGCCGAAGACGTTGGCGATTTCGTTGACTGTGCCGCCCGAATAATAATCAATTGATTTGCCGAAGGTATAAGCCGCCTGAAACTGCAAGCCGGAAGAGAAGCGTTTTGACAGAGACATTTGCAGCGAATTGTAGTTGGAAAGCGAACTCGTCTGCACTTGCTGAACGCCGCCGGTCGCGTTTTTCAAATTTGAAATCACCGTTCCCGGAAAGCGCGTCGCAAACGAATTCGTCGCGGCGTTATACATCGGCTGATTCGGGCTGATTAACTGCAAAAGATGCGTCCCTTTATTGCCGACGTAGCCGACATCGAACACGAAATTTTTATACAACTCCCATTGCAAACCGATATTGAATTGCTGGATATAAGGCGTTTGCAAATCGGGGTCAACATACACGCCCGCAATCGGTACGCCGACGGTCGGAAACGCGAGCGGCGTTAAGGGCGACGGCACGGTCGCGGCGACCGGAAAAGCCGACGGCGGCGGCAAATTGATATACGGATTGGCGAATGTTTGCAGAAGCCCCGGCAGACCGACACCGAGCGCGAAATACGGGTAATTAAAAAGCTGCGTGTTCGCAAAGCGCGTCGATATGCGGTCGTAATAAAGTCCGTAACCGCCGCGCACGACCATATTCAATTTTTCGTCGAGCAAATACGCGAAACCGATGCGCGGCGCGAAATTATTTTTGTCCTGCGGCACAAGCGATTTTTCGACGGTCGGAACTCCCGCGAGCGGTCCGCCTTCCGCCTGCACGAAACCGTTCGGCGCAGGCGCGGGCGCGGCGGTCGTGCCGATGCGAACCTGATCGAATAAAAGATTGACCAATCTGCCTTGATCTTCGGTCGGCAAGCCGTAAAAATCGTAACGCAAACCTAGATTCAAAGTCAGACGTTTGCTGAATTTCCAGTCGTCCTGCGCGAAACCGCTGACATCGTTGACCTTGTAATAACGATCAAACACGCCCGAACCGAGCAGGGAAGTTCCCGTGCCGGACAGAAAATTATTAAAGCTCGAAAAAATTATCTGTCCGCGCGTGAAGGCGTTGAAATAAAATTTGACCTGCGAAAATTTATATTCGCCGCCGAAACGCAGGCGGTGTTTGCCCGTCGTCACCGAAAGCGTGTCGTTAAAATTGTAGCCGTTGATGCGCGAAGATTGATCGGCGAGCGGCGCGGAGCCGAAAAAGAATTGCGAATCAACGCCGGCAAGCTGAATCGTCGGCGCGCCCGGATAAAGCGACGCGAGCGAACTGGAAATCCCCAAAGAAGCCGCCGTAAAAGGTTCTTCCGGTACGCTCGTTACGCGCAGGCGGTTGAAACCGAACCGCGCCTGATTGACGATGTTCGACGAGAAAATATAATTGTCGGTGATCGAATAAAGTTTCTGCTTGATTGTCAAATCGCCGCCGAAACCGACTAACTGACGCTCGCCGTTGCCGAGTCCGGCGAAATTATAATTCGCCTGAAACGTCGGATTGTCGGCGACGAAAAATTTCGCCGAGATGTTGTGTTTGTCGCTGATGACGAAATCGCCGTTGGCGTTGAATTGATTTTCACGAAAACGCGAAACGCCCGATTGCGGAACGGTAACGGCGCATAAATTGATATTCGCCGCCGTGCAGTTTGCCGGTCGCGCCGTTACGCCCGAAGACGGAACGGCGTATTGTCCGTTCGGAAGGCGCGCGTTCAAAATCGCCAGCGTTACCGCGTTGATCGTCGCCGGATTTGCCACGCCGAAAGCGGCGGCAAGCGCGGCGGCGGAACGATTATCGGTCAAACCGAGCGGCACAGTCGGCGAAGTCAAGCTATTTATGAGCGAATAACCGTTACGCTCGCGCGTTCCCTGATACGAACCGAAAAAGAAAACGCGGTCTTTGACGACGCGCCCGCCGAGCGTTCCGCCAAACTGTTGCCGGTTAAATTCCGGTCGTTCCAAACCTCTGGCTTTGATAAACGGCTCGTTCGCCGTTAATTTTCTATCGCGCAGAAAATAATAAACATTGCCGCGAAAATCATTCGTTCCCGAACGAGTGATCGCCTCGACGTTGCCGCCCGCGTTGCGCCCGCTCGAAGCGTCGTAAAGCGAAGTCTGCACGACGAATTCCTGCAACGAATCGGTCGCGGGAACGGCGATGTTCGGCGTTGAATTCGTGCCGATGGAGTTCGCGTCAATGCCGTTGATGCGAACCGAATTCGATGTCGTGCGCTGACCGTTGACGGAAATCGTCGCGTCGCCGCGCCCCAATTCCGTGTTGTTGGAAACCGAAGACTGCGCGCCCGCCTGCAAAGTCAAAAGCTGCTGAAAATTTCTCGTCGGCAAAGGAAGCTGACGAATCGTTTCGCCCTCGATCACGCGCCCGTTCTGCGAAGTTTCCGTCTGTAATGTCGGCGCGTCAACATCAACAGTTACCGTATCCGCGCCGCTCAAAGATAGTTGTGCGTCAGCAGTTGTTGTTTGTGTAATATTTACAACAGTTCGCGCTGTATAATGTGCAAAATTCGGAGCATTGACCTCGATTTCATAATTTCCAGCAGGTAATAATTGAAACGAAAAATTGCCGTCGTCGCCGGTCGTCGTTTCGCGTTCCAAATTCGTGCCGGTGTTCGTAACCTTCACCGTCGCGCCGGAAACGACCGCGCCGTTCGGATCGGTAACAGTTCCGTTCAATTGTCCGGTCGTGCCTTGCGCGAAAATGTTTGCTGAAAAAATGAGCAGCGAGAAAATTAAAATTAGCCAATTGATTTTATTTCTTAACATTGTGTCCTCCAACCGAAATTTATGATTGCCAAAAAAAATGAACGTCCGTTTTTGTTTGTTGATATTTAAAACAGAAATTTCTGAAGTTGGTTTTCAGTCTTTTATTTCTGGGTTTTAGCTTTGCTCTCGAATACATTTTCTGATTCAAATGGCAAAAAACTAAAAACCAAAAACTAAAAACCAATTAAAATTTCTGTCGTTTAATTCGTCTTCGCTTTCTTGAGCGACTTTTTCTTAAATTGCGCGAGCTTGGTTTCGCTCAACACGCCGTAACTGAAAATCTTCGTCAAATAATTTAACGCCTGATTGTCGGTCAAGCCGAGATGCAGGTTTCCTCCGAAAAGTTTTTCGACTAGGAAATAATTAAAAAACTGCATATACGCGACCGTGAAACCGATTGCCGGATCAACGCCGCTTCGCAAATCGCCGCGCTCGATTGCCGACGCGAATTTTTCTTTAAACAGGCGGCGAAATTTTTCCGCCAAGCCTTCAAACATCTTGCGAAAATGACGGTTCTGAAATTCCAGAACGTCAATATACATCAGCAGCCAGAAATCCTGATGCTGGTCTACCATTTCCCCGATCATTTCGCCAAGCCGCCGCATATCGTGCGGGTCGAGAGGCTCGTCAATTTCTTCTAAAATATCTTTTATCTTCTGGTCAACGACGATTAAGTAACGGTTGATAATCGATTCAAAAATCGCTTCCTTTGTTTCAAAATAGTTATAGACGTTGCCAAGCGAAATATCGGCGCGTTTCGCAATGTCGCGCATCGAAGTCGCGTGAAAGCCTTGTTTGATTAACAATTCTTTGGCGGCATCCTCGATCTCGGTTTTTCTTTCTTCGATTTTTTCGGAACTAAGTTTGGGCATCGAACAAAAACGAACGCTCGTATTTTTATAATGCGCGGGCGAAACTTTGTCAAGCAAAAAATGAGTCGCGCAAAAATTTTACTTTTTGACCTGGTAGAAAAAAATCCGGTCGGAAAAATTCTGTCGAAACTAAAATTTGCCATCGAGCAACCAAAAGAAAAACTCGTCGCATCACAGGCGATAAGTTTCAATAAATATCCGTAAAACTTTGTAAGAGTTGGAGTAAAACCGAATGAAGGAATTTTTTTTCCTCGCAATACCGGTGTGTCTTTTTTTGATTTCAATCGCCGACGCGCAAACTTTTCTAAAAGTTGATGAAACACAAGCGCAGATAGTTTTAAGCGAAAATTCGGCGCAGATTCTGCTCGCCGCCGACGCATCGAAGGCGGCGAACGCGACGGCGAAAATTGAATTCATTGATCCGAAAGGCGCGACGAAAATGTTTGCCGAAAAAGATTTCGCGCTGGCGAAAGGCGCGAATCGGCTGGAAATTCCGGCGGCTATTGGCGAAATCGTCAATCAGAAAGATTTCGCGTTTTATCGTCTTCGATACCAGATCGGAAACGCGAGCGGCACGATTTCAGCGTCGCGGATTTGCGCCGACGTTTTCGATCTGGAAGCGTTTGCTTTTGATTTGTTACAGGAAAATGCGCGATATGTGGTGCGCGTTCGGGCGATTCAGCCGATTGATTTGAACGGCGTGAAAAATGTTCGATTGAACGGTGAACTCAAAGTTTCTTTCGATGAAAATCAGGAAGCGAATATCAATCTCGAAGCCGAAACCGATGCCGACGGTTTCGCCGATTTCGAGTTTCAGTTGCCGAAATACAATCGGCTCGAAGATTTGAATCTGAACATAAAAGGCAGTAAAAACGGCTTTATCAGCGAGATTTCCAAAAATCTTTCAAAATACAATTTTCAACAAAACGCTTTTCTTTATTTTCAAACAGACAAGCCGATTTATCAGCCGTCGCAAAAACTGCGCGTGAGAACTTTGTTTTTCGACGCGGACAAACGGGCGATTGCCGACGAAAATCTGACGTTTTCGATTAAGGACGGCGACGGCGCGACACTGCAAAAAATCGAAGCGAAAACTTCGCGGTTCGGCATCGCCGGCATCGAATGGGAAATTCCCGAAAACGCCAAACTCGGACAATACGAAATCGTCGCCGAAAGCTCGCGCGAACTCGCTTTCGACCGTCGCTATTTCAAAGTCAGCCGCTATGATTTGCCGAATTTTGTGGTCAACGCCGAAGCGGAACGCAAATTTTATCTGCCCGAAAACAAAAATGCGTCGGTAACGATTCGCGCCGATTATCTTTTTGGAAAGCCCGTGACCAAAGCAAAAGTGCGCGTCGTGCGGGAAATCGAGCGCGAATGGGATTACAAATCGCAAAAATATGAAACGAAAGAAGGCGAAGTTCGGACGGGCGAATTGGACGCGGACGGAAAATTCGTCGCCGATTTCGATTTGACCGAAGAACACGAAGATTTTGAGGAAAGCGGTTGGGAAAAATTCAAAGATTTAAAGTTTGCCGCTTACGTTACCGACGTTTCGACGAACCGTACCGAGCAGCGTCGCTTTGACGTTCGCTTGACGAAAAAACCGATTCACGTTTATTTGATCGGCGACACGAGCAATTTGAGCAAACGTCTGCCGCCGAAATTTTTCGTTACGACTTTCTATGCCGACGGAACGCCCGCCGCCTGCGACGTGAAAATTTATCAGGCGCGCGAAACGAGCGATGACGACGATCCGAAGGCGGGAAAATTGTTGGGCAAATTGAAAACAAACAGCACCGGCGCGGGCAGAATTGCTGTTCCGTTGAATGCTCTGGACGAAGACGATGATGAGTTGGATTTGGTGATCGCGGCGAAAGACGCGCAGGGAAATAAAAGTCTGTCGGCGGAAGATTTGAATTTCGATGACGAAAAGCCCGCCGTGCAGATCGAAACCGACAAAATCGTTTATCGCGCCGGCGAAACGGTGAAAATTTCCATCGTTTCGAGCCAAACAAATGCCATGCTTAATCTGGACGTGATGCGAAATTGGCGGACGCTGCACACGCAACGAATCAAGCTCGAAAACAATCGCGCGACTCTGGAAATTCCGTATCAGGAGAATTTCAAAAACGCTCTGACTTTTGTAGTCTATGGCGGTTTTCGCAACGATTACGGCGAGGCGGAAGCATTTTCCGACAATAAAACCGTTGTTTATCCGTCGCCGTTCGGTTTGCGCGTGGACGCGAAGGCGGAAAAAAATGTTCTGCGTCCGGGCGCAGAAGCGCGGATTGATTTGACGGCAAGCAAGGCGAACGGAACGACGAACGAGACGGCTTTCGGCGTGGTCGTGCTGGACAAAGCGATTGAAGAACGCGCCCGCACCGACAGCGAATTCGGCGGAACGTATCAAAGTTTTTACAGCGATCTGGAAAACTTGCTCGGCTTCGGGCGCGGCTTCGGCGGCATTTCCGGTTTTGAAATTGACAATCTCGACACGACCAAACCGCTCGCGCCCGAAGCCGAAATCGCCGTCGAAATCGCGCTGCGCCGAAACTACGCGCCAAGCATCGAAGACAGCGGAAACTTTCTGCGCGAGTTGAATAACGCTTATCGTCCTTTGTTTGTCGAGCAATTTAACGATCTGAAAACTTCGCTCGACCGGCATTACTCGCAAAACGCCTTCACGCCGGTTAATGATGAATCTTTGAGAAAAATTCTCGCGCTCGACGGGATAAATTTCGATTCTTATACAGACGCTTGGGGAAATAAATTTTCGACGGCGTTTGTTCGTTCGCAAGACCAGCTCAGATTAGAAATCAAAAGCGCGGGCGCGGACGAAAAGTTTGACACGGGCGACGACGTAACGGCATGGTCGCAGAGCTTTAAATATTTTTCCGCGGCGGGCGGAAAAATTGACCGCGCCTTTGCCGACTACAAAACGCGCACCGACGATTTTATCCGCGATTATAAAACTCTTCGTGAAGAATTACGCAAACAGGATTTCGACCTCGACCGTCTGCGCGACGCTTGGGGCAGAAAATACCGATTCGATTTCGGCATCGAAAATTCAAATTATGTTTTGAAAATCAAAAGCGGCGGCTGGGACAGAAAATTCGGCGGCTTCGACGATTTTACGATCTGGACGAACACGGTTGATTATTTTACGGCGACGCGGGCGAATATGTCTGGGGAATTTCGCCGCGCCGTCAGCGAATCACAAACCTTTCCGCGCGATGAGACGGAGCTTCGCGCCATTTTGAAGCAGGTCGGTTTTGACCTCGACGTTTTGAAGGACGTTTTCGGCAGAAATTATTACGTCGAAAAAGAAGAAAAATCCATCTACACCGATAAGGTGAAAATCAATCCGGCGCAGAAAACCGAAATTACGCCGATCACGCAGCAATACGTTGCTTTCACCATCAAAAGCGTCGGTAAAGACGGCGCGAAGAAAACTGTTGATGATTTTGAATTAATCAGATTTGCCGGCATCGTTTCGGAAAAATCGAAAGATGCGGTGTTAAGCGGCGGAAAAGTTAAAACCGTGCCGAGTTCGAGCGCGAATCGCGGCGCGATCACCGGAAAAATCGTTGACGCGACCGGCGCGATTATTCCGAACGCGCAAGTTACGGCGGTTTGGTATCCGACGAGATTAAAATTTGAAACAAACTCGGACGCGGACGGAAAATTTGTTTTAGCCGATTTGCCGTTGGGAATTTATGAATTGACGTTCGATTCAGCCGGATTCAAAAAAACCATCGTGCAGAATGTTTTCGTCCAACCGCAGCAACTAACGGAACTTAATATGCAGTTGGAAGTCGGAAATATTTCGGAAACTGTTTCTGTTATTGCATCAGGTGAAAGTGTGATAGATGCGACCGAATCACTAATGTCAGTAACGATAACGCAATCGCAGATTCAAGATTTGCCGATAAACGGCAGACAATTTTCAAGTTTGCTGAAAATCGCTCCGGGCGTTGTGTCAGGCAAACAATCGGACAAAGTGAAAGTCATTACAAAATCCGGCATTGCTGATGATAAAAATCAAACTGAACAAACGGTTGAAACGCCGCGTTTGCGCGAATATTTTCCCGAAACGCTTTTGTGGTCGCCGGAAATCGTCGCCGACCAGAACGGCAGAGCGCAGGTGAAATTTAAGCTCGCCGACAGTTTGACGACGTGGAAAATCGGTGTCATCGCTTCGACCGCGAACGGCGATGTCGGTATTGCGGAACGCGAAATCAAGGCGTTTCAGCCGTTTTTCGCCGAACTCGAACCGCCGAAATTTTTGACCGTCGGCGATGAGATAAAACTGCCCGTCGCCGTTCGCAATTATTTGAGCGAAAGACAAACGGTCAAAGCGGAAATGGCGCAATCGGATTGGTTTCAATTCTTAAACGAGCCGACGCAAATCGCCGAAATCGCGCCGGATTCTTCCGCCAACGCCGTGTTCGATTTTCAGGCGACGAAAGCCGTTAAAAACGGTAAGCAGAAGGTAACGGCAATCGGAACGAGCGCGGGCGATGCGATTGAAAAGCCGGTTACGATCAAACCGAACGGGCAGGAAATCGTTGCGACGCAAACCGAATTATTTAACCAATCAACGACTTTCGATATAAATTTTCCGGCAAACGCTTTAACGAAAACTCAGCGCGCCGAATTGAAAATTTACCCGAATCTTTTTTCGCACGTTACCGAAGCGGTCGAAGGACTTTTGCAGCGACCTTACGGCTGCGGCGAGCAGACGATTTCTTCGACTTATCCGAATTTGATGATTCTGAAATTCGCGGGCGTGGATGAAAAAACAAAACGAACGGCGCAGCTTTATTTGAAAAAAGGCTACGAACGATTGCTCGGATATAAAGCCGTCGGCGGCGGATTTACATATTGGGGCAGCGGCGAACCGAATCTCGCGCTGACGGCTTACGCTTTTCGTTTTCTGACCGACGCGCGGGAATTCATCGCCGTTGACGAAAATGTTTTGACGGAAACGCGCGATTATCTCGTCAAAAAACAATCGGCGGACGGCAGTTTTGAAGGCGGCGTGATGAACACGGCTTACGCGGCGCGAACTTTGGCGAGAAATTCGCGCGACGAAAAATCGAACGCCGCGCTGCAAAAATCGCTGGCGTTTTTACGGGAAAAAACGGCGAAATTCGACGAGCCTTACGCGCTCGCGCTTTATGGTTTGGCTTTGTTCGACGCGGGAAATTTGCCGGAAGCCGAACTGATTGCGGCGCGGCTCGAAAAATTCGCGAAGATCGAAGGCGATTTGGTTTATTGGAATCTCGAAACCAACACGCCGTTTTACGGTTGGGGAACTGCCGGACGCATCGAAACGACCGCGCTCGTCGTGCAGTTGCTTTTGAAAATTCAAAGTTCAAAAATCGAGGTTCAAAGTCAGCCGACATCCGAAATTTCAAATTTGAAATCTGAAATCGAAAATAAAAATCCAAAATCCAAAGACCAAAAACCAAAAACTGAAGACCTCATTTCCAAAGCGACGCTTTTTCTGCTGAAAAACAAAGATCGTTTCGGCGTTTGGCATTCGACGCAGACCACGATTAACGTGCTGGATGCTTTTCTAGCCGCGCTTTCGTCGGCGAAAAATCAGGCGAAGAATGTTGAAATTCAAATTGTTTTGGATGATGAAAATCTGGAAAAAATCGTCGTCCCGTCAGACCAGATCACGCCGGTAATTTTAGACGTTTCGGAAAAATTAAATTCGAGCAACAATCGAATCGAAATCAAAACTTCGGGCGGCGAGCCTTTCATGGCGCAGATTGTCGCGGCGCATTACATTGATTGGGCGGAGGCGAAACTCGCCGCATCGAATCGCGCCGTGCGATTCGATTATCAATGCGATTCGCAGACGGCGACGATTATGCAGGAAATAAACTGTGCGGTCGAGATCGAAAGAATCGATTATCGCGGTTACGGAATGCTTCTGGCAGAAATCGGCATTCCGCCGGGCGCGGATGTCAGCCGCGAATCTTTGGAAGCGGCAATGAAAACGGACTGGAGCATCAGCCGTTACGAAATTCTGCCCGACCGCATCGTCGTTTATTTATGGGCGAAAGACGGCGGCACGAAATTCAATTTCAAATTCAAACCGCGCTACGGAATCGAGGCGCAAACTCCGGCTTCGACGGTTTACGATTATTATAACGAAGAAGCTAGGGCGACAATCGCGCCTTTGAAATTTAGGGTGAAGTAAAAATTTTCAGCCACGAATTACACGAATAACACGAATAAAATTTATGAAAAATAATTCGTGTTATTCGTGTAATTCGTGGCTAAAGAATTTATTCGGCTTTACTGTCCAAGACGACTTCGGGAAATTCCTGTGCAAATTGTTCACGCGGTTTGGAATCAATTTCTCCGCGCAAAGGTTTCGTACCGACATTTGGTTTGAATTTGCCGTTTTCGTCATAAAGCCGCCGATACTGCGCCGAATTGCGAATCACACCTTGAACATAAGCCTTGGTTTCGCGGAACGGAATTTCTTCGACGAATTCGTCCATTTCCGGCGGCAGGGTCGCCTGCCATTGCGGAACTCTGCCCGGACCGGCGTTGTAGGCGACGGCGACAAATTCGATGCGACCGAATTTGTCTAATTGGTCGCGCATATAAGCCGTGCCGAGTTCGATATTCAAAGCGGGTTGGAATAAACTCTCGATACTGATCTCTGACGTGCTGCCGTATTTTCGGGCGACGGATTTGGCTGTCGGCAAAATCAACTGCATCAAGCCGTAAGCGTTCGCGCCGGATTTGGCTCGCGGATTGAAAACCGATTCCTGACGAATCAGACCGGCAACCTGATAAGCGTCGAGATTGCGTGATTTTGCCCAACTTTTGATGTCGCTCCAATTTATTAAAGGATAAAAAATGTTCCATTCTTCCTGCGACATTTCTTCGGGAAACATCTGCGAATAATCGGGATAACTTTTCGCTAACGCCAAAAACGCGCTCGTGTTGTCGCCGCGAAACTGATAATGACGAGCGAGCGCGAGATTAATTTTCGGGCTGTTCGGCGCGGTTCGTTTCGCCTCCTGCAATTCTTCGACTGCCCAATCGAACAGTCCGATAGTTCCGAGTTCGTCGGCGTTTTCCGAGCGTTCGAGTTCCTTCACCGTCGCCGTTTCGGGCGCGACCGTGACGGTCTTTAAATTCGCGGCGGCTTTCGGCACGAGCGAATCGGCAGGGAAATTAGACGGCGCACTGCATTTGCCCTGACCGCGCAGCGTCGTCAGTCTTTGCAAAGCGAGATAGCCATACCAATTCGCGCCGTAGCGATAAATTACCGCATCGTAAAGCGCGCAGGCTTCCGCGATTTTCGCCGCGCGTTCCGAATCACGCGCCGCCCAATAACCGGCTTTGCCGCGATTGGTCGTGTCGCGGTCAACATAACGCGCGAGATGTTCGGTCAACATCTGCGACGACGCGGGAAAATTATTGTTTTCGTGTTCGAGCCACGCGAGTTCAAACTGCGCTCCGGCGACTTCGACGGCATTCGGAAAACTTGCGACCGCTGATTTCAAAAAATACGATTCATCCACGCTTGATTTTGCGTCACGCGCCGCCAATCCGACGGCGATAAAAGTTTTCGGCGTGAAATTATTTGACGGAAATTTTTGGCGCATTTCTTCGACAATGATACGCGCCTGCGCCCATTGTTTGGCGCGGGCGAACGCGAGCGCAAGCTGGTAATACGCTTCGGCTTTTTCGTCAGCCGTCTGCGGAATCGCATTGAAAGCCGTTTGCGCTTCGACCGTTTTTCGCAGATTGGAATAAGCCGTCAAGCGTTTCAGATTTATTTTCGCTGAAGACGTGTTCGGAAAATTATTCAGCAAGGTATTGTAGGCATTTGTCGCTTCGAGATAATTTTTCGCGTCGTAAAATTTATCGGCGCGGGCGCGAATTTCGTCAGCCGTCTGCGGCGCGAGGTTTTGCGCCGCCGCCGTTAATTTTGCTTCGGCTTCTTTGGCTTCGTTCGTTCCCGCGCCGTAAAAATAAATGCGGCGGTAAATTGCGATTGCCTGCGTTTGATTTGCTTGAGCTTCGTAAGATTTTGCCGTCAGAAGCAAAGCGTCGGGTTGATTTTGATCCGTTAAATCCTTCAAAAAAGCCGGAATTTTGTCAGCTTGATTCGACGCAAGCGCGCTCGTCGCCCAAAGCATTTTTGATTCGCGCGTTCGCAGGGAATTCGGAAAATCACGAATCAGCGAGGCGAAAACATTCATCGCCTCAGCGTGATTTCCGGCATTTTGCAGAGCTTTTCCGCGCATCCATAAAGCGTAATCGGCAACTGTGGTTCGTTCACGAAAAACCGGCGAATCGAGAATCTGCGCCGCCCCTTGAAAATCGCTCGCTTCAAAGCGAATTCTTGCGCGTAAAAGTTTCGCCAACGCGCCGGTTTTGGTTTTCGAGAAACGATTTTCGATGTCCAAAACCGCGCTTTCCGGCGGCAGTTTGCCGTCTTTGGTTAACACCCGCAAAACCTGCGCCGCTTGTTCTTCGGACATTTGCGAAACGAGAGTCGAACAACTGCTCGTCAAAGGCACAAGGAAAAACGCGGCGAAAATCATCAAAATCGTCAAAAATAAAACCGAGCCGAAACGGAAGTTTTTATAAAACATAGTTGCTGATTTACGAGCCGTGAAAATTCTTAAGATGCAAAAAAA